>NZ_JBWWVS010000004.1:0-429446 GCF_056675615.1 Xanthomonas sp. NCPPB 2864
TAAGACAACTGGCTAAAGCCAAGGCCAAAGCCAAAGCCGAAGCCGAAGCCAAAGCCGAAGCCGAGTAGCGCCACGGCACTCGGACACTTCAGGCGCATCCCTTGGAACCTTGCCACGCTGTGATCGGGGCCTCATCGACATGTAACGCAGTAGCTGACGCGTCGGTTCACGCAGGTCACTGACAGGGCCCAAGGTTGAGCTTCTTTCTTACCTCTGTCCCCTGATTTTCACGTCGATGCCGAGAGGTAGGTACTCGCAGCGATGCTGTTGTGTAGCAATGACCTACCGCTTACTTCTACGCAATGCAGATCTACGGGCACGGGACCTTGTGCGGACATCTGGGCACAACAAAAACCCCGCGATGCGGGGTTCTTGTTTTCCTCAGCAAGCCAAGAGAGATGGCCTGATAGTTGTGGGCCTGGCCCTCAGTCGCCCAGTGTCAGAAGCGAGGCGTTGCCGCCTGCGGCCGTCGTATTGACGGTGACGACCTTCTCGGTGGCAAAACGAAGCAGGTAATGCGGGCCGCCGGCTTTCGGGCCGGTACCTGACAGTCCCTGGCCGCCGAAGGGCTGTACGCCGACGACCGCACCGATCTGATTGCGGTTGACGTAGACATTGCCGACCGCAACACGCGTGGTGATGCGATCGATGGTCTCGTCGATGCGCGAGTGCACGCCCAGGGTCAGTCCGTAACCGGTGGCATTGATCTGATCGATGACGACGTCGAGTTGGTCGGCTTTCCAGCGGATGACATGCAGGACCGGCCCGAAAATTTCGCGCTGCAGCTGCGCGAGCGAGGCCAGCTCGTACGCACGCGGGGCGAAAAAGCTGCCGTTGGCAGTGGCGGGGTCCAGGGTGGTGGTGCCGATCGGGCGGGCTTCGCGATCCATGCGCTCCGCATGATCGTCGAGGATCTTGAGCGCATCTGCGTCGATGACGGGGCCAACATCGGTGGACAGCAGCGCAGGATCGCCGATCTTCAGCTCTCCCATTGCGCCGGCCAGCATGGTCATGACCTTGTCGGCGATGTCGTCCTGCACGAACAGCACGCGGGCCGCCGAGCAGCGTTGGCCGGCGGACATGAAGGCGCTGGAGATCGCGTCCTTGACGACGGCTTCCGGCAACGAGGACGAGTCGGCGATGAAGGCGTTCTGGCCACCGGTTTCGGCAATCAGCACGCCGATCGCGGCATCGCGAGACGCCAGGGTACGGTTGATGACGCGCGCGGTCTCCGTGGAGCCAGTGAAGGCGACGCCCGCCACGCGCGGATCATTGGTCAGCGCAGCGCCGACGGTGGCGCCGTCGCCCGGCAGGAACTGCACGACCGCTTCGGGGATACCCGCTTCGTGCAGCAGCTTCACTGCAGCGTAGCCGATCAAGTTGGTTTGCTCTGCAGGCTTGGCGATCACGCTGTTGCCGGCAGCCAATGCGGCGGCGACCTGGCCGAGGAAGATAGCGAGCGGGAAGTTCCAGGGGCTGATGCAGACGAAGACACCGCGGCCATGCAGCTGCAGTTCGTTGGATTCGCCGGTTGGCCCGGGCAGACGCTCGGGTGCGCCGAACTGCGCGCGTGCCTGGGCTGCGTAATAACGCAGGAAGTCGACCGCCTCACGCACTTCTGCCACGGCGTCGGGCAGGGTTTTGCCGGCCTCCTTGACGCAGATCGCCATGAATTCGGGCATGCGTGCTTCGAGCAGGTCGGCGGCATGCTCCAGGATGGTGGCGCGGCTGGCCGCAGGCGTGCGGTTCCAGGCCGGCTGCGCGGCAGCGGCGGTTGCCAGAGACGTCTGCACGGTGGCCGGATCGGCCGGCTGCCAGTGCCCAACCGTTTCGCGTCGGTCCGCCGGGTTGCGCACCGCCTCGCTCTGCGTGCTGATCACCGCGCCGGGCACTAGTGGGGTGGCCTTCCACGGCTTGATGGCGGCATTGAGTTGCTCGGCCAGCTGCCGCAGATCGTTGTCGTTGGCGAGATTGGCGCCCATGGAGTTTTTCCTGTGTTGGTTCTGGCTGCGCAACAGATCGGTGGGCAGCGGAATCTTGGGATGCGGAATGGAGCCGAACGAGGACACCGCTTCGACCGGATCGCGGATCAGGTCTTCGATGGCGACGTCCTCGTCGGTGATGCGATTGACGAAGCTGGAATTGGCGCCGTTCTCGAGCAGGCGACGCACCAGGTACGGCAGCAGATCCTCGTGCGAGCCGACCGGGGCGTACACGCGGCATGGCAGTCCCAGGCGATCGGCCGGAATCACTTCGGCATACAGGTCATCGCCCATGCCGTGCAGTTTCTGGTGTTCGTAATGCTTGGTCGTTGCGATTGCGCGTACCGCCGCGATGGTCTGCGCGTTGTGCGTGGCGAACATCGGATACAGCGCATCGCTGTGCGCGAACATGCGGCGCGCGCAGGCCAGATACGACACGTCGGTATTCTGCTTGCGGGTAAAGACCGGGTAGCCGGGGTGACCTTCGATCTGTGCGCGCTTGATCTCCGCGTCCCAGTACGCGCCCTTGACCAAACGCACCGGAATGCGACGGCCGACGCGGCGCGCCAGATCGGCGAGAAAATCGATCGTGTACGGCGTGCGCTTCTGATACGCCTGCACCGCCAGGCCATAGCCCTCCCATCCATCCAGCGACGGGTCGGAGAAGGTGGCCTCGATGATGTCCAGCGACAGTTCCAGACGGTCGGCTTCTTCGGCATCGACGGTGTAGCCGATGCCGTAGGACTTGGCCAGTTGCGCCAGCTCGAGCACGCCCGGCACCAGTTCGGCCATCACGCGTGCGCGCTTGGCATGCTCGTAGCGCGGATACAGCGCGGACAATTTGATCGAGATGCTGGGCGCCGCAAAGACATCGGTACCGACGAAGCTGCCGCTGCGGCCGATCGCGTGGATGGCATCGCGGTACGCCTGCAGATAGCGCTGCGCATCCTTCATGGTCAATGCGCCTTCGCCGAGCATGTCGAAGGAATAGCGGTAATCGGCGTTGTCGCCCTTGCGCGAACGCGACAGGGCCTCACCGATGGTGCGGCCCATGACGAACTGGTGGCCCATGATCTTCATCGCCTGGCGCACCGCCAGGCGAATCACCGGCTCGCCGACGCGGCCGATCAGGCGCTTGAACGCGCCGGGCACGTCGGCGCGGGTGAGGTCGTTGAGCTGCACCAGCTTGCCGGTGAGCATCAGGCCCCAGGTCGATGCGTTGACCAGCACCGAGTCGCTGCCGCCAACGTGTTTTTTCCAGTCCGCATCGCCGAGCTTGTCGCGGATCAGCTTGTCTGCGGTGTCCTGGTCGGGAATGCGCAACAGCGCTTCGGCCACGCACATCAGCAAGACGCCTTCTTCGCTGCCCAGGTCGTACTGGCGCATGAAGGCTTCGATCGCGCCCTGGTCCTGCGCACGTGCGCGGACGCGGGTGACCAGATCGGCGGCCACCGCCTGCACCTTGGCCTGTTCGGCGGCGGGCAGACGCGCCTGGTCGAGCAATTCGCGGACGTGCTCGGTTTCGTCCTTGAGCCAGGCGGCGGTGATCGCCGCACGCAATGCGCCGGGTGCGGCAGGCAGCTCGGGCGCCAGCAGCGGGCGCGCAACTGAGGGAGAGGCAAGCGGGTCGAGCTGAGCGTTCATGCGAAGGGTGCCTGGGAATCCTTGCTCATTCTAGAGAGCCGCAGCCCCTGCGCACTTGTGTGGAAGCGGCAACTTTTCCGCCGTTTTGTGCACGTGGCCGGCGCAGGCCCAAAACGGACTCGCTCCCTGCCGGCCGCAGCCGCGGGCATCGGCACATGCACCGGGAAGTGATTGATTTACGCGTGTTTTTAGCTGCACTGCAGCAATCGCATGATTGCCGGAAACGCTTGCCGCATGCGTTCGTGCGGGTCTACCATCGGGCCATTCCCGCAGTGCGCTGCGTGTTGCCAATGATCGAAGTACTGCCGTTGATGTCCGAAGGGGTCGGGACGCAGTTGCGGTTGCGGCCTCCGCGGGCATTGTCGGCCAGGCAATTCGTGCAGCTGTTCGCAGTGTTGGCGGGAACGATGTGGGTATTTGCGGGCCTGGGGTGGTGGACCGGCAATGCATTCGCGCCGGTGTTCGCCCTGTTGCACAGTGGTGTGGTGGCGCTGGCGCTACGGCAGTTGTGGCGAAGTGGCGAGCGCGAAGAAGCGATCCGGGTAGGGGAGACCGTTGTCGAGGTGTTTCCATCCGGACATGCGCCACCAGCGTTTCAGGCACATCCGCATTGGGTGCGGTTATGCATGGAACGCGACGACAGGGTGGTGCTGGTCAGCAGCGGCAAGCAGATCGAGATTGGAAGTTTTCTCGGGCCGGCCGAACGTGTGGAACTGGCAACTACGCTGAAACGCTTGCTCGCGGCCGCCAATGGCCGTCACCGATGACGTAAGGGTCTAGGCAATGACGCAACGCAGCAGCTGGAAGGCGACGTATCCGAAATTGGCTTTGGCGATGCTGGCGCTGTCGAGCGCCTCGGTTGCCTGGGCGCAATCGGCCGACCCGAAGGAATGGCAGCTCAACATGGGCCGCGGGGTCACCCAGACCGCGCGCATGGCCTACGAGGCGCACATGGTGGCGCTGTGGGTCTGCGTGGTGATCGGCGCGCTGGTGTTCGGTGCGATGGGCTATGCGATCTTCAAGTTCCGCAAGTCCAAGGGGGCGGTGGCCGCGCAATTCAGCCACAACACCACGGCAGAGGTGCTGTGGACGGTGATCCCGGTGCTGGTGCTGATTGCGATGGCCTGGCCGGCAACGGCCAAGCTGATTGCGATGTACGACACCCGCGAGTCGGAAATGACCGTCAAGGTCACCGGCTACCAGTGGATGTGGAAATACGAGTATCTGGGCCAGGGCGTGGAGTTCACCAGCCGGCTGGCGCGCGAATCCGATCGCATCCGCCAGAGTGGCGAGCGTCCGACCGCTGCATCGCAACCGCATTATCTGCTGGACGTGGACAATCGCCTGGTGCTGCCGGTGAACACCAAGATCCGTTTCGTGATCACCGCCGACGACGTAATCCATGCGTGGTGGGTGCCGGCGCTTGGCTGGAAGCAGGACGCGATCCCCGGCATCGTCAACGAGGCATGGACCAATATCGAGCAGCCGGGCGTGTATCGCGGGCAGTGCGCCGAGTTGTGCGGCAAGGATCATGGTTTCATGCCGATCGTGGTGGAAGCACTGCCCAAGGCCGAATTCCAGCGCTGGCTGGCGGCCCGTCGCAGTGCCAGCGCAGCGCCTGCCGCACCGGCCGGCACCCCGGCGCCGGCGTCCACACCTGCAGCACCGCCTGCCGGTGAGGCTGCTCCAGCCGCAGCGCCTGCTCCGACCGCCGCCCCGACCGCCGCTCTTTAATCGCCCGCAACCGCACCGCTTCGTAGAGGTCGTTCCGTCATGGCGCATACCGCAGTCGATCACCACGGACACCACCAGCCCGGTTTCGTCGAGCGCTGGTTTTTCTCGACCAATCACAAGGACATCGGCACGCTGTATCTGCTGTTTTCCTTCGTGATGTTCATCATCGGCGCGGCGATGAGCGTGGTGATCCGCGCTGAACTGATGCAGCCCGGGCTGCAGTTCGTCAAGCCGGAATTCTTCAACCAGATGACCACCGTGCATGCCCTGGTAATGATCTTCGGCGGGGTGATGCCGGCCTTCGTCGGCCTGGCCAACTGGATGATTCCGTTGCAGATCGGCGCGCCGGACATGGCGTTGCCGCGCATGAACAACTGGTCGTTCTGGTTGCTGCCGGTGGCGTTTACCTTGCTGCTGCTGACGCTGTTCCTGCCCGGCGGTGCGCCGGCCGGCGGCTGGACGCTATACCCGCCGCTGTCGCTGCAGGGCGGCTACAACGTGGCCTTCAGCGTGTTCGCGATCCATGTGGCCGGCGTCAGTTCGATCATGGGCGCGATCAACATCATCGCCACCGTGCTCAACATGCGCGCGCCGGGCATCGACCTGCTGAAGATGCCGATCTTCTGCTGGGCCTGGCTGATCACCGCCTTCCTGCTGATCGCGGTGATGCCGGTGCTGGCCGGCGCGGTGACCATGCTGCTGACCGACAAGTTCTTCGGCACCAGCTTCTTCAATGCGGCCGGCGGCGGCGACCCGGTGATGTACCAGCACATCTTCTGGTTCTTCGGGCATCCGGAGGTCTACATCATGATCCTGCCGGCGTTCGGCGTGGTCAGTGAGATCATCCCGACCTTCAGCCGCAAGCCGCTGTTCGGCTATCAGGCGATGGTCTATGCGATCGCGGCGATCGCGTTCCTGAGCTTCATCGTGTGGGCGCACCACATGTTCACCGTGGGCATGCCGCTGGGCGGCGAAATCTACTTCATGTTTGCCACGATGCTGATCTCCATCCCGACCGGGGTGAAGGTGTTCAACTGGGTCAGCACGATGTGGAAGGGCTCGCTGACGTTCGAATCGCCGATGCTGTGGGCGGTGGCGTTCGTGATTCTCTTCAGCATCGGTGGATTTTCGGGCCTGATGCTGGCAATCGTGCCGGCGGATTTCCAGTATCACGACACCTATTTTGTGGTCGCGCATTTCCATTATGTGCTGGTCACCGGTGCGGTCTTCGCGCTGATTGCGGCGGTGTACTACTGGTGGCCGAAGTGGACCGGGCGGATGTACAACGAGACCTGGGCCAAGTTCCATTTCTGGTGGACGATGGTGTTCGTCAATCTGCTGTTCTTCCCGCAGCATTTCCTTGGCCTGGCCGGCATGCCGCGGCGGATCCCCGATTACAACGTGGTGTTTGCCGACTGGAACCTGATCAGCTCGATCGGCGCGTTCGGCATGTTCGCCACGCCGTTCCTGATGGCCGGCATCCTGCTCGCCTCGCTGCGCAGCGGCGCCAAGGCCGACGCACGTGCCTGGGAAGGCGCCAAGGGACTGGAGTGGACGGTGCCGTCGCCGGCACCTGCGCATACCTTCACCGTGCCGCCGGTGATCAAGCCTGGAGATCTTGCGCATGAAGACATCGGTCACTGAGTCCGCGCCGCCGGCTGTGGCACGTCTGCTCTCCGCTGCCGAACGGCAGGCGCAACAGCGTCGTGCGGTGCGCCGCACGGCGATCACCGTCGGCATCATCGCGCTGCTGATCTATGCGGGTTTCATTGCGTCGGGAGTCATCGGGCGGTGAACGCGCGGGCGCCCGCACCTGCACCGACGGCCGGCCTGTTCAAGCTGCTGGGCGTGGTGTTGGGCGTGTTCGTGCTGACCTTTTCGCTGGTGCCGCTGTATCGCATCGCGTGCGAAAAAGTCTTCGGCATCCGCATGGAGCGTGTGCCGGGCAGTACGCGCGGCAATGCCGCCGCGAGTGCAGGGGCTGGCAAACGCACGGTGCGGGTGGAGTTCGATGCCGGGGTCAATTCCAAACTGCCGTGGACCTTTCATCCCGAGCAGATGACGATGGATGTGGTGCCGGGCGAACTCAACGAGGCGCTGTACTTCGCACGCAACGACAGTGCGCGGGCAGTGGTCGGCAGTGCGGTGCCATCGGTCGCACCGGCGCGGGCATCCGGATACTTCAACAAGACCGAATGCTTCTGTTTTACCGCGCAGACCTTGCAGGCCGGCGAAACGCGCGACATGCCGCTGCGTTTCATTGTCGACCCGGCGCTGCCGCCGGAAGTCACCACGATCACCCTGTCCTACACGTTCTATCGCAACGACACTCTGACCTCGGAGTTGCAGGGCGGTGGCGCATCCAGCGCGCCGCGCGCGGCGCCTTGATCCTTCATCCACACGCAGCACCGACACGGAAGCAACGCCATGGCCGACCATAGTCCCAACGCCGATGCGTATTTCGTCCCGAGCCAGAGCAAATGGCCCTTTGTCGGGTCGATTGCGATGTTCGTGATGATGATCGGCGTGGCCAGCTGGCTCAACGATGCGGCATGGGGGCGCTGGACGTTCTTCGTCGGCATGGCGATGTTGCTGGCGACCTTGTTCATGTGGTTTGGCGATGTCATCCGCGAATCCAACGCCGGGCACTACAACCGCCAGGTGGACGGCTCCTTCCGCATGGGGATGGTGTGGTTCATCTTTTCCGAGGTGATGTTCTTCTGCGCCTTCTTCGGCGCGTTGTTCTACACGCGTGTGCTGACGCTGCCCTGGCTGGGCGGCGAAGGCGATGGCGTGATGACCAACGAACTGCTGTGGAACGGCTATTCCGCTGCATGGCCGACCAATGGCCCCGGCACGATCGGTGGGCAGTTCCAGACCATCCCGGCCTGGGGCCTGCCGCTGATCAATACGCTGATCCTGCTCAGCTCCGGCGTGACCTTGACCATTGCGCACCACGCGCTCAAGGGCGGCCGTCGCGGCGCGCTATTGCTGTGGCTGGGCCTGACCGTGCTGCTGGGTTGCGTGTTCCTGTTCCTGCAGGCCGAGGAATACATCCACGCCTACACCGAGCTCAATCTGACGCTGGGATCGGGCATCTACGGATCGACCTTCTTCATGCTCACCGGCTTCCACGGCATGCACGTGCTGCTGGGCACGATCATGCTGGCGGTGATGTGGCTGCGGGTGGCGCGCGGGCACTTCACCCGCGACAACCACTTCGCCTTCGAAGCGGCGGCCTGGTACTGGCACTTCGTCGACGTGGTGTGGCTGGCGTTGTTCCTGTTCGTGTATGTACTTTGAGGGCGGGGATTGGGGATTGGGGAGTCGGGATTGGGGATTCGCAAGAGCGATCTGCGTTTGCTGTTACCAATCCCCAATCCCCAATCCATCGGCCGCGTCAGCGGCCGAGCCCATGCGGCTTGATCCAGCCGGTGTAGATGCCGAGGATCACGACGGCGATCAGTGCGACCGATAGACCAATGCGCCAGGTCAGTGCGTTGACGGTGCGCTTGGTTTCGCCACGGTCGGTGAGCAGGTAATACAGGCCCGCACCCAGGTTCCACAGGATCACGATCAGGAAGGCGACAATCAGCAACGTCTTGAGCGAATCGTTCACAACAGCCCCGGTGGTCGTCGGCGTGGTAACGGCATTGCACGCCTTTTTGCGTCGCTTGTCATGATGCGCAAGCACACGGCGGTGTTGGGATGGGGGCTGGCCGTGCTGGTCAGTGCGGGGTTTGCAGCGCTGGGTCAGTGGCAGCTGCAGCGCATGCACGACAAACAGGCGTTGCTGGAACGCGCGGCGCATGTGCGGCAGACGCCGTTGACCCTGGTGCAGGCCCTGGCCACGCCGCATGCGCTGGCCTGGGTGAGCGGAGAGGTGCGGTTCCTGCCGCAGCAGGTGCTGCTGGACAACCAGCTGCATGCCGGGCGCGCCGGTGTGCGGATCTATCAACTTGCCGCGCCGCAAGGCAGCCCGGTCACGCTGCTGGTCGATCTGGGCTGGCTGCCGTTGCCGGCCAATCGGCAGCTGCCGACAATCGCGCCACTGAAGGGGAGCCAGGCAGTGCAGGGATTGCTGAGTGCGCCGCCCTCGGCCGGACTCGCAATGGGGCCAGCGTTGGCCGCCGGCAATGCGCCGCAGACCTGGCTGGCCACGCGCCTGGATACCAGCGCCCTGCGCAGCACGTTGGGCAGGCGCGACATTTCGTCGCAGGTCCTGCGCCTGGATCCAGCCCTACCGGTCGGGTATGCACGCGACCTGGAGATGCTGCCGAACACGCTGCCACCCGCGCGGCACTTGGGTTATGCGGTGCAATGGTTCGGTCTGGCCGCGGCCGTGCTGGTCACCGCGACGCTGCTGAGCTGGCGTGCGCGTCGCCGCCGTCAACGCGGGCACTGACGCCTGCGGCATGAGAAAATCGCCGGCATGACCTCCTCCACATCGGCCACGCCGCATTCGGTCAAACGCGGCCGCAGGATGCTGATTGCCCTGGCGGTGCTGTTCTTCGGCTCGATGTTGCTGGCCGGCGTGCTGCGCTTCTCCGGATGGCAGCCGGCATCGATGCGCAATCACGGCGAACTGCTCAAGCCGCCCGCCGACCTGCGCGGGTTGGTGCCGGTGCGCGCGGACGGGCAGCCGTATGCCTGGACGCCTGCCGAACGTGTGTGGCGGATTGCGCTCGCACCGCCTGCCAGCTGCACGCAGCAGTGCGTGATGTTGGCGGCCGAACTGGACAAGGTGTGGCAGCTGCTCGGCCATCGCGCCGACAAGGTGGAGGTGTTGTGGATCGGCGCCCCGCCGGCCGGTCTGCCGCCGATGCCGGCCCTGCGTGTGCTGCGCGATGACGCGCGGCTGCGGCAGGGCCTGCCGCGTGCCAACGATGCCGCCGGCGTGCCGGTGTATGTAATCGACCCGAATGGCTTCGTGATCCTGCGGTACGCCCCGGGGTTCGACCCGGCCGGCCTGCGTGCCGATCTGGTCAAGCTGCTGAAACTGATGTGAGCCCGTTTCGATGAATCTGTTTGCGCCACCGGCATTGTTCCGCCACTTCCATCGCATGGCCTGGCTGGCTGCGTTGTTCACTGCGAGCACGATCCTGTTCGGGTCGTTCGTGCGCCTGTCCGATGCCGGCATGAGCTGCCCGGACTGGCCGACCTGCTACGGCCGCGTCACCTGGCCGCAGACCAGCGACGAAGCCAATACGCATGTGGCCAGCAAGATCCGGCCGCTGGAATCGCACAAGGCCTGGCGCGAGCAGGTGCACCGCTTCCTGGCCGGCGCGCTCGGGGTGGAGGTGCTGGTGCTGTCGTTGCTGGCGGTGCGCCGCCGCCGCATGGGCATCGCCCAGGTGGTTTCTGCTGCGTTGCTGGTGGCCTTGTCGATTCCGCTGTACATGTCCGGCTGGCACGCACTGGCGTTCGGCGTGGCGATTGCCGGCGAGGCCATCCTGCTGCTGGCGGCGCTACGCTGGAGCAATATCGACCTGGCGCGTGCGGCGGTGCTGACGCTGGCGGTGGTGATCTTCCAGGCGCTGCTGGGCATGTGGACGGTGACGCTGCTGCTCAAACCCATCGTGGTGATGGGCCATCTGCTCGGCGGCATGCTGATGTTCTCGCTGCTGGTGTGGATGGCCTGGCGCGCGACCCATCTGCCGATCACGCTGGCCGATGCCTCGCGGCTCAAGTGGCTGCTGCGTGCGGGTGTGGCGGTGCTGGGCCTGCAGATTGCCCTCGGCGGCTGGGTCAGTGCCAATTACGCGGCGCTGGCCTGTGGCGGCGGTAGCTGGTCGGCCGACAATTTCCCGCGCTGCGTCAGTCAGTGGTGGCCGCCGCATGACTTCCGCGAAGGCTTCACGCTGTGGCGCGGGATCGGGGTGGATTACGAAGGCGGTGTGCTCGATGGCGCAGCGCGTATTGCCATCCAGATGGCGCACCGGTTGTGGGCAATTGCGACGGCGCTGTATCTGTGGTGGCTGGCCTGGCGCCTGTCGCGTTCGCCGGGCATGCGGGTGTGGGCCGGTGCGCTGGCGGTGCTGGTGGCGGTGCAGGTGACGCTGGGCATGCTCAACGTCAAGCTGGCGTTGCCGCTGGAAGTGTCGGTGCTGCATAACGGCGGCGCGGTCGCATTGTTGTTCGTGCTGGTCTCGCTGCTGGCGCGGCTGCGCGCGCCGGAGTGAGCATGGCTGTCAGCGCACGCGATTACTGGGATCTGACCAAACCCAAGGTGGTGGCACTGATCGTGTTCACCGCCCTGGTGGGCATGTTCCTGGCCATCCCCGATGTGCCGACGTGGGTGCAGGTGCGCACCGGTGCGTTGGGCTTTCTGGGCATCTGGCTGGCGGCGTCGGCGGCGGCAGCGATCAATCAGTTGCTGGACGCCAAGATCGACGCGCAGATGGCGCGGACCTCGTGGCGCCCGCTGGTGGTGGGCAAGGTGCGGCCGTGGCAGGTACTGCTGTTTGCGGGCGTGTTGATCGTGATCTCCATGACCATCCTGGTGGTCTGGGTGAATGTGATCACCGCGGTGCTGACGTTTGCGTCGCTGATCGGTTACGCGGTGATCTACACCGTGTACCTGAAGCGTGCGACCTCGCAGAACATCGTGATCGGCGGCCTGGCCGGCGCCACGCCGCCGATGCTGGGCTGGGCCGCAGTGACCGGCTTGCCGACCAGTGCCGACTGGATCAACGCCTCGCTGCTGGTGCTGATCATCTTCATCTGGACGCCGCCGCATTTCTGGGCGCTGGCGATCTTCCGCCGTGCCGATTACGCCAAGGCGGCGATCCCGATGCTGCCGGTCACCCATGGCGTGCCGCATACGCGCAAGCAGATCCTGGTGTACACGGTGCTGCTGGCGATCGTGACCCTGCTGCCGGTGGCGGTGGGCATGAGCGGGCTGTTCTACCTGGGCGGCGCGGTGGTGCTCAACGTGGTGTTCCTCTGGTACGCCTGGCGCATGCTCGACCCGCCGGACGAGCTGTTCTCGATGAAGATGTTCGGTTACTCCATCGTCTACCTGATGGCGCTGTTCGCGTTTCTGATGGTGGACCACCTGCTGTTGCCGTGGGTGCGCTAGCGGCAGCGAATGCCCGCTGCTGCCATCAAGGCGATCGATAGAGCTGCGACTGATGCAGCCGTCAGGCGGATGCGGCCGGTGGCTGGAACCGGCTCATATCGCTCTTACACGTCAGTTGTGCGCGCCGTTCGGCATGGGGCGCGCAATCGCTACTTAGCGGACTCAAATTCGTGGCGTAGCTGGCTGCTCGCTCACGCCAGCTCAGCTCAGCCAGCTGGCGCACTCGCTGGTGTTCTTGCTGTCACAGCTGCTCTGCATCTTCTGCTGCAGGCGCGTCAGCACCGCATTGCCTTCCTGGCGATGCTGCTTGCTCCAGGTCTTCAACGTGGCGCCCAGCGTGGCGAAGCGCTGCCGGGTGCGTTGGCGGTAGCCATCGGGCTGCCCGGCCAGCTCGCCGATCACCTGCGTGGCAGCGGCCTCGATGCCGGCGGTGTCGTCCGGGCTGAGTCGGATCAGGCCATCCACGTACATCACGCCCCATTGCACGCGAGTGGCCGGTCCCTGCGCGCTTTCGTAAGCCTTCCTCAGCCAGGACAGCGCGGTCTTCTTATCGCCGCGTTGTTCGGCCAGATCGGCCAGTTCGGGCATGTAGTAGTAAGGCGTCTTGCTGCGCGTCAATTCGGCCAGCAGCAACTGTTCGGCGCCGCTGCGGTCGCCGACCTCGCCGAGCAGTGCCGCGGCGGTGCTGATGGTGGATTGGCGCTCCTCATCGGTCCTGGCGGTGTCGGTCGCCCATTGCACGCGTTGCTGCACGGTGTCGACCACGGTCTTGGGCAACGGCGGTTGCGTGCCCTTGGCCTCGGTTTCGGTGGGCTGGCCTTGTGCCAGGCGTGCCAGCTGGATGCGGGCGTACGCGGTGCCGAGCCGGTCGGCGATCGGCAGTGCGGTGTCGGCGTAGACCTTGTCCAATGCCAGATTCAGCGCATTGGACAAGGCAGCGCGCTCACCGGCATCGCTGCTGGCAGCGGCGACCAGCCGTGCAGGCATGTAGCTCAGCGTGCCGAGATTGGCGCGCACCTCTGCCGGATCGGCCAGCACCGCTTCCAGCAACGTGCGTGACGCCGCGCTGGCGGCAGGCGGCTCCTTGGCTGCGGTAATCGCCGCCAGGGCGAAGCTGCGTTGCAGGGCCGGCTGTGGCGCCGACCTGGACAGGCGCGTGAGCACATCCACGGCCTGCTCTGGCTTGACCAGCCGATCGTCGGTGCCCCAGGCATAGTTGCCGAGCACGGCCCAGTCGTCCGCGCTGAGCTGCTGCGGGGTCTGCAATGCGGTGTCGAGCAGTTGCCTGGCGGTACTGGTGCTCTTGGCCGCGACCCGCAGCACATCGGCCAGACGCGCGTTGTCGGCATCGCCGGCCAGGCGGGTGATCTCGCTGCGATCCGGGCGCAGCACGATGATGGTGGGGTAGCCCTTGATGCCGAAGCGCTCGCCCCAGGCCTGCGCGCCCTCCGAATCGCCGTCCAGATGCACCGCCACGAATTGCTGGGTGCGGGCGATGAAGGTCGGGTCCTTGAACAAGGTGGCCTTCAGGCGATTGCAGGGCGGGCACCAGGCCGCACCCCAGTACAGCAGGATCGGCTTGCCGCTTTCCCTGGCCTCGGCGAAGGCATCTTCGACATCGCCCTCGCGCCAGGCGATGCTGGACGCAGGCGCCGGCGTGGCGGCCGCCTTGGTCTGTGTCGGGGCTGGCGGCGTGGCGGGCTTGTTGCAGGCAGTGAGCGTGGCCAGCACCGCCAGCAGCGCGATCAGGGACGGGGCAGGGCGTCGGAACGATAGCGTCATGGCAATCACCGATGGGGGCGGCAGCAAGGTGGATCGAACACTCTAGCGAGCGGCACTGTGCCAGCGTCGGAGTGCGTCATAACCGTTGTATATCTGCTTACAACCGGCACCGGCACGCAACGCGAACCGGTGTCGCGCCGGGCGTAGCGGGCCGGCGATGGCGCGCAGGCAACGCACCGGCGGCAAGCAGGCCTTTGCAGCGCGCACAGCGTGGGCTGTGCTGGGTGTCATCGATCAGACCACTGCCGTGCAGTGGCCGTTACCTTCAATGACCACCGGGAGTGACCTGCGGCTCGCCCGGCGCGGTGCGCGCATAACGCGCGGCCACGAATGCACAGACGATCAGCTGCAGCTGGTGATACAGCATGATCGGCAACACGATCGCGCCCAGGCCACCGCCGGCGAACATCACCTTGGCCATCGGCACGCCGGTGGCCAGGCTCTTCTTGGAGCCGCAGAACACGATCGCGATCTCGTCGGCGCGGTTGAAGCGCAGGCGCCGCGCGATGAAGGTGATCGAGAGCATCGCCACTGTCAGCAACAGCGCGGCCGCGCCGAGCACCGCGAGCAAGGCCGGCAACGGCGTCTTCTGCCACAGGCCTTCGTTCACCGATGCGCTGAAGGCGGTGTAGACCACCAGCAGGATGGTGCCCTGGTCGGTGTAACGCAGCACCGCGCGATGCCGTTCGACCCAGCCGCCGATCCACGGGCGCATGAAATGGCCAGCCAGGAACGGCACCAGCAACTGCAGCAGAATCTTGCCGATCGCTTCGGCCGGGTGCGCCATCGCGCCCTGGCTGCCGACCAGGGCGCCCATCAGCAACGGCGTGAAAAACACCCCCAGCAGGCTAGAAAGCGAGGCGGCACACACGGCTGCCGGCACGTTGCCGCGCGCCATCGAGGTGAAGGCGATCGACGATTGCACCGTGGATGGCAGCGCGCACAGGAACAGCACGCCGATATACAGCTCCGGTGTCAGCGCAAGATGCGCGAGCGGTTTGAACAACAGCCCGAGCAGCGGGAACAGCACGAAGGTGCAGGCCAGGATCACCAGATGCAGGCGCCAATGCAGCGCGCCCGCCTTGACCGCCTCGCGCGACAGGCGCGCGCCGTGCAGGAAGAACAGCGCGGCGATCGCCACGTCGGTGACATCGTCCATGACCGCCGCGGCGGTGCCGGAGACCGGCAGGAACGAGGCGAGCGTGACCGTGCACAGCAGCGCGAGGGTGAATGGATCAATGCGCAACCGCGCCAGCCAGTGTTTGATCATCGTGCGTATTCAGGGGGAGGGCTGTCTGCAGAGTGCCATTGTAGAGGCCAGCGTGCACCGTGCGAGTCGGCCGCGCAGCGCAGGCCGGGGACGCATGCGTGCTCGCACCGGCTCCGGCAGCAGCGTGCGCTTGCGCCTGCCTGCAGCATTGCGGATGGCGCCGCTCGGTGTGGTGGGCGATTCGTGCGATGCGTCGAGATTCCGCTGCGCGGCGCTTCTGGCACGCACATCCTTTGTTAGATTCCGGTTGCACACGCCGCGCGCATCCGTGCCCGAACGGTGCCCGAACGGTGCCCGAACGGTGCCCGTGCGCTGCGTCCGTGTTCGCTCGTGTTTCCACGCAAGGCCTAAGGAAAGGAGCCGGTCCATGCGCTACGACCAATATCAACAGACCTTTGCGCTTTCCGCCCTGGCCAACTGGGTGGGCGATCGCAGGGGCAGCCAGCCGGTGTTGCAGGCGGACTACCAGGCCACGTTGCTGCAGACGCTGGCATCGGCCGACACCCAGGACAGGATCGGCGACTGGCAACTGGTGTGGGGGCCGCAGGTCTGGCAGGCGGCCGATTCGTCGCTGTCGGGCAATGCCATGTACGTGGCGCATACCGACGCCATGCCGGGCATCGGCGAGGCGTATGTGGTCGCGCTGAGCGCCACCAACCCGGAGTCGCTCTACGACTGGTTCACCGAAGACTTCGATGTGTCCTCGGTGGTGGATTTTGCGGCCTACACGCCGTTGCTCGGCACCGCGCCGGTTGCGGCGAAGAAACCCGTCAAGCCAGGTTCGGCGGTCATCTCGATGGGGGCCGCCACCGGTGTGTGGCATCTGCTCAACATGGTCAGCCCCTCCACCGCACTGGCGCCGAACACGACGCTGCTGGATTTCCTGCAAGCGCTGGATGGCAGCAAGGCGACGGTGATCTTTGCCGGGCACAGCCTGGGCGGTGCGCTGTCGCCGACCTTGGCGACCTGGTTGAAGACCAACGGCAAGCTGGACAATTTCAGCGCCGTGCACTGCTATCCCACCGCCGGCGCCACGCCTGGCAACGGCGGGTTCGCCGCGCTGTATGCGCAGGCATTACCCTCTCCAGCGCCGGGCGCGGCGCCGTATCAGATCTGGAATGCCGACTTGTGGAACACGCTCGATTGCGTGCCGCATGCGTGGACCGTGCCGATGCTCAGCCAGATCAAGACGCTGTACGGGAATGCGCCGATCAAGGAGATCGATGTGCTGGTCGATGTGGCCATCGCCAATGCGGTGGCGTCCACGGTGAACTACCGGCAGATCGCCAACCAGCCGCTGACCGGCACGCTCACCGGCACCCCCACGACGGTCCTGCAATTTCTCGAGCAGATGGCTTCCCAGCACACCACCGCCTATCAGGCCTTGATTGCCCCATGGCTCACGCCGGTGTCCGGTACGCCGCAGAGCCAGAGTGCCGACGAAGCGCCCGCGCGCGATGCCCTGATCGAGCGGCTGACCGCGCATGCCGGCCACGCCGCACTGGCCGATGCCGACAAGATCGAAGCGGTCAGCGCGGCGCTCGGCTCGATGGCCAAGACCTTGTTCAAGCAGCTATGAGCGCGCATCTGCATGCGGCGGCCAGCGCTGGCCGGCTGCGTCGGCAACAGGTGGTCTGACAGCATGCGCCAGGTGCTCGGCGCGCGCCTCGACGTAGGCGCAGCAGGGCGCGCTGGTCGATCTCGTCGAGTCCGTGTGCGCGTTGCCTTGTCTACAGCTCTTCGATGCGCTGCTGCAGCAGTTGCCGGTGCAACTGGGCCATGGTGTCGTGCAGCGTGCGCGCCTGGCCCGCACACGACAGCGTAAACCGATCCCCTCGCGCTACCCGCACTACAACGCAGCGAGCGCCTTGAACAGCTCGCGCAATTCGTACTTGTCGGTGTCGTCCAGGCCCTGCGCGCGCTGCTTGTCCTGCAGTTCGTCCAGGCGCTGACGCAGCAATTGCTTGTCCAGTTGCGCGACGACGTCATGCAGTTCCATCGCCCAGCTGTGTTCGTCGCCGGGCAATGCCTGTGCGGCCAGTTTCTGCAGCGCGGCCTGTTCGTCGCGTTCGGCGAAGTGTTCCAGCAGCGCGCCCGTGCTGATTTCCGGGCGTTGCCGCACCAGTGCCAGCAGTTCCATCAACAGGTCGATGCCGGGCAGGCGCAGGCCGGAAAAATCGTGGTCGCCCTCCAGGCTCATCGCCAGCGACGGCCGCTGCAGCAGGATCGCGATCGACGCGCGCACCAGGCTGCGTTTCTGCGCGGGTGCACCCATGCGTGCAGGTGGCCGTGCCTGCGATGTGGACGCCTGCGCCGCCTGAGTGACGCCCACGCCGGTCAGGCGCGACAGCTCCTGCTTCATCAGGTCGCCGAACGCGCCTTCGGGGATCTGTGCAAGCATCGGTTTTGCGCGTTCGGCCAGCCGTGCCTTGCCATCGAGCGTGTGCAGGTTGATCTCGCGCGACATCTCGTCGAAGAAGAACTGCGACAGCGGCGTGGCCTGCTTCAGGCGTTGATCGAAGGCCTGCGCGCCTTCCTTGCGCACGATGGTGTCCGGGTCCTCGCCATCGGGCAGGAACAGGAAGAACGCCTGGCGGCCGTCCTTCATGCGTGGCAGCACCGATTCCAGTGCACGCCAACCGGCCTTGCGGCCGGCGTTGTCGCCGTCGAAGCAGAAGTACACATCCGGCGCGTTGCGGAACAACAACTCGGCATGTTCGGGCGTGGTCGCCGTGCCCAGCGTGGCCACCGCCTGGGTGACGCCAAACTGGAACAGCGAGACCACGTCCATATAGCCTTCCACCACGATCAGCCGCTCGATCTTCTGATTGGCCTGGCGTACCTGCCACAGGCCGTACAACTCGCGGCCCTTGTGGAACAGCGCGGTTTCCGGTGAGTTGAGGTACTTCGGCCCCGGGTCGCGGCCATCGGCCGGCGCACCCATGATGCGTCCGCCGAACGCGATCACGCGGCCGCGGCGGTCGAAGATCGGGAACATCACCCGGTCGCGGAACTTGTCGTAGACATGGCCGCGATCGTTCTTGGAAAACAGCCCGGCGCGTTCGAGCACGCTCATGCGGCGCGCATCGGTGCCCAGCGTGTCCTTCAGTGCGCTGTAGCCATCGGGCGCGTAGCCGATCTGGAAACGCGCGCGGTTGTCGGCATCCACGCCGCGGCCGTCCAGATAGTCGCGGGCGCGTTCGCTGCCCTCGAGCTGACGCTGGAAGAACTTGGTCGCCGCTTCCAGTGCCGAATACAGCTCGCGGCTGTCGTCCTGCTGCTGCGGGGTGCGTTGCTGGGTCTCGCGCGGGATTTCCATGCCGGCACGCTTGGCCAGCTCGTCGACCGCATCGAGAAATTCGAGGCGGTCGTAATTCATCAGGAAGCTGATCGCGGTGCCGTGCGCGCCGCAGCCGAAGCAGTGATAGAACTGCTTGGTCGGCGAGACCGTGAACGAGGCCGAGCGCTCGTCATGGAACGGGCAGCGCGCCGAGTATTCCTTGCCCTGACGCTTGAGCGGCACGCGACCGCCCACCACCTCGACGATGTCGGTGCGTGCAAGCAGTTCGTCGATGAATGCGTCGGGGATGCGGGCCATCCCGCTAGGATATCCCAGCCGCCGGCGCGCGCCGATTTCAGCGAGCGAGGGACCTCAGCGAAGCGCTGGATGCCGCCTGGGTACGCGCGGCACCCGGCGCAGCATGCGCAATCAATTGCGCGTGGGTGCTTCCTGCGGCTGCGGCGCGGCATCCGGTTCGGCGGCGGCAGGCGGCAGGTTGTCCGTATCCACCCCGGCCTCGCGCAGCTTGCGATGCGAGCGTACGCGCTCGTCGATCACCGCGGTCAGCAGGGCGCCGACGAAGAACACCACCGAGGCGTAGTACATCCAGACCAGCAGGATGACCAAGGTCCCCATCGAACCGTATGCGCTGCCAGGCGCGGCCTTGGCGATGTACAGGCCAATGCAGTAGCGGCCCAGTGCGAACAACAATGCGGTGATCACGCCGCCGACAAAGGCCTGCCGCCAGTTGACGGTACGATCGGGCAGATAGCGATACAGAAAAGCGAAGGCGAGCGAATACAGCGCCAGGGTGGTGACGTAGCCGATCGCCGGCAGCACCGATGGCAGCCGTGCAAACACCACCTGCAACGCGGTGGTGGCAATCATCGACACGATCAACAAGAAGCCCAGGGCCAGGATCACGCCGAACGAGAACACGCGCTTCTTCAGCCACGCCATCAGGCCTTCCAGGCGCTGCTTGTCGGTGCGGAAGATCAGGTTCAGGGCGTTCTGCAACTGCGCAAACACCGCCGTGGCGCCGATGAACAGCAGCAACGTGCTCCACAGTCCGGCCAACGATCCTACGCCGGGTTGATCGGTGGCGTTGCGGATCACCGTGTCGGCCACCTCCGCCGCGCTGCCGCCAGCCAGTTGCGCGATCTGCTGCACCAGCGCTTCCTGCGCAGGCGGATACAGCGATGCGGTCAGCCACAGCAGCAGCACCAGCAGCGGTGCCAGCGACAGCAAGGCGTAGAACGACAGCGACGCGGCCTGCGTCATCACGTCGATCTCGAGAAAGCGATTGAGCAGTGCCATCGGCAGGCTGCGCTGCAGGCGGCTCAGATGTTTCTGCAGGTGTTCGGTTGAGAGCTTCGTCACCGGCGGGAGAATCCTTGGGCATACCGTTGTGCGCGCAGGCGTCGTAAGGCGAAGCCGGCATGCGGAATGCTTCGCCCGGACCTGTGCTGGCGAAGGTGTTCTAACAGGGCGTGTTCAAAGATCGGGTGAAAGCGGGCGCTGGATGTTGCGCGTGTGCTGCCGTTGAAACGGCGCTGCAGCCAGCCGCACTTGGGCGGCTCGCTGCAGTGCCCTGGCCATCGGGCACAGGGCACTGTGCAGGCGAAGACTCAGCCTGCCAGATGCTGCTTGACCAGCGTCGAGACCAGGCCCATGTCGGCCTGCCCGGCCAGCTTGGGCTTGAGTGCGCCCATCAGCTTGCCGATGTCGGCCGGGCTGCTGGCGCCGGTCTGCGCGATGGCTGCCTGGATGGCGGCGACGATCTCGGCTTCGCCCATCTTGGCCGGCAGGTAACGCTCGATCACCACGATCTCCTCGCGCTCGATCTGCGCCAGGTCGTCGCGTGCAGCGGCTTCGAACTGGGTGACCGAGTCCTTGCGCTGCTTGACCATCTTGTCGAGCACGGCGATCACGGCGGCATCGTCCATCTCGACGCGCTCGTCCACTTCCTTCTGCTTGATCGCGGCATTGATCAGCCGGATCACGCCCAGGCTGTGCTTGTCGCCGGACTTCATGGCGGCTTTCATGTCATCGGTGAGCTGTTGCTTGAGGGGCATGGTGTAACTCCTGGGAGTGCGTGTTGCAGATGTGCCGATGCGCCACGACGGGCGCAGTGCATCGGCAGGAAGTCGGCCTGACAGGCGCGGGTCATGGCAGCGACGCCGGCCGGCTCTGCAGCGCAGAACGCAGCGGTCGCCTGGCATCGAACCAATACAAAAAGCCGGCGACGCTTGCGCGTGCCGGCTCTTGGGTTCCACTCCGATGGGCCGCGCCTTCAGCGCATGCCCGTCGGCAAGGAACCGCGTTCGATCAGTACAAGCGCTGGCGCTTGGTGACGTCGCGCGAGGAACGACGCAACTGACGCTTCACAGCAGCGGCAGCCTTACGCTTGCGCTCCTGGGTCGGCTTTTCATAGAACTCGCGCTTGCGGGTTTCGGCCAGCACGCCGGCCTTTTCGCAGGTGCGCTTGAAACGACGGAGCGCAAATTCGAAGGGCTCGTTCTCGCGGACTTTAACGCTGGGCATGGGTTCTCCAGATAATGGGATTTCCGTCCGGGAGCCCCGGGCGGGTGCGAGCGGACTCGCGTGACGGAATTTCCGGGTTGCCCCGGCGAGCCGCGCATTATAACGACTTGCCAACGACCTGCAAGCCCCCTGCGGCATCTGCGCGAGCAAGCCTGATAAAGCCTGCGCTTGCGGGTGATCCGGTGGCGAGCACACGGCCGCGCAGCAGATCGCCCCTGGCCGATCTGCGCAGGGCAAAAGCTGCGAAAATAGGCCGCATGTCCCTGCCTGCCGAGTTGCCGTGAAAGTTCTTGGGATCGAATCATCGTGCGATGAGACCGGCGTGGCGGTCTACGACACCGCGCTGTCGGGCGTGCCTGCGCTGCGGGCCCACGCGGTCTACAGCCAGATCGCGCTGCATGCCGAATACGGCGGCGTGGTGCCCGAGCTGGCCAGTCGCGATCATGTGCGCAAGCTGCTGCCGCTGATCCGCCAGACCCTGGACGAGGCCGGATTGCGGATCGACGAACTCGATGGGGTGGCCTATACCGCCGGCCCGGGCCTGGTCGGCGCACTCCTTGTTGGTGCCGGTGTGGCGCGGTCGCTGGCCTGGGCGCTGGACGTGCCGGCGATCGGCGTGCATCACATGGAAGGCCATCTGCTGGCGCCGCTGATGGAAGACGACCCGCCGCAGCCGCCGTTCGTGGCGCTGCTGGTCTCCGGCGGCCACACCCAACTGGTGTCGGTGAAGGCGCTGGGCCAGTACGAAGTGCTCGGCGAGACGCTGGACGATGCGGCCGGCGAGGCCTTCGACAAGACCGCCAAGATGATGGGCCTGCCGTATCCGGGCGGGCCGCAACTGGCGGCGCTGGCCGAAACCGGCACCCCGGGGCGCTACAAGTTCGCGCGGCCGATGACCGACCGCCCCGGGCTGGATTTCAGTTTCAGCGGGCTCAAGACCCAGGTGCTGCTGGCCTGGCGCGGCAGCGACCAGTCCGACACCACGCGGGCGGATATCGCGCGCGGGTTCGAGGATGCGGTGGTGGAGACGCTGGCGATCAAATGCCTGCGCGCGCTGGATGCGGCCGACTGCAACACCCTGGTGGTGGCCGGCGGCGTGGGCGCCAACAAGCGCCTGCGCGCACGCCTGCAGGACGCGGCGCAGCGGCGCGGCGGCCGGGTGTGCTTCCCGCGGCCGGCCCTGTGCACCGATAACGGCGCGATGATCGCCTTCGCTGGCGCGCTGCGGCTGGAGGCCGGCGAGCGCGCCGACGCGGCAGTGCATGTGACGCCGCGTTGGGATATGGCGGGCTTGCCGCCGTTGGCGGCGGCGCGGGAATCGGGAGTGGGGATTGGAGATTCGTAGAAGCTAGTCCCTCTACCTGCTGTCTGTCGCGCTCTTGCCAATCCCCACTCCCGAATCCCTAATCACGGCTCCCAATGGACAAAGTTTTTATCGAAGGCCTGGAAATCGATGCGCTGATCGGCATCTACGACTGGGAGCGGCGCATCCGCCAGACGCTGCGGTTCGATCTGGAGATGGGCTTCGACAACCGCATTCCGGCCGCCAGCGACGACATCGCCGATACCCTGAACTACAAGGCGGTGAGCAAGCGGCTGATCGAATTCGTGCAGGCCTCGGACTTCGGGTTGGTGGAGACCCTGGCCGAGCGCTGCGCGGCGATCGTGCTGGACGAGTTCGGCGTGCACTGGCTGCGGTTGAAGCTGAGCAAGCCCGGTGCGGTGCGCGGCGCGCAGGCGGTGGGAGTGATCATCGAGCGCGAGCGGGCCCGCTGACGGCCACCGGCCGCGGACTCGCTCAGCGAGCTCCGATCCTTGGCCGCGCCCCGGAAAACCTAGGTGGCACCGGACCGAGATCTACGACCACGCCAACGATCCCCAGCCCCAAGGCGCGGTTCAACCGGACCCGACAAATCCCGAATCCCGAATTCCAAATCCCGGTACTTGCCCCCTCGCGGTCGCCTCAGGCTAGAATTGACGGCCATGTAAACGTTTTCTCAAGGATCTCATGGCTGCTGATCGTATCGAAACCCTGATTGCCCAGATGACCGTCGAAGAGAAGGTCGGACAGTTGGGTGTGTTCGCCGACATGGTGCGGCCGTTCGCGCCGGACGTGAATCCCGAAGCCAATGTGCTCAACGCCGACGAGGTGCTGCAGCAAGTGCGCGCAGGCCGGGTCGGCTCGTTGTTCAATGGCGTCGGCGCCGCGCTGGGTGTGCAGATCCAGAAGGTGGCGGTGGAAGAAAGCCGCCTGGGCATCCCGGTGATCCTGGCGGCGGACGTGATTCACGGCATGCGCACGGTGTTCCCGATCCCGCTGGGCGAGGCGGCCAGCTTCGAGCCCGAGCTGGCCGAGCGCACCGCGCGCGCCACCGCGATCGAGGCGACCGCCGCCGGCCTGCACTGGACCTACGCACCGGCCGTGGATATCGCGCGCGACCAGCGCTGGGGCCGTGGCGCGGAAGGCGCCGGCGAAGACGTGGTGCTGGGCGCGGCGTTTGCCGCCGCCCGCGTACGCGGCTTCCAGGGCAGCGATCTGAAGGCCGACGATTGCCTGCTGGCCACGCCCAAGCATTTCGCCGCCTACGGCGCCGTGGCTGCGGGCATGGAATACAACACCGTGGACATCGCGCCGCAGACGCTGCGCGATGTGCACCTGCCGCCGTTCAAGGCCGCCTTCGATGCCGGCGCACTGACCGTGATGTCCTCGTTCAACGACATCAACGGCGTGCCGGCCAGTGCCAATCACGAATTGCTGACCGAGATCCTGCGCGGCGAATGGCAGTTCCCCGGCGTGGTGATTTCCGACTACACCGCCGACATGGAACTGATTGCGCACGGCTATGCGGCCGATGAGCGCGATGCGACCAAGAAGGCGTTCCTGGCCGGCCTGGATCTGAGCATGCAGAGCGGCTTCTATGCCGCGCATCTGCCGTCGCTGGTGGAAAGCGGCGAGGTGCCGATGGCCACGCTGGACGCCAGCGTGCGCCGCATGCTGCAGCTCAAGGAGGCGATCGGGTTGTTCGACAACCCGTACCGTTCGCTGGATCCGGCACGCGAAGCCGACACCGCGCATCTGCCCGCGCACGATGCGTTGTCGCGCGATGCGGCGCGGCGTTCGATCGTGTTGTTGAAGAACCAGGGCGAGGTGTTGCCGCTGAAGAAAAGCGGGCAGCACATCGCGCTGATCGGGCCGTTCGTGCAGGACCGCGAGAACATCGAGGGGTGCTGGACACTGTTCGGCGACAAGCAGCGCTACGTGACCCTGGAGCAGGGTGTGCGCGCGGTGGTCGACAGCGAGCATCTGACGGTGGTGCCGGGCTGTGGCCTGGAAGACGCGCTGCCGGGCGGTATTTCCGCCGCCATCGATGCGGCGCAGGCCGCCGACGTGGTGGTGCTGGCGCTGGGCGAGCCGCAGCGCTTCAGTGGCGAAGCGCAGTCGCGCACCGAGATCGTGTTGCCGCCGGCGCAGCAGGCATTGGCCGAAGCCATCGCCGCCACCGGCACGCCGATGGTGGTGCTGCTGCGCAATGGCCGCGCGCTGGCCCTGAGCGGTGCGGTGCGCGATGCCGATGCGATCGCAGTGACCTGGTACCTGGGCACGCAGACCGGTACCGGCGTGGCCGACGTGTTGTTCGGCGACTACAACCCCTCCGCGCGTCTGCCGATCAGCTTTCCGCAGGTGACCGGGCAACAGCCGTATTTCTACAACCATCTGCGCACCGGCCGCCCGGAACTGCCGACGCTGTCCGAGTACAAGGCACGCTGGCGCGAGATGCCCAACGAGCCGTTGTACCCGTTTGGCCATGGCTTGAGCTACACCACCTTTGCGTATGCGCAGCCGCAGCTGAGCAGTGCGCAGCTGGGCTGGGACCAGACCCTGACCATCACCACGCGCGTCACCAATACCGGTCGCGTGGCCGGCGAAGAAGTGGTGCAGCTATATGTGCACGATCGCGTGGCCAGCCGGGTGCGCCCGGTGCGCGAACTCAAGGGTTTCCGCAAGGTGTTGTTGCAGCCTGGCGAAAGTACGGACGTGGTGTTCACCCTGACGCGTGACGCACTGGCCTTTACCAACCATAAGAATGTGTTTGGCGCCGAGCCGGGCGTGTTCGATGTGTGGGTGTGCGCCTCGGCCAAGAGTGGCGAGGCGGTGACGTTCGAGTTGCTGGAGGCCTAAACACCCGCGGGCGTGGTAGGGCGCACTCACGCGATACGCAGCGGAGTGCGGCTGCTACGCGGGATTTGAGATGACGGTGACGGACGTGGCCCAAGGGCGCGCCGTCATTGGGTCAGGGAAGATGTAAGCGCATGCCTGGTCGATGTGACCACGGCTCTGCTCGCATCTGTATGTATCGCGCCATGCACCGCACCTAATCGAACGCGGCTTCGCCGCGAAAATCGTGGCCACCGCCAGCACGCATTCGACGCGTGGCGGTGGCACGACTCCCCTGGGCGCGATCTTGCGGAGTTATGCCTCGTTCTCGACTGCTGCCTTGCTCTTGGGCGTCAGCTTGAGCAGGCGCCCGGTGCTGCCGCTGGCTTCGTCTTCCAGCAACCACAGCGCGCCGTCCGGACCCTGTTCCACTTCGCGAATGCGCGCGCCCATGTCGTAGCGGGCCACCTCGCGCGGCTGATCGCCGAGCGAGACCTGCACCAGCGACATCGACGACAAGCCGCCGATAAAGCCGTTGCCGCGCCACGCCGGGAACTGCTTGCCGCTGTAGATCACAAAGCCGGCTGGCGAGATCACCGGTGTCCAACTGATCTTGGGCGCGGCAAATTCCGGGCGGGTGTTGTGATCCGGGATCGGGGTGCCGTCGTAGTTGTCGCCGTTGGAGACGATCGGGTAACCGTAGTTGGCGCCGCGCTGGATCAGGTTCAACTCATCGCCGCCAAGCGGACCCATCTCGTGTTCCCACAGGCGCCCCTTGCCATCGAAGGCCAGGCCGAGAATATTGCGGTGACCCAGCGACCACACCTGCGCGGCAACGCCGCCCTGCGCAGCGAACGGGTTGTCGGCCGGCACGCTGCCGTCATCGTTGAGACGGATCAGCTTGCCGAGATTGGCTTGCATGTCCTGGGCGGGGGTGAACTTCTGGCGTTCGCTGGAACTGATCCACAGCTTGCCGTCCGGGCCGAACGCTAGCCGGTGGCCGAAGTGGCCGTTGCCGGTGACCTTGGGATCCTGGCGCCAGATCACCTTCAGGTCCGACAGCGTGCCGCCGCCGCTGGCATCCAGCGTGAGCTTGGCGCGTGCCACCGCTGCGCCGCGTGTATCGCCCTGTCCCGGTTCGGCGTAGCTGACATAGACCAGGCCATTTTTGGCAAAGCGCGGATGCGCCAGGACATCGCCAAAACCGCCCTGGCCGCCATAGGCGACCGCCGGAATGCCGGTGATGGCGCTCTTGCGGTTGGTCTTGAGATCCAGCCGCATCAATGCACCGCGTTTTTCGCTGACCAACAGGCTGCCGTCAGGCAGGAAGGTCATTGCCCAGGGTTCGTCGAAATCGGCAACGGTGGTGGCCTGGAACGGCCACTGCGCCTTGGGAATGGCGGCCGCCGGCGCGACGGCAGGCGCGGCACATGCGGTGGCGGCGGTGAACAAGCTGGCCGAGCAGGCCAGGGCAAGCAGACGTCGGACAGACATGAGGTCCTCCAGGGAATGGGCGCAGTGACGTTGCAGCCCTCCCACAACGTGTCCTGCGTCGGGTTTTAAAGTACCTTACACGACGCCTTCAAGGCCGCCTTGTCGTAGATCACTTTCTTTGTGAGACGTGTGCGTCCCACATCACTGCTTCACCATGAAAAGGAGTTTCCATGGCTGCCACGCAAAAAACGTCACCTGCTTTTATCGCCGCATCCTGGGCTGCATTGCTGCTGGGTGGCATTGCCTACCTGGTCGGGCTATGGAATGCGCAGATGATGCTCAACGAAAAAGGCTATTACTTCACGCTGCTGTTGTTTGGCCTGTTCGCATCGGTGTCGTTGCAGAAGAGTGTGCGTGACCGCGCAGATGGAATTCCGGTGACGGGCCTGTACTACGCGATCTGTTGGTTCTCGCTGGTCATCGCGCTGCTGCTCCTGGCAATCGGCCTGATCAACGCGACCCTATTGCTGAGCGAGAAAGGTTTCTACGCGATGGCCTACGCATTGAGCCTGTTCGGCGCGGTTGCGGTGCAGAAGAACACCCGCGATGCGATGGATGTCGCCAACGCATCGCATTACTCGCGCGCAGTACCGCCGCCGCTGGACTGATGCACTACAGACAGATTGATACAACAACGCCACCTCCACGGTGGCGTTGCTGTCTTCAGGGCTTGGACTTGTTGTCGCCAGTCACGAGGTCTGTCGCATTTTCCCAGGCACGCTTGACGGCGTGACGGGCCTTGCTCCAGCTCAGGCCATTGGTGCCGCGATTGGCTTCCCACTCGCGGTGCAATTCTGCTTCGACCTGATCGTAGGCGCGGGCGTTTTCGCGGATGCGCGCTTGGTGTCCTGCGAGATAGGCGCCCTCGTAATCTTCGTAGCGGTCACCTTCGGTGTAATACGATTCTTCGGTGAAGCGCTCGCGCCAATAATTGGATACGTTCTGGCTGCGGTCTTCGTCCGGTGCGCGGCCCGGAATCTGATACGGCACGTTCATGCTCGTCTCCGTGTTGAATGTGCGCCCTAACCTAGGCGGGCAGGTGTTAAATCCGTTGCCAGGACAGGTGAGGAGGGCATCAAGGCATGCTGCACTTGGTGACGCTCTCTGGTGCGCCCCTGCGCGACACGGTGCGCCGCGCCCAACGATTCAGCCGGTGGTCGGCGCGCGTCACGTCGCTGCCGATGCAGCTTCGTATGGTAGTGGCGTGGCACCGGCGGCACGCAGGCTGGCTTCTGCATGCTGCAGCGAGGGCTCGTCGGCGTCGATGATGACCAGGACGCGCCCTGCCTGGATTTCGTCCTCGAATTGGCGGCGGACCGGATCGGGGACGGTGGCGCCGATCAGTGCAGACGACCAGGTGCCGACCAGGGCGCCTGCCAGCGCCATGACGCCGGCACCGGCGATGGTGAGGCCGATCGGAGGCACGGCGATGGCAACCAGTCCGGCGACCAAGCCCGCAGCGCCCCCGGTGGCGGCGCCGCGCGCGGCAGCAGGGAGAAAATCCGTCTTGGCATCCTTGCGTTCATCGGGAATGCCTTCCAGCTCGATATCCGAACGGGCAATCAAGGACAGCGCATCGTTGTCGATGCCGGCGCTGCGTGCGGCCTGCATGACGCGTTGCGCACTTTCGATATCGGGCGTGCTGTAGACATGGCGCAGTTTCATCGCAAGCTCCCATGCAGGTAGGGCTGCAGCCTTGGACGGGCACGGTTAGTCGTGCGTGATCGCTGTGCGAGCGTCCTGCGAAAACCGCTATGCGGGCTTGCGCGGAAACAGGTAAATCAGCCAGCCCACCAGCAATGCCACCCCGGCGGCCGCCAGGTTCTGCCAGCTGGCGCTGGCGAGCAGGCCCAGCGACAGCAGCAGCGCTGCGATGGGAATGGCCGGCCCGCCAGGCAGGCGCAAGGTGTCGGTGCGTTGCCGGTAGCGACGCGCCAGCACGATCACTGCCGCAGCAGTGCCGATGTAGGCAAACAGCCGCGTGACCATCGACAGCAATGCCAGCTGCGTAAACGAGCCGGACACCGCCAGCGCCAGCGACAGCACGCCCTGGGTCAGCACCGCCGCAGCCGGGGTGTGGAAGCGCGGATGCACACGTGCCAGGAATGCGGGGCCGTAGCCATCCTGTGCCAGCGCGAACAGAAACCGCGGCCCGAGCATGACCGTATTGCTGGTGGTGCCGAGAATGGAAATGGTGGCACCCACGGTGAGGATCAGCGCCAGCGCCTCGCCGCCGAAACGGCTTGCGGCATCGGCCAATGGCGTGGGCGAGGCGGCAAGATTGGGCAGCGTGCCTTGCGCGACGACCTGGACCGCGGCGTAGATCAAGGTGACGGTGACGATCATGGTGATCAGCGCAAACGGCACGTCGCGGCGTGGGTTGCGGTATTCGCCAGCGGCCGCAGGAATGTTTTCAAAGCCTGCATAGGCAAACAGCAGCAGCAAGGCCGCTTCGCCCAGATTGCCCAGGTCGCGCAGATCCGGCGTGGTGCCGGCAAAGGCCCACGACCAGTCCACGTAGAACAGACCGATGGCCACGAACAGCAGCAACGGCACCAGCTTGCCGATCACCAGCGCGATGCCGGTACGCGCAGCCGATTTCACGCCGATCACGTTGATGGCGGTGAGCAGACCCAGGGAACCGACGACCACCAGCAAGCGTGCCCAGTGATCGGTCGCCACGGTCGGCCAGAACCGCGCCACCGCATCGGCCAGGCCGTTGCTCAATGCCGCTGCCGAACTGATGCGCGTGAGCCAGATCATCCAGCCGATCTGAAAGCCGACAAACGGGCCGAACGCCTCACGCGTGTACAGGTAACTGCCGCCCGGCGTGTCGAAATAGCTGGCCGCCTGCGCGTAGCACAACACCAGCAACGCCACCGCCAGACCGGCCAGCATCACCGCCCACAGGCTCATCGGCCCCAGCAGTGCCGCGGTGGCCGCGGGCAGCAGATAGATGCCGCTGCCGATGACATCGTTGATCGACAAGCCAACGATCTGCCAGCGGCTGACCACGCGGACCAGGCCAGTGGAATCGGGTGCAGGAGCCGGGGTGGTCATCGTGCCGCCTCCTTCAATTCGGGCAACTGCCACTGGGCTTGCAGGCGTGCATATTCGGCACGTGGCAACAGCACGAACAGCGGTTTGTCGTCGGGCTTCAACCAGGCCAGCAGGCGTTGCATATCGGCCGGCGCCATCGCGGTGCAGCCGGCGGTGAACTGGCCCGGCGTGCGCCACAGGTGCGCGAAGATGCAGCTGCCGCGTCCGGGAACCGCGTCGGGATTGTGGGCGATCACGAAGCCCTCGCTGTAACGCGCATCGCCGGGATGTTGCAGGTCCAGGCGCATCGGTTCGGTCGACCCGGCCACTGCAGCCTTACCGACCTGCGCCGCATCGACGATGCGGTTGTACAGCGGCGAACTCGGCACATCCATGCAGTAGTGGGTGGCGCGCATCGCCTGGTACGGCATGGCGCTGTCGATCTGCTGGGCATAGCCGAAGGCCGGGCCGATCGCGAAGACACCGGCCGGGCTGCGGCCGTCGCCTTCGCGCTTCTGCGGGCCTTGCGCCTGCGCCGGATGCAGGCCATCGCCCCAGGCACTGCCATGCCGCCCGAGCGCGACCGCGAAGCCCGGTGCGGCCGGTTGCCAGTGGCCGTCCACACGGGTGAATGTCTGCAGGCGCGCCTGGGTGCTGTCCCAGTCCGGCGTGGTCACCACGATCAATGCGCGCGCTTGATTCAGGGCATCGATCGGCCCGGCAGCGACGGCAACGCTGCCGCAGCTCGCCAGCGCCAACAGCACAGCGGATCGAAACAAGGTGGCAAGGCGCATGCAGGCTCCGGGGGGAATAGGTCGAGCGGGGGACGAGTCTGGGGGCGATACACGGTTGACGGAGACAGTACGCTGCTTTGGTGCCGCGTTGGGCACACCCAACTGTCGCTACTGTACTCAGCAATGTGGCCGTGTGCCGCATGCGCGCGCCTGGTTTGTGCGACTGCTTGGCGGGGCTTGTAACAGTTAGCGAGTGTGTCTTGTTTTTTCTGGGAGAGTTGGCCTCTGTGGCTGGCTGCAGAGCGGCTGATCTGGGGCATGGCTGCAGGGCCCTTGCCCGCCCGCCCTCGCAGGACACGCCGCAAGTACGTTCTTGTAGGCGCTTACGCGGCATCCATGCCGCGTAAGGTCCCGCGACGGTGAGCGGGCAAGGACCTGTCGAGATGATCGGTGGGCATGGTGCAAGCAATGCACGACGTTCGCTGTCCGGGTGACTGCGTGTGCAAAGAAGCGCTGACGGCGCCATGCCTGGGCCAATGCGGCCTGGAGATCCTACTGACGTTTTAAGCCGGCAAGAGCTCCAGCCCGTGGATGCGGCGGATGCCCAGGCCGGGCGAGTCGTCGATATGGATCTGGGCATCGTCGAAGTGCACGCCGCCCTCGGTGGGATCGAACTGCCCGAGCGCGGGCGCATCCAGATCCGCCAGGGTGATGCTGCCGGCCTTGGCCACCGCCAGATGCACTGCCGCAGCCACGCTGATGCTGGATTCGATCATGCAGCCGATCATGCAGGGCACGCCGTACAGGCCAGCGATATCGGCAATGCGGATTGCGTTGGATAGCCCGCCGGTCTTCATCAGTTTGATGTTGACGATATCGGCGGCACGGCGCTGGATGAGGTCGATCACGTGGACCGGCGAGAACACGCTTTCGTCTGCCATCACTGGCGTGTCGATCCGCGCGGTGACAAACGCCATTCCGTCGATGTCCGCGGCCTTAACCGGCTGCTCCACCAGTTCCATCACGATGCCGGCGTGTTCCAGTGTGTGCATGGTGCGCACCGCCTGTTTGGGCGTCCAGCCCTGGTTGGCATCCAGGCGCAGCGATGCGCGACCAGCGACAGCGGCATGTATCGCGGTGATACGCTCGAGGTCCGAGCCGCTGTCCTTGCCGACCTTGATCTTCAGTGACCGATAGCCACGTGCAAGCGCGGATTGCGCCTGCGCCACCATCACGTCGATGCTATCGACGCTGATGGTGATGTCGGTGGTGATGCGCGGCATGCCACCGCCGAGCGCCCGGTAGAGCGGGGTGCCCAGGGCCTGCGCCCACAGGTCGTAGAGCGCGATCTCCACCGCCGCCTTGGCGCTGGTGTTGCGCTCCAGCGCGTGTTGCACCAGCGCGCATAGCCGGTTGAGATCGGCCACGTCCTGGCCGATCAACGTCGGCCCGATGCAATGCTGGATCGCAGCGATGATGGAGCCGTGCGTATCGCCGGTGATTGGGGCGGTGGCCGGCGCTGCGCCATAGCCGATGTGGCCGCTGTCGGTCTGCAGCAGCACCACCACATCCTCGATCGCCTGCACGGTACGCACTGCTGTCTTGAACGGGGTCTTCAATGGCACGCGCAGCATGCCGAGGCGAAAGCCGGTGATCTTCATGGAAAGCCAATCGGTGCGATGCGTTGGATGCGGGTGATGTGGTCGATGAACGGTGTGCCGTCGCTGGCGAGCAAGGGCAGCAGCGGCGTCACCGACACACCGTTCAAGCGCGCGCGCTGCACGTTGCCGGCTGCGTCGCGGTAACTGGCGCCGGCCACGTCATGGATCACCCATGGCGCACCGCGCTCGTGTCCGATCACCAGCATCACATGACCAGGGATGTAGATCAGGTCGCCGACCTGCAGCTGGGCAAGTTGTTGCAGGCGCTGCGGCAGTGCGGCCTTGGTATGAAACGGAACGCTCAGCAGTGCCGGGCTGCGTGCCTGGTCGCCGGTGTTGCGCGGCAATGCGATGCCCAGGCTGCGATACACATCCAGCACGAAACCGCTGCAGTCGCGCGCATCGTAATCGTTGCCCCAGCCATAGCGTTCGCCGAGAAATTTGAATGCCTGCTGCAACAACGCTGCAGGCGTGGCCGGCAACGGGCCCACGCGCACGTCGGCGCCGCGTGGGATCAGTGCCGGCACCAGCTGCAAGCGACCCTCGCTGTTGCGCAGCGGCAGCTGCACGACATGGGCGGCCTGCGGCAACTGCCCGTTGACCGGTTGCTGCGGCGGCCAGTCGCCAAGCAGTGGCACGCTGGTGCCCATGTCCAGCGCCAGTGCGGAGATGGCGGGTACCTCCGGGGTGTAGGCGCTTTGCACGCGTGCGCCGGCGACCACCAGTCGTGGGCGGCGTTGTGCATAGTCCAGCACTTCCTCACGCGTGCCCACGGCAATCCGGTCGGCAGCGATCCAGGCCGCATAGTTGGCTGCCAGCACAAAGTGCCATGCACCATCGGCGCTGGTGTGCAGCACCGCCACCGGCGTGCCGGGGTAGAGCGCCGATTCCTGGAAGCGGTCGATATCGTGGTCGTCGGTAGTGCTGAACACGCGTTGCGCGGTGGGGAAGGTGCGCAGTGCCGCGCGCTGCACCACCAGTGCAAACCGTGGCGTGACCTGCGCAGGCAGTGCATCCAGTGCCAGGGCGTGGCGCAGCGTCGCAAGGCGGGAGGCATCGATGCTGCGACCTTCGCTGTCGTACAGCGCACGCGTCGGCATGGCCGACAGCGCTTCGATGCGCGCGCGCACCTCGGCCGCTGGCAGCACCTCGGCCAGCGGCGACAGGTCGTGCATGGAGCCATCGTCACGCAGCAAACGCGCATTGAAGCCGGCGATCTGTGCGGCAGTCATACGCAGCGTCTGCGCGTTGCCAGCGCGCTGGATCCAGTAGTCGGCGGTCAGCTGCGCATCGCTGGCCGCAAACGGTGCCGTGTGCGGTATCGGAGTGGCAGGGGTTGCCGCAGCGGCATCCCAGGACAGTCCAGTGACCAGCAGCAACAACGTCAGCAGGCGGCGCGACAGTGGCATGAAGAGGGCTCTTGATGGATGCAGCGACTGGCGAGGCTCTGTGCGGGAAATCACTACGGCAAGCGCAGGGTGGACCTGCGCCGACCGCGCCGGCTTGTAGTGTACGCATGCGCAAGTATCCCCTGTGCGTGTCGCATGGCGCAGCGGCGCCGTAAGGTCTGTCGGTCTCTGCGCACGTGCAGTCTGCCTGCCACCGGCCGCAGCCGCGTGCTGCACGCCATCGTCCGCACGGCAGATAATGGGTGCATCGCCTGCGCGGCCCATCAGGGTGCTGGTGCAGCGCAAGCCCTTGCCGTTTTGCCAGGAGAATCCGATGTCATCTGCTCCCACGCTGTCGCCATCGCCCTGGCTACGCGCCGCGCTGTGCCTGGTGGTGCTGTCACTGGGTGCGTGCGCGCATGCGCCGCAGCGCAACCCGCTGGCCCAGTGGGTGCCCTCGCCCAACTACGACGCGCGGCGGCCGATCCTGATCGTGCTGCACTTCACCGACCAGCAATCGGTGACGCAGAGCCTGGGCACGCTGCGCGGGCGCAATAGCGGCGGCCGGGTCAGTGCGCACTATCTGATCGGCGAGGATGGCGCGCGCTATCAACTGGTCAGCGACGACCAGCGCGCCTGGCATGGCGGCGCCGGGCGCTGGGGCACCATCACCGACATCAATTCCGCCTCGATCGGCATCGAGCTGGACAACGACGGCAGCGAGCCGTTCGCGCCCGCCCAGATCGACAGCCTGCTGGTGCTGCTGGACGACTTGTGCACCCGCCTGCGCATTCCGCGCACGCAGATCGTCGGGCATGAAGACGTGGCCCCGACCCGCAAGAACGATCCCGGCCCGCTGTTTCCGTGGAAACGCCTGGCCGACGCCGGCTTCGGCCGCTGGCCTGCCGCCGATGCCCCCGCCGCGCCGGCAGGCTTCGATCCCTGGCAGGCGCTGGCCCTGCTCGGCTACAGCGTCGACGATCCCGCTGCGACGCTGCAGGCATTTCATCATCACTACCGCGGCAGCGACGCCCGCACGCTGGATGCCGAGGATTTGCGCATCCTGCATGCGTTGACCGGGCCGCTGCGACCACTCAGCGTGCCAGTTACTGCCAAGCAGCTTGAGAGCGAAGGCTCATAAGTGCATCGTGGTCGCGTTCGCCAGCGCCATCCTGGCGACCGATTCGGGCGTGATGCCTGATGTGCAATGTCCCCATTGATTACAAGGGAAAAAACGATGAGGCAAATCAGGTCGGTGCGGACATTGCGTCGGCGGGTTCGGGGAGCGGTCTGTCAGGCACTGCTGTCGATCGCGGTGGTGCCGTTGGTTGCCGCAGCTGCCGAGGTGCATGTCTCTTCGGCAACAACCGCCGCACAAGCCGGTCTGGTCAATGTGCAGGGCCTTGCGCCGGAGATTGCGGTGGACATGCGTTATGCGGGCAGCAACAACTTCACCGGGCGCGTGGTGCCGGGGTATGAGGCGCCCACGTGCTATCTGTTGCGTCCGGCGGCGGAGGCGCTGGCACGGGTGGCGCGGTCCCTCAAGGCCCAGGGATATCGACTGCAGGTGTTCGACTGCTACCGGCCGGGGCGCGCGGTGCAGGCGTTCGTGGCCTGGGCTGCGGATCTGCAGGACCAGGCGACCAAGGCGCAGTACTACCCCCGTGTGGACAAGCGCGCACTGCTGGGCGACTACATTGCCGAGACTTCGGGGCATAGCCGTGGCGCGACGCTGGACCTGGGCCTGCTCGATTGCCGGCAGGGCCCGTGCCAGCCGGTGGCGATGGGCACCGACTTCGATTTCTTCGATGCGCGTGCGCATACCGATGCGCGCGACATCAGTCCTGCCCAACGTGCCCACCGCCAGCAGCTGTTGCGTGCCATGGCAGCGGAGGGATTTGCCAACTATCCGATGGAGTGGTGGCATTTCACCTTCCGCCCCGAGCCGATGCCGGATACCGCGTTCGATGTGCCGGTCAACTGAGCAACCGCGCCGCAGGCGGTGACTCGGCCACCGGCCTGTCCATGTTGTGCATCACCCCAAATTGCTGCAAGGAATTGCCATGTCCGACCCGGAACGTTTTATCGATATCGCCTGCCCGTATTGCGGGGAGTGGATCACCCTGACGCTGGATCTGACCGGCGGCGACCAGCACTACATCGAAGATTGCCAGGTGTGCTGCAAGCCTATCTCGGTCAGCGTGCAGTGGGATGAGGAAGGCGAGGCGCAGGTCAGTGCGCGCGGGCAGGACGATGCGTGAGCGCGGCGTGCCGCAGCATCGGGCACTCGTAGCGCCCGGCCGGTCCGCGTTCGCGTAAGCGCTCGCGCTTGCTGCTTGGGCCGGGATCCATCACCCGCAACCGCTAGACTGATGCGCCTGCTGCCTGGATCGTCACGATGAATCTGCCTCTGCACTTCGGTCTGCTCGGTTCGCTGGAGGCTGGCCTGATCGCGTTGGTGCTGGGTGTGCTGGTCTTCGCCGGGGTCGAGCATATCGGCCGGCGTGTGCACTTCACCCACGGGCACACGCTGGGTATTGCCTGTCTGCTCGCGGTCGCCATTGGCGGCGGCTACGACATCTGGAATCTCGTCTACACCAGCATCGTGCGGCTGGAGTCGCCGCTGTACGCGCGCCTGGCATTGGCCAAGATTCACGATCCCAACGAATTGGGATCGCGGGTGATCCTGGAAGTGGCCGGAGCGATTGCCGGTGTGGTGCTGGGTTGGAAACTGTTCAGCTCCGGAAGCTGGGATGACGAGGCACCGAATGCGTAAATTTACGTTATGAAATGGGGCGCGGTTCGCATATTTCGATGCATTGAATGAGCTGCTTCTGTTTGGCTCACCGATGTCTAACAGATGGCTAGGCGCAAACGTCCGACGCGTGGTTAAGAGGATGTTTTGCGCGAAATTGCGGCGGGTTTTGCGTTCATTCGTGCTGGGTAAGGTGGGGCCATGTGCGGCGACACCGCGCATTCCCAAGCCAAGGAGACCACCCAAATGAAGAATCGCAACCGCACCTCGCTGCTCGCCGCCACCGCCGCTCTTGCCGCCGCCCTGGCGCTGCCGGCGATGGCGCAGAGTACGCAGCAGGATGCCGCCGCGACGTCGGCCCAGTCGGGAAGCTCTGCCACGAGCGCGGCACAGCCTGCGCAGTCCGGCGGCGGGCAGACCTGGGCGAGCGTCGACACCGATAGCGACGGCGCCATCAGCACACAGGAGGCCCAGGTCAACGCCGGGCTCGCGCAGATCTTCAATGACGCCGATTCCGACAAAAACGGCAAGCTGACTCCGGACGAATACAAGGCGTTTGTCGCCAAGCAGCAGGGCGGCGCAGCGGGTAGTGGGTCGCAAGGCAACTGAGGTAGTAGGTCGCAAGCTAGTGAGTTCGTTTGCTGACGTGTTTTTTCGACATCAGGAGGCAGCTTTCGCAATTGCAGTCATTTGAGCAGTTGTTGTCGTTTGATCCGCGGCGTCGCTTAGTGGATGCCCGTGATCGGCAAGTAGCAGCATGACCACGTAACAGGATGGACACGCGGGAGCGATCTGCCAGGGTCGCTCCCGTTTTCTTTACGTGCACCGCGCTAGATTGCCCGCTCGTCCCTTCGACCCACTCTCATGCTGCTGCGTATCGCCATGCTGGTCGGCCTGTCGAGTCCACTGTGGGCGCTCGCGGCGCCGCCGGAGTTGCCGCCAGCCAACCCGTCGCGTGTGACCTCCACCACAGGGCCGGCAACACCGGCAATGGCGCCGTTGCCGATCGACCCACCACCGCCTGCCACCACGCCCTTGCTGCCGGCCGACGCTGCTGCGCCATCGGCTGCCAAAGGCGGTGCGGAGGCCGCACTGGCGCCGCAGGCCGGCACGTTGGCGCCACGGACCTTCCGCAGCCTGGACAGCGACGCCGACGGCTCATTGACGGTGGCCGAAGCCGGCGCCGACCCCGTCCTGCGCGAGAATTTTGCCGGCTTCGACAGCAATGGTGATGGGCGCCTGTCGCGTGACGAATTCGCCAGCTACCAGCCCGGTCCAGGCGACGCCGCGGGGGATTGACCGCGGCAGCGCTCCAGTGCGCTGCTAAACTAGCGCGATGACCTCTTCTGCACAGCGCGACGGCCAGGCGATCCAACTGGTCGGCTTCGACGGCGACGATACCCTCTGGAAAAGCGAGGACTATTACCGCACTGCCGAAGCGGATTTCGAAGCGATCCTGGCCGATTACCTGGATCTGGGCGACAGCCGCATGCAGCAGCACCTGCTGGCGGTGGAGCGGCGCAATCTCAAGGTATTTGGCTACGGCGCCAAGGGCATGACGCTGTCGATGATCGAGACGGCGATCGAACTGACGCAGGCGCGCATTGCCGCACGCGACATCCAGCGCATCGTCGAGATCGGCCGCGCCACGCTGCAGCACCCGGTGGAGGTGATTGCCGGCGTGCGCGAGGCGGTCAGCGCAATTGCCGCCGACTATGCGGTGGTGCTGATCACCAAGGGCGACCTGTTCCATCAGGAGCAGAAGATCGAGCAATCCGGTCTGGCCGATCTGTTTCCGCGCGTGGAGGTGGTGTCCGAGAAGGATCCCCAGACCTATGCGCGCGTGCTGGGCGAGTTCGACCTGCCGGCGCAGCGCTTTGTGATGATCGGCAATTCCTTGCGCTCGGACGTGGAGCCGGTGCTGGCCATCGGCGGCTGGGGGATCTACACCCCGTACGCGGTGACCTGGGCGCACGAGCAGGAGCATGGCGTGGCCGCCGACGAGCCACGCATGCGCGAAGTGCCCGACGCTGCCGGCTGGCCGGCGGCAGTGCATGCGCTGGATGCAGTGGCCCGGCAGCACGCGCTAAGCTGAGCTCCGTCGCGGCCAGCGCCGCGACCTGGATCTGCCGGCGCAACCGGCGGCGCCCAGCAACAGGACGTTTCCGGTCAGGCGTGCATGCCCGGCCGACTAGGAGGGATCACCGATGCGCATGTTGTCGTTTACCTGCCGTGTCAGCCTGACCGTATTGCTGGCTCTGTCAGGCGGCGTGCCGTCGCTAGCGGCTGCCGAGCTCGAAGAAGAAGTCATCAACCCAAGCGAAGTGATCTTTCGCGACGGTCAGCCTTACTACGACGATGGCGGCAACTATGTCCGCCTGCGTACGCGTCGGGACGCGGGAGAGCTGGTGTATTTCCGCATGGTGCGCTTCGATCGCGAGCAGGGCTATGTGGATGCCCAGGGCCAGAGCATTGCGACCTTGCAGACCCGGCCGGACCGGCGTGAGCGCAGCAGCGTATTTGCTGCCGACGGATATTCGGGCGAGCGCTACGGCCCATACGGCGGCGACGCCCGCGGATACCTCTGGTATGGCGCCGGGCTGCGGCTAGGCGCGTCGCGCAACCGCCCCTACGGCCAGATCTATTACGGCAATGGTCTGTACGGCCCGGACCCTTACAGCAGCCCGCACAATCGCGATGCGCGGCAGCGTTACATCGGCCCGGGCTATGTGGGTGCCTGCGATCTCAGCGGCTGCCGCGAAGTGCACTACGGCGGCTTTTACGATCTGCGCTGAGCGCGGCCGGCGCCGCTGTGTGCGCGCCACACATGCGAATGCTCGTGGCGGTCCGGCGTCATGCATCCGTTCCGACTCGGGGCATCCCATACGGCTGGCGCGCTGACGGCGCGCCGCCTGTGTCGGTGGCGCAAGCGCTCGGCCTGACAGCGACGCGGGCATGCGGCATCATCGGCGCATGCCTTCACTGCTTACCTCGCCGTTGCGATCCCTGCCGCTGCTGAGTGCGCTGCTGCTGCCGATGCTGGCAGTTGCGCAGACGTCGCCTGCGCCTGCCGCTGCGGCATCGGCTGCTGCGCCGGCAGTGACGCCAGGCACCGGCGATGCCTGGGTGGACCAGCATCTGGCCGACATGGGCAGCTACGCGCAGCGCTACCCGGACAGTTTCATCGGCGAAGTTGCGCGCTACACCGGCACCCCGCGCGGCTATGTGCAGGCATTGTTGCAGGTGCATGGCTGGCACGCCGGCGACATCTATTTCGCCTGTTTCTGGGCGCAGACGCTGCAGTTGTCCTGCCGCGACACGGTACGCGCCTACAGCCGCGACCATCATGACGGCTGGGAGGGCGTGATCACGCGGCTGTCGGTCACGCCGGAGACCGTGCATATGCGCGCGCTGCGGCACGCCATCGTCGCCAGTTACGACCGCTGGGAACGTCCGATCACGCTGGACGCGCTGCTGCGCCGCCAGCTCGGCGATCATGCGCAACGGCTGGAAGCCGCGCGCCAGGCCAGCGAGGCGGCCGAGGCAGCGGCCCAGGCCGGGCTTTAGAACGACCGGCAAACCGACGGCGTAGCCACCAGGCGAGCGCGGCGGTGCTAGGAACCGGCGTGTAGCACTCGTGCGCTGCGCTTCCTGCGCGCCGTCCACGCACATCCGGCGGCTGCCGGCTCAAGGTGGTGTCGGCTACCGGCGCGGCAGCGTGCTATTCGGCGTCAACTCGCTGCAGTAGTGTCACCGGAGCCGTGCCGGCCGTTCGGTGCGCGCCGGGTCGGCCTGAGCCTGGGCGAGGCTGGCGGCCTCTCGCGCTTGTTGGCCATCCCCGGAGCGACTCACAAGATGACTGCGCTCCCGGCCACACAGGCGCAGCCGGCAGTAGGACCGACATGGACCACGCCGTGCGCTGGGGTTCCAAGCTTGTGCGCCATCTGCATCCAGCGGACGACTGCTCGCCACGGATCGCCAGCCGCCACTCGGTGCGTCTTACGCCTGGTGGGAACCTGCGCAGCGGCAAGCCGTGAGGTGACCGATCGGCTGCGCGCCTGTCTGCGCGGCAACACAGGCGGCGGCATGCTGCCGTGCAGCTGGCCGCCGCAGGGCGCGGTCGGCGAGAATGCCGCAACGCCGGCGTTGGCCGGCCCTGCCAAGACCAGCCCATGCGCGATACCGTGTTTGTCTCCCCCGATCACATCCGCAGCCTGTTCGCGCAGGCGATGTCGGACATGTATCGCGCCGAGGTGCCGTTGTACGGCGACCTGATGACGCTGGTGGCGCAGGTCAACGCCGACACCCTGAGTGCCGATCCCGCCCTGGCCGCGCGCCTGCAACGCAACGACGAGCGCGCGCGGCTGGATCTGGAACGGCATGGCGCCATCCGGGTCGGCACGGCGCAGGAACTGGCCACGTTGCGGCGGCTGTTTGCGGTGATGGGCATGCATCCGGTGGGCTATTACGATTTGTCGGTGGCCGGTGTGCCGGTGCATTCCACTGCGTTCCGCCCGATCGACGAGGCGGCGCTGTCGGTCAATCCGTTCCGCGTGTTCACCTCGTTGCTGCGGCTGGAGTTGATCGAAGACGCCGCGCTGCGGGCGCAGGCGGCGCAGATCCTGGAGCAGCGGCAGATCTTCACCGCCGCCGCGCTGGAGCTGATCGAGCAGCACGAGCGCCACGGCGGGCTGGAGGCGGCGCAGGCGCAGCAGTTCGTGGACGAAGCGCTGGAAACCTTCCGTTGGCATGGCGATGCCACGGTGTCGCTGCCGACCTACCGCGCGCTGAGCGAAGCGCACAAGCTGATCGCCGACGTGGTGAGCTTCCACGGGCCGCATATCAACCACCTGACGCCACGCACGCTGGATATCGATGCGGCGCAGGCGCAGATGCAGCGCGCCGGCATCGACGCCAAGGCGGTGATCGAAGGGCCGCCGCGTCGGCGGGTGCCGATCCTGCTGCGCCAGACCAGTTTCAAGGCACTGGAGGAGCCGGTGCGCTTTGTCGGCGACAGCGGGCAGGCCGAGCACGGCACGCACACCGCGCGCTTTGGCGAGATCGAACAACGCGGGCTCGCGCTGACGCCCAAGGGCCGCGCGCTGTACGACGCGCTGCTGGCGCAGGCACGCGACAGCGATGGCGCGGGCAGCACCGGTACCGATTACGCCACGCGGCTGCAGACCGCGTTCGTGGCGTTTCCCGACGACGAAGCCGTGCTGCGTCAGGAAGGTCTGGGCTATTTCCGTTATGCGCTGACCGAGGCCGGACGTGCCGATCCCGCGCAGGTGGCGGCGATGCCGGCAGAAACCGCGATTGCGCTCGGTCTGCTCAGTGCCGATCCGATCATCTATGAAGATTTCCTGCCGGTGAGTGCGGCCGGCATCTTCCAGTCCAATCTCGGTGGCGCCGAACAACGCGCCTATGCCGCCCATTCGAGCAAGCGCAGTTTCGAACAGGCGCTGGGTGCGCAGGTGCAGGATGAGTGCGCGTTGTACGCGCAGCTGGAGCGGGCGTCGCTGCAGGCGTTGCTGGTGTAGCGGTCAGGGCGCGCCGTCGCCCGAACAACGTATGTAACGCACGGTTTGCATCTTGCACACCGACCATCTCGACAGGTCATTGCCCGCCTATCGTCGCGGGACCTTACGCGGCATGGATGCCGCGTAAGCGCCTACACGGACGTACTTGCGGCGTGTCCTGCGATGGTGGGCGGGCAAGGGCCCTGTAACCAGGCCGCAGCCCCGCCGCGCGACAACTGATCCATCCCTGCCGTCCAACACGTCAAGGCAGCCGAACTTCCGGTCGCAGTGTCGTCTGGATGCGGTCAAACACGTGGGCTCTGGCCAAAAGCAAGTAAGTCGAGCGTGCATTTGCAGCTCGCATCACTGTGCCGCGTTTGAATGCACTGCCAGCAGCGACGCCCCTGCGGCATGCCGGCAATCAACGAGCGATGGCGAAAGATGCGGGCCACCGGCATACCGGCCGGCACGCGTCGGTCCGTGCAGACCGGCGCGTGTGCTGCTTCGCCTCAGTGCGCCGACGCCGCCGGGCGCCGTGCCGCCGCGCGCTCTGCCCGGCGTGCACGCGCACGTGCGCGACGCGCCTTCCAGCGTTCGCTCAGGCAGGAGAAAATCACGTACAGCGCCGGGGTGCTGAGCAGGGTCAGGCTCTGCGAGAAGATCAGCCCGCCGATCATCGCGATGCCCAGCGGGCGACGCAGTTCGGAGCCCTCGCCCAGGCCGACCGCCAGCGGCACCGCGGCCAGGATCGCCACCATCGTGGTCATCATGATCGGGCGGAAGCGCACGATCGAGGCCTCGCGTGCGGCCGCGCGCGCATCCATGCCGTGCACGCGCTGCGCCACCAGCGCGAAGTCGATCATCATGATCGCGTTCTTCTTGACGATGCCGATCAGCAGCACCAGCGCGATCATCGAGATCACCGACAACTCGGTGTTGGTGAGGAACAACGCCAGCAGTGCGCCGACGCCGGCGGCCGGCAGCGTGGACAGGATGGTCACCGGATGGATCAGGCTCTCGTACAGCATGCCCAGCACGATGTAGACGGTGAGCACCGCGGCCAGCAGCAACACGCCCATCGAGTTGGGGCTGAGTTGCACGTTGAAGCTGTCGTCGCCGCTGAGGCGGATGCCGTCGGGCATGCGCAAGCCTTCCACGGTGGACTTGATGATCAGGTCCGCCTCGCCGGTGCTCACGCCCGGTGCGAGGTTGTAGCTCAGATCCATCGTGGTGTACTGGTTTTCGTGGACGATCTGCGGCGGCGCCAGCCCGGGCACCTGGGTGGCGACGGAGGTGATCGGCACCATCAGGCCGGCGCGGTTGGGCACGAAGACTTGGTCCAGCGCCTTGGGCGTTGCCGTTTGCGAGGGCAGTGCATTGACCACCACGCTGTACTGGTTGAGATCCGAATAGATGGTGGAAATGGAGCGCTGGCCGAAGGCGCCATACAGTGCGCCATCGATGGCACCGACCGAAATGCCCAGGCGCGCGGCCTTGGCGCGGTCGATCACGATGTTCTGGCGCAGACCCGATGTATCCACGTCGGTGCCGACATCGCGCAGGCGCGGATTCTTCTTCAACGCGGCCTGCAGCTTGGGCAGCCATTCCTGCAGCTGCGCCAGGTCGTTGCCCTGCAGCGAAACGCGGTACTGCGCACCCTGGCTGGTGCCGCCACCGCCGTCGCTGGGTAGGTCCTGGATCGCGCGCAGGCGCAGATCCAGATCCGGGTAACGGTCGGCCTTGGCGCTCAGGCGTGCGACCACCTGCGCGGTGGTGTCGCGGCGGCCTTCGTCGCGCTTCTTCAATTCGATATTGAACGAGGCGCTGGAACCCTGCCGGCCGGAGCCCAGCCGCGCGCCGACGGTCTTCACCGCCGGGTCGGCCATCAGCATGTCGGTGATGCGGCGCTGGCGGCTGACCATGTCGGCAAACGACACCGTGGCGCTGGAATTGGCTCGGCCCCAGATCAGGCCGGTGTCCTGCGCCGGGAACGAGCCCTTCTTGACTGCGCCGCCGAGAAAGACGGTGGCGGCGATCAACAGCAGCGGCGTCAGCGACAGCAGCAAGGCGTGCCGCAGCGAGAAATCCAGCGCCACCGTGTACACCGCGAGCATGCGCTCGTGCATGCGGTCCAGCCAGGCGCCGAAACGGCTAGGTTTTTCCGGCTCGGTGTGCGCGGACAGAAAGCGGCTGCACAGCGCCGGTGTCAAGGTCAGCGACACCAGCATCGACACCACGATCGCCGCCACCAGGGTCACGGTGAACTCGCGGAAGAACGCGCCGATCATGCCGCTGGCAAACAGCATCGGAATGAACACCGCCACCAGCGAGGCAGTGATCGACACGATGGTGAAGCCGATCTCGCGCGCACCGGCCAGTGCGGCATCCAGACGCGGCATGCCTTCGTCCAGATGACGCATGATGTTTTCGATCACCACGATCGCATCGTCGACCACAAAGCCAATGGCGATCACCAGCGCCAGCAGGCTGAGGTTGTTCAAGGTGAAGCCCAGCATGTACATCACCAGCGCCGAGCCGGCCAGCGACAGCGGCACGGTGACCGCCGCGATCAGCGTCGGCGCCAGGCGGCGCAGGAACAGCGCCATGGTCAGGACCACCATCGCCAGGCTGATCAGCAGCGTGGCCTGCACCTCGTGCAGCGAGGCGCGGATGGTCGGGGTGCGGTCGAAGTAGGGCGTCAGCTTGGTGCCGGGCTGCAGGTAGGCGCGTAGCTCGGGAATCTGCGCCTTCACCTGGTCCACGGTTTCGACGATGTTGGCGCCGGCGCGGGTGAAGGCGTACATCACCACCGCCGGTTTGCCGTCGAACCAGGCCGCTTGATAGGCATCCTGCTGGCCGTCGTAGACGGTGGCCACGTCGCCCAGCCGCACGATGCGGCCATTGGACTGGGTGGAGATCGCCAGCTGGGCGAAATCGGCGGCCTTGGATACCGAATCGTTGGCCACGATCGCCATGGTGGTGTTGCCGTCGGACAGGAATCCGGTCGGCGAGGTGACGTTAGCCGCGCGCACCGCGTTGCGCAGATCGTCCGGGGTCAGGCCCAGCGCGTTAAGCGCGCGCAGATCCACATCCACGCGGACCGCCGGCGTGGAGGCGCCGGCGATATCGACCGAACTGATGCCGGTGATCTGGCGCAGCCGTTGCGCCAGCAGGGAGTCGGCAACGTTGTAGAGCTCATCGGCCGATTGCGTGTCCGAGGTCAGCGCGATGGCAATGACCGGGTCGTCGTTCGGATTGGCTTTCGAATAGATCGGCGTGCCGAGCCCGGACGGCAGGTCCGATTGCGAGGAGTTGATCGCCGTCTGCACATCCTGCGCGGCCGAATCGATGTTGCGATTGCTCTGGAACACCAGCACCACCAGGCTGCTGCTCTCCGAACTGGAGGAGCGCATGCGGTCGATGCCGGGCAGCTGGCCCAGGTGGCGTTCCAGCGGTGCGGTGACGGTGGAGGCCATGGTGCTGGCATCGGCGCCGGACTGCGTGGCGTGCACGAAGATCACCGGAATCTGGATGTTCGGCAACGCCGCCACGCCCAGCCGCAGATAGCACATCAATCCGATCACGAACAAACCGATCGCCAGCAGCGCGGTGCCGATCGGGCGCTTGATGAAGGGCGCGGAGATGTTCATGGGGTGACTGCCGGGAATCGGGATTCGGGATTCGGGAATCGGGAAAGGCAACAGCCAGCGCAGTTGCCATACGCGCGTGCGGGAAGGCGATGCCGTGGGCAGGCAGACCGATCAGCGATGACGCCATCGGTCATCATGCCGGGCGCTCCGAAGTGGAAGCCGGGGGCATGCCGTCGCGGCGGGAGGCACGCCGCGCGCGCCAGTCACGCAGCCGCTCGCCGGCACGTTCCATGTACAGATAGATCACCGGCGTGGTGTACAGCGTCACCAGCTGCGACAGCAGCAGGCCGCCGACGATGGCAATGCCGAGCGGACGCCGCAGTTCCGAGCCGATGCCGGTGCCCAGCGCCAGCGGCAGCGCGCCCAGCATCGCGGCGGCGGTGGTCATCATGATCGGGCGGAAACGCAGCAGGCAGGCGCGCCGGATCGCTTCGTGCGCATTGGCGCCTTCGCGGCGGGCGTCGATGGCGAAGTCGATCATCATGATCGCGTTCTTCTTGACGATGCCGATCAGCAACACGATGCCGACGATGCCGTCCACCGACAGGCTCAATCCGCACATCATCAGCGCCAGCAGCGCGCCGACGCCGGCCGGCGGCAGCGTGGAGATGATCGTCAGCGGGTGGATGTAGCTCTCGTAGAGCACGCCCAGCACGATGTAGATCACCACGATCGAGGCAAGCAGCAGCCATACGATATCGGTTTGGCTGCCGGTGAATTCGGCCGCCTTGCCGACGAACGCCGCATGCACCTGGGTGGGGATCTTCAAATCCTGGCGCGCCTGCTCGATCGCCTCCACCGCCTGCGACAACGAATGGCCCGGGGCCAGATTGAACGAGATCGTGACCGCCGGCAGCTGTTGCTGGTGGCTGACCACCAACGGCGTGTTGGTGACCTTGGCCTCGGCCAGTGCGGCCAGCGGAATGATGCTGCCAGCGCCGACCACGATGCCGGTGTTCTGCGCGCCCACGCCGGTGGCGGTGGAGGAGTTGGACGAGGTCAGCTGGCCGAAGCTGGTGGCATTGGTGCCGGTCAGCGCGCCGCTGCCGTTGCTGGCCACCGCCAGCTGGTTCATCAAGGCGGTGCTGCTACGGAACTCCGGCGCCACTTCCAGCACCACCCGGTACTGATTGAGCTCGGTGAAGATGGTGGAGATCTGGCGTTGACCGAAGGCATCGTACAGCGTGTCGTCGATGGTCTGCATCGGCACGCCGAGCATGCTGGCCTTGTCGCGATCGATGCTCAGCTCCAGCGCCCGGCCCTGGTTGGCCAGGTTGTTGTCCACGTCGGCCAGCTCGGGCAGCTTGCGCATCGCCTCGGTCATGCGCCCGGCCCAGGTGGCCAGCTCGCTGCTGTCCACATCCGACATCGAATACTGGTATTCGGTGGCTGCCACGCGGGTGTCCAGGGTGACGTCCTGCACCGGCTTGAGGAACAGCGCCACGCCGGGAATACCGGCCACCGCCTTTTGCAGGCGCGGCAGCACCTCGTCCAGGCCCTCGCGGTCGCCGCGCGTCTTCAGCACGATCGACAACTGGCCCTGGTTGATGGTCGGGTTCATGGTGCCGGCGCCGATGAAGGCGGCCACGCCGGTCACGGCGGGGTCCTTTTGCAGCGCCGCGGCCACCGCCTGGGTGCGCTGCTCCATCTGCGGGAACGCCACGTTCTGGTCGGCCTGCACCACGCCGGTGATCAGGCCGGTGTCCTGCTCGGGCAGCAGGCCCTTGGGGATCGCCATGTACAGCACCACGGTCAGCGCCACCGCGCCGATCGCCACCGCCAGGGTCAGCGGCTGGTGCGCCAGCACCCAGTCCAGGCTGCGCTCGTAGGCGCCCACGGTGCGCGTCCACAGGTTGGTCTTGCCGGCGGCCGCGGCGCGTTCGTGCGCGTCTTCGCCTTCGGGCAGGGCGTCGGGCTTGAGCAGGTAGGCGCACATCATCGGCGTCAGCGTCAGCGACACCAGCATCGAGATCACCACCGCAATCGACAGCACCCACGCAAACTCATGGAACAGCCGCCCGGTCACGCCCGGCATCAGCAGCAGCGGCAGGAACACCGCCACCAGCGACACGGTCAGCGACAGCACGGTGAAGCCGATCTGCTTGGCGCCGATCTCGGCCGCTTCCGGCCCGCTCTTGCCCTGTTCGATGTAGCGCACGATGTTTTCGATCATCACGATCGCATCGTCGACCACGAACCCGGTCGCCACCACCAGCGCCATCAGCGACAGGTTGTCCAGCGACATGCCGGCAAATGCCATCACCCCAAAGGTGCCGGCCAGCGACAGCGGCACCGCCACCGAGGGAATGATGGTGGCCCACAACCGGCGCAGGAACACGAAGATCACCGCCACCACCAGCGCGATGGTCAGCACCAGGGTGAACTTCACCTCGTGCACCGAGGCGCGGATGGTTTCGGTGCGGTCGGAGAACACCTCCAGGTGCACGTCGGCCGGCAGCACCGCCTGCAGCTGCGGCAGGATGCTGCGGATCTGCTCCACCGTCTGCACGATGTTGGCGCCGGGCTGGCGGCGGATTTCCAGCAGCACCGCCGGCTTGCCGTCGGCCCAGGCGGCGAGCTGGTCGTTCTCCACCCCGTCGACCACCTTGGCCACATCGGCCAGCCGCACCGGGCGGCCATTGCTGTAGCTGATGATGGTCTCGCGGTACTGCGCCGCGTCGGTGAGCTGGTCGTTGGTGCCGATGCTGTAGGACTGGGTCTTGCCGTTGAGCGAGCCCTTGGGCGCGCTGACGTTGGTCTGGGTCAGCGCGCTGCGCAGCGATTCCATGGTCAGGCCCATGTTCGACAGCTGCGCCGGGTTGACCTGGATGCGCACCGCAGGCCGCACATTGCCGGCGATCGACACCAGGCCCACGCCCGGCACCTGCGACAGGCGCTGGGCCAGGATCGCATCGGCATAGCGGTTGACCTCGCGCAGCGGCAGCGAGTCGGAGGTGAGCTTGAGGGTCAGGATCGCCGCGTCGGCCGGATTGACCCGGTTGTAGACCGGTTGATACGGCAGCGACGAGGGCAGGGTGGCCTGACGGATCGCCGCCTGCACATCCTGCGCGGCGATGTCGATGTCGCGGTCCATCGAGAACTGCAGGATGATCGTGGACAGGCCTGCCGACGAATCGGAGGTCATCATCTGCAGCCCGGAGATCTGCCCGAACTGGCGCTCCAGCGGCGTGGTCACCAGCGAGGCCATGGTGGTCGCGTTGGCGCCGGGATACTGGGTGGTGACCACCAGGCTGGGCGCGTCGATCTCCGGCAGCGCCGAGACCGGCAATTGCCGGTAGCCCAGGATGCCCAGCAGCAGGATGCCCGCCATCAACAACGAGGTGGCGATGGGACGGCGGATGAAGATGGTCGAAAAGCCCACGGGGGGTGTCCTTGCTGAAGACGTCAATCGATGCCGGCGCGCGCAGCGCCGATGCACACCGGCGACGGAAGGCCCGTCGCCGGTGCTCGCGAGTTAGCGCGGGCCGCCGCCGCTGCGTCGGCCGCCAGCGCCGCCACGGCTCTTGTCCTGCGCGGCCTTGAGTTCGGCCTCGGTCGGCTCCGGCGGGGTTTCGCCCGGCTTGAGTGCGCTGACCTTGCTGCCCGGCTTGAGCCGGAACTGGCCTTCGGTCACCACGCGCTCGCCTGGCTTGAGCCCCTTGGTGACCTGCACATGGCTGTCGTCCACTTCCACGCCCTGCACCACGGTGCGCATCTGCGCGGTGTTGTCGTTGCCGACCACGTAGACGTAATCGCCGTCCGGGCCGCGCTGCACGGCCTGGGTCGGCACCACGGTGCCGCCGGAGATGGTGCGCAGCTGCAGGCGCACGTTGACGAACTGGCCCGGCCACAAGGCATTGTCGGTGTTGGCGAAGATCGCACGCGCACCGAAGGTGCCGCTGTCGGCGGCGATGCGGTTGTCGATCACCTCCAGCTTGCCGTCGCCGCTGATCACGTGCGCATCGCCGCGGTCCAGCGCTGCCACGTCCAGCGGGGCGGCCGCCTGGCCGCTGCGCACCGCCTGCAACTCGCGCTCGGGCAGGTTGAAGGACACGTAGATCGGGCGGATCTGGGTCAGGGTGACGATGGTGGAACTGGCGCTGACGATATTGCCCACGTCCACGCCGCGGATGCCGGCGATGCCGTCGATCGGCGCGGTCACGCGGGTGAACTGCAACTGCACCTGCGCCGAGCGCATCTGTGCATCGTTGGCCGATACCGCCGCCTCGTACTGCGCCACCTGGTTACGCTGAGTATCCAGGTCTGTGCGCGAGACGTACTGCTTGTAGGCCGGGTCGTTGGAGCGCTGGTAGTTCACCCGCGAGGTCGCCAGCAGCGCCTGGTTCTGGCGCTTGGCCGCCAGTGCCTGGTCGTAGCTGGCCTGCAGGGTGCGCGGGTCGATCTGCGCCAGCAGCTCGCCCTTCTTCACTTCCTGGCCCTCCTTGAAATTCAGGCTCATCAGCTGGCCGCCGACCTGCGGGCTGACCGTGACGGTATTGAGCGCGGTCACCGTGCCCAGCGCGCTGGCGTAGACCGGCACATCCTGGGTGGTGGCGGCCACGACCGTGACCGGTACCGGGCCGCTGTTCTCGGTGCCATTGCCGTCAGGCGCGTCCGCCCGCTTGCCGTGGTTGCCCCCACCGAACATCCGCATTGCGACGAACACCACGACGAGCACCGCTACGACCAGCAGTGTGATCTTCCAAAAACGCGACATGCGACAACTCCTGAGGGCGGGCCGGGCGCTGGTGCGACCGTGGGGCGGCTGTGCGAAGCATATCGTTGCGATCAGGCAATTGAGCGTTACTGAAGTAACGGCCCGCCGGACGAAACGACTGCAGCGTTCACAGATGCAATGCAGCGGCAACGCGTCAGGGCCGATGTGGTTGACCGCAGGACTGAATCGAGCCCCACTGCAGCCCACCGAGCGTGCACCTGCACTACATTAAGCAACCATCTTTAGAGGATTGCTGATGCGCCACTCCCGCCTGCTGACCAGCGCGTTGCTGCTCACCCTGCCCACCCTGGCTGCCGCCCAGGCCGCGCCCCGGCCCGACGTCCAGGCCGCCGCCGCGCCGTTGCAGAGCAAGCTGGTGCAGTGGCGCCGCGACTTCCACCAGCATCCGGAGCTGTCCAACCGCGAGGAGCGCACCGCCGCCACCGTGGCCGCGCAGCTGCGCAAGCTCGGCCTCAAGCCGCGCACCGGCATCGCCCATCACGGCGTGGTGGCCATCATCAAGGGCGGCAAGCCAGGTCCGAAGATCGCCTTGCGCGCGGACATGGATGCCTTGCCGGTCAAGGAGCAGACTGGCCTGCCGTACGCCTCCAAGGTCACCGCCGAGTACCGCGGCGAGCAGGTCGGGGTGATGCATGCCTGCGGCCACGACGCCCACACCGCGATACTGCTGGGGGTGGCCGAAGCGCTGGTCGGCATGCGCGAGCAGCTGCCCGGCGAAGTGATGCTGATCTTCCAGCCCTCCGAAGAGGGCGCGCCCGGCAACGAAGAGGGCGGCGCCTCGCTGATGCTCAAGGAAGGCCTGTTCGCCGACTTCAAGCCACAGGCGGTGTTCGGCCTGCATGTGTTCTCCAGCGTGCAGGCCGGCAAGATCGCGGTGCGCAGCGGCCCGCTGATGGCCGCCTCGGACCGGTTTGCGATCAAGATGATCGGCCGCCAGACGCATGGCTCGGCGCCGTGGAACGGCATCGACCCGATCGTGGCCAGCGCCGACATGATCGGTGCCGCGCAGACCGTGATCAGCCGCCGCGCCAACCTGTCCAAACAACCGGCGGTGTTGAGCTTCGGCGCGATCAAGGGCGGCATCCGCTACAACATCATCCCCGACGACGTGGAAATGGTCGGCACCATCCGCACCTTCGACGAAGCCATGCGCCAGCAGATCTTCGCCGACCTCAAGACGGTGGCCGAGCACACCGCCGCCGCCCACGGGGCCAAGGTTGAGGCGCAGGTACCGGACCAGCCCGGCAACCCGGCCACGGTCAACGACCCGGCGCTGACCGCCAGGATGCTGCCCAGCCTGCAGGCCGTGGTCGGCGCCGACAATGTCTACGAGCCGCCGCTGCAGATGGGCGCGGAAGATTTCTCCTTCTACGCCCAGCAGGTGCCGTCGATGTTCTTCTTCGTCGGCTCCACCGCCAAGGGCATCGACCCGGCCACCGCGCCCAGCAACCATTCGCCGCAGTTCCTGCTCGACGAATCGTCGCTGGATGTGGGTCTGCGCGCGCTGTTGCAGGTGTCGCTGGATTACCTGCATCAGGGGGAGGCTGGTTGATTCGGGAATCGGGAATCGTGTGCAGTTGCGCCGTCTCCGCTGAGCGTTGGTGATCGTGTGGGGCGGCGGGCCGCTTGACGGCCCGCTGCTTCTGTCGCCAGCTCGCTCCAGCGTCCGCTATACACCTCACGGCCAGCCCGCTCGGCCTAAAATGGCGCGATGAATACCCCAGAAGATTCCACCCTCGGTCGTGAGGTCGCCTATCCCAGCGGCTACGATCCGTCGCTGTTGTTCCCGATTCCGCGCGCGGCCGGGCGCGAGGCGATCGGCCTGACGGGGGCCTTGCCCTTCATCGGCCGCGACCGCTGGCATGCCTACGAACTCAGCTGGCTCGATGCGCAGGGCAAGCCGTGCGTGGCCACCGCCACCTTGCACGTGCCCAGCGAGTCGCCGTCGTTGATCGAATCCAAGTCGCTCAAGCTGTATCTCAATTCGCTCAATGCCACCCGCTTCAATAGCGCCGAAGCGGTGCGTATGCGCATCGCCTCCGACCTGTCCACGCGCGCCGGTGCCGATGTGGCGGTGGAATTCGGTCTGCCGCCGATCGATGCGGTGGGCGAGGGCGAATCGATCGACGCACTGGATGTCAGCATCGACGATTACGGCCCGCCCAATGCGGCGTATCTGGCGGCGCACGCACAACCAGTGGTGGAAGAAGTGCTGACCTCGGCCCTGCTCAAGTCCAATTGCCCGGTCACCGGTCAACCGGATTGGGCCAGCGTCATGTTGCGCTACCGCGGCGCCCCGATCGACCGCGAAGGCCTGCTGCGCTATCTGGTGAGTTTCCGCGACCACGCCGAGTTTCACGAGCAATGTGTGGAGCGTATCTTCCATGACGTGCTGCTCCGTTGTGCGCCCGAGTGGTTGGTGGTGGAAGCGCGCTATACCCGCCGTGGCGGGCTGGACATCAACCCCTTGCGCAGCTCGCCCAGCGTGCCGACACCGCTGTCGATCTTCCGCGACCTGCGCCAGTAATCGCGCCCATTCAAGGCTCGCGCCAGCTTCACGGTGGCGCGATCCACGCTTAACAGCGCGCCGCGCACCCTGCAGTCATCGTGATGCAAAGGGATTGCGGCAATGAATGTCGACAAGAAAGCAGATTTTTCCAACGTGACGTCCTCGGTCGACAGCACCGCAGACGTTGCGCCAGCGGCGGATTTCTCCAACGTGCGTACCAGCGTACAGAGCACTGCGCAGCTGGTCAGCGAGTCGGTCACCGTGCAGGCGGGCGACAGTCTGTCCAGCATCGCCAAGCGCCATTACGGCGACGGCAACTTGTGGCCGCGGATCTTTGAGGCCAACCGCGAAACGCTCAAGGATCCGGACAAGATCTTTCCCGGTCAGGTCCTGCAGTTGCCGCCGAAGTCATAGGCGCACCGCAACCCTGGCACCTTTCGAAACCCACTTTTATTCTGATATCCGGAGATTGATCCATGCGTACTACATCCGTTTCTAGCACCCTCGCCATTGCCCTTGCCGGCGTTCTCGCCCTGTCGGGCTGCAGCAAGAAGGCCGACGACGACAGCGTGTCCAAGGATCCGACCTCCGGGGCTGCCACCGAGGCGATGCCAGGCCCGGCCGCAACACCGCCGGCGAGCGATCAGGCTGGCCAGAGCACCGCGACCGGCGCCGCCAGCACCGATACCGCAGCCGCAATGGGTTCGGCAGTCACGGTGTCAAGCGTAGTGGTCGGCACCACGGCGACCGCCGACAAGTCGGTGACCCCGTCGGGCAACATCGGCAGCAAAGACACCATCATCGTCTCGGTGAAAACCGATGGCAGCGCGAGCAATGTGGCGGTCGCAGCCAAGCTCACCTATCAGGATGGCCAGGTGGCCGGCGAGCAGAATGCCACCTTGACCACGACTGGCCCGGAAACCACCAACCTCAGCTTCAGCAAGCCAGATGGCTGGCCGGCCGGCAGCTACACCGCGCAGGTCATGGTGGATGGCAAGCCGGCGGGTACTCCGCAGACCATCACGGTCAAGTAAGCAGCCACGCGAGCAGTCCGTCTGCAAATAGGGATGCGTGCTCGCAACCTGGGTAGACTGATACCAAGCGTGTCGGACAGGCGCGTCCATCGCGCTGTCCCAACGCTCATTAAGCAGGCCATCGGGGCGCGATCACACGATCGCGCCCTTTTTTCTGCGTAATTCTCTCAGCCGGCACATTCGTTACAGCTGCATCCATCGCATTGGCCGAGTGGCGGGATGGAGCATCCGCCTGTGGTCGCTTTACCCGGGCGCGGCTCAGACGCGACAATGCCGTGCTGATCCATCGCCGCGTTCCACGCGCCGGCCGATCGGCGTGCCAGCAGCGACCCCCGTCGCGCACGCCAACGCCAGTGCCAACAACGCCGGCGCTCCTTCCGACCACACGAGCCATCGCACCTTATGTCGAAGACACCGAAGATCATCTACACGCTCACCGACGAAGCACCGTATCTGGCCACGCAGTCGCTGCTGCCGATCATCGATGCCTACACCAATACTGCCGGCATCGTGGTCGAAACCCGCGACATCTCGCTGGCCGGCCGCATCCTGTCGCTGTTTCCCGAGCACCTGAGCGACGCGCAGAAGATCGCCGACGACCTCGGTGAGCTGGGCGAGCTGGCCACCACGCCGGAAGCCAACATCATCAAGCTGCCCAACATCAGCGCCTCGGTGCCGCAGCTCAAGGCCGCCATCGCCGAACTGCAGGGCCAGGGCTATGCGCTGCCGGCGTATCCGGACACGCCCAAGGACGATGCCGAAAAGGACGTCAAGGCGCGCTACGACAGGGTCAAGGGCAGCGCGGTCAATCCGGTTTTGCGCGAAGGCAACTCCGACCGTCGCGCGCCGCTGTCGGTGAAGAATTACGCGCGCAAGCATCCGCACCGCATGGGCAAGTGGAGCAGCGATTCGAAGTCGCACGTGGCCCATATGGACGACGGCGATTTCTTCGGCAGCGAGCAATCCGCCACCGTGGCGGCCGCCGGCGCGTTGAAGATCGAGTTCGTCGGTAACGACGGCAGCAGCAGCGTGTTGAAGGACAAGGTGGCGGTCAAGGCCGGCGAAATCGTCGATGCCGCGGTGCTGAGCAAGCGCGCGCTGGCCAGCTTCATCGACGCGCAGATCGCCGATGCCAAGGCCAAGGATGTGCTGTTCTCGGTGCATCTGAAAGCCACCATGATGAAGGTCTCCGACCCGGTGCTGTTCGGTGTGGTGGTCGGCGAGTTCTACAAGGACACGCTGAGCAAGCATGCCGAAGCGCTTGCGTCGGTCGGCTTCGACCCCAACAACGGCATCGGCGACCTGTACGCACGCATCGCCACGCTGCCGGACGACCAGCAGGCGCAGATCAAGGCCGATATCCAGGCCGAATACGCGCAGCGTCCGGCCCTGGCCATGGTCAATTCGGACAAGGGCATCACCAACCTGCATGTGCCCAGCGACGTGATTGTCGATGCGTCGATGCCGGCGATGATTCGCGACTCCGGTCAGATGTGGAATGCCGAAGGCAAGCTGCAGGACACCAAGGCGGTGATCCCGGATCGCTGCTACGCCGATGTCTATCAAGCGGTGATCGACGACTGCAAGGCGCATGGCGCATTCGATCCGTCCACCATGGGCTCGGTGCCCAACGTTGGCCTGATGGCGCAGAAGGCCGAGGAATACGGCTCGCACGACAAGACCTTCCAGATTGCCGCCGCCGGGACCGTCAAGGTCACCGACGACACCGGCGCCACCGTGTTCGAACATGCGGTGGAAGCCGGCGACCTGTGGCGCATGTGCCAGGTCAAGGACGCGCCGATCCAGGACTGGGTCAAGCTGGCCGTCGAGCGCGCGCGCCTGAGCGAGACGCCTGCGGTGTTCTGGCTGGACAAGGCGCGCGCGCACGATGCGCAGGTGATCGCCAAGGTCGAGAAATACCTGAAGGATCACGACACCAGCGGCCTGGATATCCGCATCCTGCCGCCGGTGGAAGCGACCACCTTCTCGCTGGAACGCATCCGCAAGGGCCAGGACACCATCTCGGTCACCGGCAACGTGCTGCGCGACTACCTCACCGACCTGTTCCCGATCCTGGAGCTGGGCACCAGCGCCAAGATGCTGTCGATCGTGCCGCTGATGGCCGGTGGCGGCCTGTTCGAGACCGGTGCCGGTGGCTCGGCGCCCAAGCACGTGCAGCAGTTCGTCGAACAGAACAGCCTGCGCTGGGATTCGCTGGGCGAGTTCCTGGCCCTGGCCGCCTCGCTGGAGCATCTGGGCAACCGCTACGACAATCCGTCGGCCACGGTGCTGGCCAAGGCGCTGGACGTCGCTAACGGTCAATTCCTGGACAACAACAAGTCGCCAGCGCGCAAGGTCGGTGAACTGGACAACCGCGGCAGCCACTTCTATCTGGCGATGTACTGGGCGCAGGCCCTGGCTGCGCAGACCGAGGACACCGCCCTGCAGGCCAAGTTCGCACCGCTGGCCAAGGCCCTGACCGAGAACGAAGCCACCATCGTGGCCGAGCTCAACGGCGCCCAAGGCAAGCCGGTCGAGATCGGCGGCTACTATCACCCCGATCTGGCCAAGGTCAGCGAGGCGATGCGCCCGAGCAAGACCTTCAACGACGTGTTGGCCACGCTGAAGGCCTGATCCAGCGCACCGCCTGGCGGTGCGTCCAGCAGGTGCAACAGGCAGGGCCCGCCTCGATGAGGGGCGGGCCTTGTCGTTTCCGGCGTTTGCGCGCAACAGCGAGAACACGGTCGTTGCGTGCCAGGCCTCACGACCTGGCAGTGCCTTGCCTGCGAGAGATCCTGCGCCTCGGTGCGAGCAGTCTCGGCATGTGGCCGACTGTGCGCCTGTTCGATGGATCGTTTGTCTCCGCTGCACGTCGCAACATGCGCTGGGTACACTGCCGGCATGAGCCAGCTCCCGTTACCGCCACAGTCCGAGCGCCGTGCGCTGGCGATCGCCCATGCCGTGTACGACGCCTTCGAGGATTACCACGCCCGGTTTGCCGAGATCACCGCACGCGCCAAACAGCGCTTCGAAACGCGCGACTGGAGCGGCGCGCGCGATGATGCGGTGGCGCGGATCGCGCTGTACGACCAGTACATCAGCGAATGCATGCTGCGCTTGCGTGCGGTGCTGCTGGGGCAGGCGCACGATCGCGCGCTGTGGATGCGTGCACGCGTGCATTACGCCGCGCTGCTGAGCGGGCTGATCGACCAGGAGCTGTACAAGACCTTCTACAACACCCTGACCCGGCGTTACTTCGGCACCCACGGCGTGGATGCGGAGATCGAATTCATCGCGCTGGATATCGAGCCGACCGACGCGATCACGGTGCCGGTCGCACGGCATACCTATGCGGTCTCGCCCGGCCGGCTGACCGACATGCTGGTGCGCGTGCTCGGCGATTATTCCTTCGACGTTCCGTATGCGCATCGCACCCGCTGTGCAGCGGCGATCGCGGTGCGCCTGCTCGATGATCTCGCGCACTGGGGCGAGCACCCGGTGCGCAGCGTGGAATTGCTGGAGACGGTGTTCTATCGCGAACGGCGCGCCTACCTGGTCGGCCGCGTGTTCGGCGAACATCGCTTCTCGCCATGCGTCATCGCCCTGGTCAACGACGACGCCGGCCTGCGCGCAGAAGCGGTGCTGACCCGGCGCAGCGACGTCGCGCAATTGTTTAGCAACTCGCGCAGTTACTTCCAGGCCGATCTGGCCACCGTCGGCGACGCGGTGGTGTTTCTGCGCAGCCTACTCACCCACAAGCCGGTCGACGAGCTGTACACGATGCTCGGGCGCGCCAAGCAGGGCAAGACCGAACGCTATCGCACGTTTTTCAGCCATTTCCAGGCGCATCCCTCCGAGCAGCTGGTGCATGCCGACGGCACGCCCGGCATGGTCATGGTGGTATTTACCCTGCCCAGTTATCCGTTGGTGTTCAAACTGATTCGCGACCGCTTTGCCTATCCCAAGACCATGAGTCGTGCGCAGGTCGAAGGCAAATACGAGCTGGTGTTCCAGCTCGATCGCATCGGTCGCTTGCTGGACGCGCAGCCGTATCGCTTCCTGCGGTTTCCCAAATCGCGTTTCTCGCCCGCGTTGCTGGACGAGCTGCAGACCAGCTGTGCGACGAGCCTGAGCGAAGATGGCCAGGACGTGCTGATCGCGCTGTGCTACGTGCAGCGCCGCCTGCGCCCGCTCAATCTCTACCTGCGCGAACAGCTGCCCGAAGCCGCGCATGCGGCCGCGCTGGACTACGGCCAGGCGATCAAGGACATGGCGCGCAACAATATCTTTCCCGGCGACATGCTGCTGAAGAACTTCGGCATCACCCGCCATCAGCGCGCGGTGTTCTACGACTACGACGAGCTGTGCCTGATCACCGAATGCACCTTCCGCGACTGGCCGTCCCCCACCACCTATGAAGAACAGATGACTGCCGAGCCCTGGTTCCACGTCGGCCCGCGCGATGTGTTCCCCGAGCGCTTCGCGCTATTCATGGGCTTGCCACCCTCGCAGCTGGAAGCGGTCAAGCACCTGCACCCGGAACTGTTCGACCCGCAATGGTGGCGCGACCTGCAAACCCGGCTGCGCGAGGACGACTACCCCGACACCCCGCCCTACGCAGACTCGCGAAAACTGGCCTGAAGATTTACGCGTATGCGCCAAGCTGGTACAACGAAACTCAATAACCATGGAGTGCGGTCATGCAGTGGAAGCAACGCTTGGGCTTGGGCATTTTGTTGGCAATGGCGAGTGTCAGCGGCGTGCAGGCAGTTCCCAGTGCCGCGCAGGTACAGGCACAGATGGAGGCCAGCATGAATATCGCAGGCGAATTGACGCTGACGCCGGACGGTACCGTTACGGAGGTCAAGCTCACCGACGAAGCAAGCCTGCCTCCAGTGGTCCGCGACCGCGTCAAACAATCGATCGCTTCCTGGCGCTTTGACCCTGTCAAAGACGATGGAAGCGCCTTGCCCGCGCAATTGCTGATGAATCTGCTGCTGGTCGCCAAGCCGGCCGATAACGGCACCTATTCCGTATCGATTCGCAGTGCGCATTTCGGCAGCCAGGAGCAAGCTGCAGCCAGCGTCGCTGCCAAGGACATGCCGGCACCTGCGTACCCTGAGCATGCGTTTCGAGAAGGTGTGACCGGGGTGGTCTATCTGCTGCTCAAGGTCGGGCGCGATGGCAAGGTCGAAGACTTGGTCGCCGAGCAGGTCAACCTGACCACGCTGGCGCCGGAATCCAAGCGCCCGCGCTGGCGCAAGGCGTTTGCCGACGTTGCAATCGCCAAGGCGCGAGGCTGGACATTTGTGCCGCCAACGCAAGGCGCCGAGGCCGACGCGCCGTACTGGGTCATGCGGGTTCCGGTCACCTTCGCCATCGAATCCTGGCCAGGCAATTCGATCGCTGCAAAGCAAACCAAAAAGTGGCAATCCTATCTGCCGGGCCCGCGTCAGCCGGCGCCCTGGCACGAGCAGCGCGATGCGTCGGCATCGACCGACAGTCCGGATGCGCTGCCAGGTAGTGGCTTGTTCTCCGCACGCGGAGAAGGTGTGCGGCTGGTGACGCCGCTGCAAGGAACTTAAGCGCGAAGCCAACATCAGCGCGGCTGGCGAAGCTATCTCACGCCTGTTGCTTGCAGAGCGGGTGGTCTTGATCGTTCGCTGCCGGACGGTTTATCGGAGCTTGGCTACAAGGCCGCTGATCTGCCACTGGCTGCAGGGCCCTTGCCCGCCCACCATCGCGGGACACGCTGCAAGTACGTCCATGTAAGCTCTTACGCGGCATCCATTCCGCGTAAGGTCCCGCGACGATGGGCGGGCAAGGACCCGTCGAGATGGTCGGTGTGCATGTTTGCGAGCAGAGCATGAGGTTTGTTGTTTGAGTCACAGCGCGTCCCACCAGCGTTCCATTTCAAGCCGAGAGAAGGCAGGCTTTTCAACAAGCACCCTGCAAAGCCTTCTGGCATCCCAACGCAGACGCGGCGATAGGCAGGTATTGGCCCCGCCGATCAACTTCCTGGTGCGGTGTCCTCGCCGCTTGCGGGACCGCGGGCGGCGAGGATGCCGCTCCCGAGCCTACACGTACGTACCTGCGGTGTGTCCCGCGAGCGGCGAGGGCACCGCGCACTCGACCAACCAGGCTTGTGATTGCAAGCAACCACGCACCCACAAAAAAAGCCCCGCAATGCGGGGCTTTTTCTTGTCGAGAATACCGACCGACTCAGCGCTTCATCGAACTGAAGAACTCGTCGTTGGACTTGGTGGTCTTCATCTTGTCCAGCAGGAATTCCATTGCCGCGATTTCGTCCATCGGGTGCAGCAGCTTGCGCAGGATCCAGATCTTCTGCAGCAGCTCCGGCTCGATCAGCAGGTCTTCGCGACGCGTGCCCGAGCGGTTGATGTCGATCGCCGGGTACACGCGCTTTTCGGTGATGCGACGGTTCAGATGCACTTCGCTGTTGCCGGTGCCCTTGAACTCTTCGTAGATCACCTCGTCCATCTTGCTGCCGGTTTCCACCAGCGCCGTGGCGATGATGGTCAGCGAGCCGCCCTCTTCCACGTTACGGGCCGCACCGAAGAAGCGCTTCGGACGGTGCAGCGCGTTGGCGTCCACACCACCGGTGAGCACCTTGCCGGAGCTGGGCACCACGTTGTTGTAGGCGCGTGCCAGACGGGTGATCGAGTCGAGCAGGATCACCACGTCCTTCTTGTGCTCGACCAGGCGCTTGGCACGCTCGATCACCATCTCGGCGACCTGCACGTGGCGCGCGGCCGGTTCGTCGAAGGTGGAGGAGATGACCTCGCCGCGCACGGTGCGCTGCATTTCGGTCACTTCTTCCGGGCGCTCGTCGATCAGCAGCACGATCATGTGCACTTCGGGATGATTGCTGGTGATGGCCGTGGCCACCTGCTGCATCATCATCGTCTTACCGGCCTTGGGCGGGGAGACGATCAGCGCGCGCTGACCTTTACCCTGCGGCGCCATCAGGTCCAGGATGCGGCCGGTGATGTCCTCGGTCGATCCATCGCCACGCTCCAGACGGAAGCGGCGGCGCGGGAACAGCGGGGTCAGGTTCTCGAACAGCACCTTGTTTTTGCTGGCTTCCAGCGGCTCGCCATTGATGGTGTCGACGATCGACAGCGCGAAATAGCGTTCGCCGTCCTTCGGGAAGCGGATGCGGCCGGACAGGTGATCGCCGGTCCGCAGGTTGAAGCGGCGGATCTGGCTGGGCGAGATATAGGTGTCGTCCGGGCCGGCCAGGTAGCTGGCTTCTGCGGCACGCAGGAAGCCGAAGCCGTCGGGCAGGATTTCCAGCACACCGTCGGCGGCAACGCCTTCGCCGTGGCGGGTCAGCACCTTGAGCAGGGCGAAGATCACGTCCTGCTTGCGCGCGCGCGCCACGCCTTCCTGGATGTTGAGCTGGTCGGCGATATCCAGCAGCTTCTGCGCCGGCATCCGCTTGAGATCGCTCAGCGAGTAGACCGGGAAGCCTTCCGGCACGGCCGGGTGCGGGCGCGCGACGAACGGCTCGTTGCTGCCATCGGACGACGGCATGCCACCACCACCTTCGTTGCCGAAGCGGTCGCGTCCACGGTCGCGGCGGTTGCGGAAGCGGTCACGGCGGTTGCCCTGCTGGTTCTGCCCCTGGCCCTGACCTTGCTGATGCTGGCCGCCATTCTGGGCCTGGTCCTGACCCTGACCTTGCGCCTGGGGCTGAGCCTGGTTCTGGCCCTGGCCCCGGTGTTGCGCCTGATTCTGGTTCTGTTGCTGCTGCGCCTGATTGAAGCGCTGCTGCTGTGTCTGGCCGCCCTCGCGGGAGTCGCCATGGGTGTCGTTGCCCTGGTTGCCCTGGTTGGCGCTGGGGGCGTTACCGGCATAGGACGCGCCATCGCCGGACGTCTGCGCCGGTGCCGAATCGGCAGCGTGCGACGGGGCCTGCGGGGCACGTGGAGCGTCGGGTACGGGGCTGGCGGGCAAGGGCAGGTTGGGCTGCTGCGCGCCACCGTCGTCGGTGGCAGCGGCGGTCTTGCTCACGCGCGGCTTGCGCACGCGCTTCTCGACAGGAGCGTCGACGCTGCTCCCGGTATCGGAGGAAGGATGATCGGACAAGTGCGTGATTCCTCGCTAAGAGTGCGAGCGCCCGGCTGGGGGGGCGAACTTTAGGTGATGGGAGTCTAGAAGAGGTTTCTAGAGGGGTACGTCGGCGCACGAACGTGCTCCGGATCAACTGACACTATCACCGCTGCGCGCAACCGCGCAAGCGCCTGCCGCAGCAGGATTTAACTGCTGGCGCATCACGGGGCGCCCATCGCTGGACGCCCGCTCGCTCAGGCAGCCGCGCCGCCCAGGGTCTTGTCGATCATCTGGGTCAGCTGGCCCTTGCCAACCGCACCGATCTGGGTGGCCTGCACCTGGCCATCCTTGAACAGCAACAGCATCGGGATCGAACGCACGTGGTACTTGATGGCCAAGGCGCGGTTCTGGTCCACATTGACCTTGGCAACCTTCAGCCTGCCCTGGTATGTATCGGCCAGATCGTCCAGCACCGGGGCGATCATCTTGCAGGGTCCGCACCACTCGGCCCAGAAATCCACCAGCACCGGTTCGCCGGATTGCAGTACAGCTGTATCGAAGTCGGCATCGCCGACATGTTGAACCTTATCGCTCACGTTGGGTCTCCTGGAAACCAAAACGGCCCGCCCGAACGGGCAGGCCGCTACATTGCGTTAAACTGGGGCATTGCGCGACTGAATCAAGTGTCAGTCCTGAAGCCGCGCTGTCCGCCACAACAGCCGCAGTTTGCGACGCTGTCGGCATCGATGCAAGCCGCGCCCGGGCTGCCCAGGGCGCCTCACGAAGACGGAATAATGAGCGACAAACCGCTGACCGATTTGACTTTTTCCACGTTCGACCTGCATCCGGCGCTGATCGCCGGGCTGGAGAGCGCCGGGTTTACCCGCTGTACCCCGATCCAGGCGCTGACCCTGCCGGTCGCGCTGCCGGGCGGCGACGTCGCCGGCCAGGCCCAGACCGGCACTGGCAAGACCCTGGCGTTCCTGGTGGCGGTGATGAACCGCCTGCTGATCCGCCCGGCGCTGGCCGACCGCAAGCCGGAAGACCCGCGCGCGCTGATCCTGGCGCCGACCCGCGAGCTGGCGATCCAAATCCACAAGGATGCGGTCAAGTTCGGCGCCGACCTGGGCCTGCGCTTCGCGCTGGTCTACGGCGGGGTGGACTACGACAAGCAGCGCGAGCTGCTGCAGCAGGGCGTGGACGTGATCATCGCCACCCCGGGCCGGCTGATCGACTACGTCAAGCAGCACAAGGTGGTCTCGCTGCATGCCTGCGAGATCTGCGTGCTGGACGAAGCCGACCGCATGTTCGACCTGGGCTTCATCAAGGACATCCGCTTCCTGCTGCGGCGCATGCCCGAGCGCGGCACCCGCCAGACCCTGCTGTTCTCGGCCACGCTCAGTCACCGCGTGCTCGAGCTCGCCTACGAGCACATGAACGAGCCGGAAAAGCTGGTCGTCGAAACCGAGAGCATCACCGCCGCACGGGTGCGCCAGCGCATCTATTTCCCATCCGACGAAGAGAAGCAGACGCTGCTGCTGGGCCTGCTGTCGCGCAGCGAAGGCGCGCGCACCATGGTGTTCGTCAATACCAAGGCGTTCGTCGAGCGCGTGGCGCGCACGCTGGAGCGGCATGGCTACCGGGTCGGCGTGCTGTCGGGCGACGTGCCGCAGAAGAAGCGCGAGTCGCTGCTCAACCGTTTCCAGAAGGGCCAGCTCGAAATCCTGGTCGCCACCGACGTGGCCGCGCGCGGCCTGCACATCGACGGCGTCAAGTACGTCTACAACTACGACCTGCCGTTCGATGCGGAAGACTACGTGCACCGTATCGGCCGTACCGCGCGGCTGGGCGAAGAGGGCGATGCGATCAGCTTCGCCTGCGAGCGCTATGCGATGAGCCTGCCGGACATCGAGGCCTATATCGAGCAGAAGATCCCGGTCGAGCCAGTGACCTCCGAGCTGCTGACGCCGCTGCCGCGTACCGCGCGTGTACCGGTGGAAGGCGAAGAGGCCGACGAGGATGCTGGCGACAGCGTGGGCACCATCTTCCGCGAGGCGCGCGAACAGCGTGCTGCCGAAGAGCAGCGCCGCGGCGGTGGTCGCAGCGGCCCGGGCGGCCCATCGCGTAGCGGCAGTGGCGGCGGTCGCCGCGACGGCGGCAGTGCCGATGGCAAGCCGCGTCCGCGTCGCAAGCCGCGTGTGGAGGGCGAAGCCCCGGCAGCGGCAGCGCCGACCGAAACGCCGGTGGTTGCGGCGGCGTCGGTCGAGGCGCCTTCCACCATCGTGGCCGATGCCGAGCGCGCACCACGCAAGCGGCGCCGTCGTCGCAACGGCCGTCCGGTCGAAGGTGCCGAGCCGGCAGTGGCCTCCACACCGGTCGCCGCACCTGCCGCACCGCGCAAGCCCACCCAGGTGGTCGCCAAGCCGGTGCGCAGCGCCGCCAAGCCGTCCGGCAGCCCGTCGCTGCTGAGCCGTATCGGCCGTCGCCTGCGCTCGCTGGTGTCCGGCAACTGATCGCCTGCGGCCTGCGTCGCATTGCCGGGCTCCGGCGATGCGACGCAAGCGCTGGCGCTCCGGCATAATCGCTGGATGACCGTTCTGCGTTTCGACAACGTCAGCAAGCACTACGCCGGTGGCCACCAGGCGCTGACCGATGTCAGCTTCGAAGTGGCCGATGGCGAGATGCTGTTCGTGACCGGCCACTCCGGCGCCGGCAAAAGCACCCTGCTCAAATTGATCCACCTCAGCGAGCGGCCCAGCCAGGGCGCAGTACTGCTGGGCGAACGCAACCTGCTCAAGGTGCGCGGCCGGCAGATTCCGCTGCACCGTCGCCAGGTGGGTGCGGTCTATCAGGACCATCGCCTGCTCAACGACCGCAGCATCGCCGAGAACGTGGCGTTACCGCTGATCCTGCGCGGCACCCGGCGTGCGGAGATCGGCAAGCGCGTGCGCTCGGCATTGGAGCGGATCGGGCTGGCCCATCGCGAGCGGGCCTTGCCGTCGCAGTTGTCGGCCGGCGAGCAGCAGCGCGTGGGCATCGCCCGCGCCATCGTCGGCGAACCGCGCCTGCTGGTGGCCGATGAGCCCACCGGCAATCTGGATCCGGCGCTGGCTGCGGAAATCATGCAGTTGTTCGCCGAGCTGCCCGCGCGCGGCACCAGCGTGCTGGTGGTCAGCCATGACCTGGCCCTGCTCAAGCAGATGCGCAAGCGCGTGCTGATCCTGGATCACGGCCGCCTGGTCGACGACATCTCGCCGCAGGATCTGGCCGAATGAGCAAGCCCGCCAATACCGAAGCCGTCGCCCCCTCGCGGGTCGGCGTGTGGATCGACCACCATCTGCACAGCATCGCCTTCAGCCTGGGCCGTGCCATGCGCAAGCCGTGGGCCACCTTGCTGACCATCGTGGTGATGGCGCTGGCGCTGGCCTTGCCGCTGGGGCTGTCGATCGCGCTGGACAACGTCAAGTTGCTGGCCGGCAGCGTGCAGCAGTCACGCGAGATCAACCTGTTCCTGAAGGTCGAGATCGGCGCCGAGGCCGCGCAGGCCCTGGCCGGCGAACTGCGCGCGCGCCCGGACGTTGCCCAGGTCGCGCTGCGCACGCCGGCGCAGGGGCTGACCGAGCTGCGCGAGAGCGCCAAGCTCGACGAGGCGATCGATGCGCTGGGCGACAACCCGCTGCCGACGCTATTGGTCGTCACGCCCACCGAAACGGCTGACGATGCGCAGCTGGCCGGTGCGCTGCAGGCCTTGCCGCAGGCCGACCAGGTGCAGCACGACGCGCTGTGGCGCAAGCGCCTGGATGGCTGGCTGCACTTCGGCGAGCGGCTGGTGCAGGTGTTGTCGGCACTGCTGGGTGTCGGCGCGGTGCTGGTGGTCGGCAATACGGTGCGGCTGGACATCCAGTCGCGGCGCGAGGAAATCGGCGTGCTGCAGTTGCTGGGCGCCAGCGATGGCTTCATCCGGCGTCCGTTTCTGTACCTGGGGGCCTGGTACGGGCTCGGTGCCGGCGCTGTGGCGCTCGCGCTGATCGCCGCCTCCGGGCTGGCGCTGCGCGCGCCGTTGGCGACCCTGGCCGACAGTTATGGCAGCTCCTTTACCCTGCACGGGCTGGATCTGCTGCATTCTGCGCTGGTGCTGGTCGGCACCCTGGTCCTGGGCTGGCTGGGCGCCTGGCTGGTCACCGGCCATTTTCTTCGCCAGACCCGTCCCACCGAGACCTGAGGCCTGCCATGCATCCACCGGATCTCAAGCACCTGATCAGCGACGCGCCGCGCGTGATGGTGGTCGATGGCTCCAAGCTGGTGCGCAAGCTGATCGCCGATGTGTTGCAGCGTGATCTGCCCAACGTGCAGGTGATCGGCTGCTCCAGCATCGCCGAGGCGCGCCAGGCGCTGGAAGCCGGGGCGGTGGATCTGGTCACCACCTCGCTGTCGCTGCCCGATGGCGACGGCCTGACCCTGGCGCGCAGCGTGCGCGAAGCGGCCGGCCAGGCCTATGTGCCGGTGATCGTGGTCTCCGGCGATGCGCAGCAGCATCTGGTGGAGCGCCGCTTCACCGAATACGTCACCGATTATTTCGACAAGGCGCTGGGCCACGAAGCCCTGGCGACCTTCATCCGCGGCTATGTGCAGCCCGAGCCGGTGGTCGGCGCGACCGTGCTGTACATCGAGGACAGCCGCGTGGTGGCCGAGGCGACCAAGCGCATGCTCGAGCGGCAGAGCCTGAAGGTGGTGCATGTGCTCACCGCCGAGGATGCCTTTGCGCTGCTCACCGCCGAATCGCTGGGCCGCACCGAGCGCCGCATCGACGTGGTGCTGACCGATGTGACCCTGAAGGGCGAGCTCAACGGCCGCGACGTGGTCGAGCGCATCCGCATCGACTTCGCCTACGGCAAGCGTCGCCTGCCGGTGCTGGTGATGACCGGCGACACCAATCCGCGCAACCAGTCCGAGCTGCTGCGCGCCGGCGCCAACGACCTGGTGCAAAAACCCATCGAAGAACGTCTGCTGGTGACCAAGGTGCTGTTCCAGCTGCGCCTGGCTCGGCTCGAGGACCAGGCTGTCACGCTATGACCGAAGTGGCTGAAGTGGAAGCGCGTATCCAGCTGGAACCGTCGTGGAAGGCGCGGGTGGGCGATTGGTTGCTGCGCCCGGAAATGCAGGAGCTGTCCGCATTCCTGCGCCAGCGCAAGGCGGCCGGGGCGCGGGTGTTCCCGCCGGGCCCGCAGATCTTTGCGGCCTTCGACGCCACCCCGTTCGAGCAGGTCAAGGTGGTGATCCTGGGCCAGGACCCGTATCACGGCGAAGGCCAGGCGCATGGGCTGTGCTTTTCGGTGTTGCCTGGCGTGCCGGTGCCGCCGTCGCTGCTCAACATCTACAAGGAGATCCAGGACGACCTGGGCATCGCGCGGCCGGACCATGGCTATCTGATGCCGTGGGCGCGCCAGGGCGTGCTGCTGCTCAATGCGGTGCTGACGGTGGAGCAGGGCCGTGCCGGCGCGCACCAGAACAAGGGCTGGGAAGGCTTCACCGACCATGTGGTGGAGACCCTCAACCGCGAGCGCGAAGGCCTGGTGTTCCTGCTCTGGGGCAGCTACGCGCAGTCCAAGGGCAAGGTCATCGACCAGGCGCGCCATCGCGTGTTCAAGGCCCCGCATCCCTCGCCGTTGTCGGCGCATCGCGGCTTTCTGGGCTGCCAGCACTTCTCCAAGACCAACGAGCACCTGCAGCGCCGCGGGCTGGGCCCGATCGACTGGTCGCTGCCGCCCCGCAACGCGCTGGACACCACTCCGGCCAGCGGCTGAACGGTACCGGCGCCGGCCCCCTTTCGCGGCGGCTTTGTCACGGTCTACCCAGGTCGGCGGTGGTAGCGTAGGTGCTCGAAGTCGGGAGTTGCGCCGTAGAACGACGGCAACGCCAAAAGCCCGAACTTCCTATAAATGGAACGCTGGGAACTCTTTCTGTACCCGGCAGTCCAATAGTTCGACTGCTAAGATGGTGCCCTATGAACCAGATCACCTCGACTGCCCTAGTGGCAAACAATCTCCCGATTCCCAGTGCGCTCGGTTCGCTGGACGCCTACATCGGTGCCGTGCACCAGATCCCGGTGCTGTCGGTCGATGAGGAACAGAATCTTGCCCGTCGCTTCCGTGACGAGCTGGATCTGGACGCCGCGCGCGAGCTGGTCCATTCCCACCTGCGCTTCGTGGTGCACGTCGCTCGCGGCTACAACGGCTACGGCCTGCCGCTGGGCGACCTGATCCAGGAAGGCAACATCGGCCTGATGAAGGCGGTCAAGCGCTTCGACCCGGAAATGGGCGTGCGCCTGGTCAGCTTCGCAGTGCACTGGATCCGTGCGGAAATGCACGAGTTCATCCTAAAGAACTGGCGCATCGTCAAGGTCGCCACGACCAAGGCGCAGCGCAAGCTGTTCTTCAACCTGCGCAAGTCCAAGACCCGCCTGGGCTGGCTCAATGCGTCCGAGGTGACTGCGGTCGCCAAGGACCTGAACGTCTCCGAGCGCGAAGTGATGGAGATGGAGTCGCGTCTGTCCGGTCGCGATATCGGCTTCGATGCCTCGTCCGACGAAGACGACGATCATGGTCCGCCGTCGCCGGTGAGCTACCTGGTGGCCAACGACGAAGATCCGTCGCAGGCCTACGAGCGCCACGACAGCGAGGACAATCAGCTGCAGTTGCTGCGCGAAGGCATGGCCGGCCTGGATACGCGCTCGCGCGACATCGTCAAGCGCCGCTGGCTGGACTCCGACTCCAAGGTGACGCTGCAGGAGCTGGCCGACGAGTATGGCGTGTCGGCCGAGCGTATCCGCCAGATCGAGGCGAATGCGCTGAAGAAGATGAAGGCGCTGTTCGTGGCCTGATCCTTCGATCATGCCCCAGGCGTTGCACAAACGGCCCGGTTTTCCGGGCCGTTTGCATGTGGGCTGCCGGTGCTGCGTCGAGTCCGACGACGCGTGGTGGTTCGTCGTGGTCGCTCGCCGATGATCGACCGCGCGCTGCGCCCGCCGGCGCTATTCCGGCAGGCGCGCCACCGGCAGATGCCAGCCGTAGCGGATGGCCATGAAGCGCAGCCCGAAACAGACCAGCGCACCGGTCGCCAGCGACCAGGCCTGCGGCACTGCGAGCATGTGCCCGATCGCGACCAGGCCGCCACCGGCCAGCGCGGCGACCGCATACAGCTCGGCCTGCAGCACCACCGGCGTCCGCGCCACCAGCAGATCGCGCGCGATGCCGCCGCCGATGCCGCTGAGCATGCCGAGCAAGGTCGCGCTGAGCGGACTGAGCTGGTAATCGAGCGCCTTGCTGGTGCCGTAGACCGCAAACAACGCCAACCCGGCCGCGTCGAACAGCTGCACCGGGTTGCGCAGCCGTTCCACCGCCGCATGCCAGTAGAAACCGGCCACGCCGGCCAGGCAGGCGACCAGCAGGTACTGCGGATGCACCAGCGCGGCCGGCGGGGTCGCGCCGATCAGCACATCGCGCACGATGCCGCCGGACACCGCCGCCGCGCACGACAGCACCAGTACGCCGAACAGATCCAGGCGATTGCGCACCGCCACGGTCGCGCCGCTGAGGGCGAACACGAAGGTGCCGAGCAGATCCAGCAGGAACAGGAGAGTGGTCACGATCAGACCGTCGCATCAGGCCGCACAGCATCGCGCACGGCCTGAGCCGCTGTCATCCGTCCTTGCTGCTGGGCGGTGGGTCGTCGGTGGCACCGCCGAAGATGATGCGCGCGGCGCGCTGGTAGCTCCAGTACGCCATCGCCCAGTTCACCAGCACCACGAACCGGTTGCGGAAGCCGATCAGGAAGTACACGTGCGCGGCCAGCCAGAACCACCAGGCCACGATGCCGGAGAGCTTGAGCTTGCCGACATGCACGATGGCGGCCATGCGGCCGATCGTGGCCAAGTTGCCGTAGTCCTGGTAACGGAAGGCTGGTGCAGGCTGGCTGCGGTGGCGGGCGCGGACCGCCTTGGCGATGTGCTTGCCCATCTGCTTTGCTGCCGGTGCCACGCCCGGTACCGGGCGGCCGTCCTGCTGGACCGAGGCCAGGTCGCCGCCGACGAAGATCTCCGGGTGACCGGGTACGCTCAGGTCCGGCTCCACCAGCACGCGGCCGGCACGATCCAGCGGCACGCCCAGCGTGCGCGCCAGCGGCGATGCCGCCACGCCGGCGGCCCACACCACGGTGCGTGCAGGCACAAAGGTGTCGCCGAGCTGATAGCCCAGCGCATCGATGTGGGTGACCGGCGTGCCGGTGTGCACCTCCACGCCCAGGCGCTCGAGCTGCTTGCGCGCCTTGGCGGTGAGATCGTCCGGGAACGAGGGCAGCACGCGCGGGCCGGCTTCGACCAGGCGCACGCGCGCCTGCTGCGGGTCGATATGGCGGAATTCGTTCTTGAGCGTGTGGCGGGCGATCTCGGCCAGCGTGCCGGCCAGCTCGACGCCGGTCGGGCCGCCGCCGACCACGGCAAAACTCAGCCAGGCTGCGCGTGCGGCCGGGTCGGACTCTGCCTCGGCGCGCTCGAAGGCGAGCAGCAACTTGCGCCGCAGCACCAGCGCGTCGTACAGCGTCTTCAGGCCGGGCGCATGCTCGGCCCATTGATCGTTGCCGAAGTAGGCATGGGTGGCGCCGGTGGCCAGCAGCAACATGTCGTAGCCGAGCGTGCTGCCGTCGGCGAGCACCACCTCACGGCGCGCCGGTGCGATTTCGGCGACGTCGCCGAGCAGCACTTCGACATTGCGCTGCTCGCGCAGGATGTGGCGCAGCGGCGCGGCGATATCCGGTGCCGACAGGCCGGCGGTGGCGACCTGGTACAGCAGCGGCTGGAACAGGTGATGGTTCTGGCGGTCGATCAGGGTGATGCGGATGCCGGGATCGTCGAGTGCGCGGGTGGCCCATAAGCCGGCGAAACCGCCGCCAACCACAACCAGGTGCAGCGGAGCTTGGGAGGGGGAAGAAGTCATCGTAAGGTCCGATGGATTGCGACGCGGGCTCATCAGCATGCCGCATCGGTAATGAACATGCCGCCTGGATCCAGCCTGCCTGCGGCATCATGTCGCATCTCATCCACATGATGACCGCATGCCGTCACTACCGCCGCCGTTGCCGCCGCTGTCGCCACCGCCACCGCCATCCGCTTCGCCGGCGATGGCACCGGCTGCCGCGCGTGCGCCCGGACAGAAACTCAGCGGCGTCTCACTCGGCCTGATCGGGCTGGCGGCCTGCGTGGTGCTGTTCGGCATGCTGGTGCTGGGCGCGCTCGGCTGGCTGATCGTGTTCGGCTGGTCGCTGTTTGCCGACCAGGCACGCGCCGCGCTGCAGGACGATGCGGTGGTGCAGGAACAGATCGGCCAGATCCACACGATGCGGGTGGATCTGGTGCGCACCGGTCTGGCGCCGGGTGACGACGATTTCGTGTTCACGGTGGAAGGCGATCGCGGCCGCGGCCGCGTGCATGCCACCTGGGTCAGCGGCGGGTCCGAGCGCGAGATCCTGAGCGATGGCGTGTTGACCATGCACGATGGCAGCCAGTACACGCTGCCGTCGGCCGATGCGGCCGACACCGAAATCGACACCGCAAGCGACACCGACTCTGCCGACACCTTCGAGGAATGACCATGATCGACAATCCCGACAAACGCATCGCCTTGCTGATCGATGCCGACAACGCGCCGGCCGGCAAGATCGACGTGGTGCTGGCCGAAGTGGCGCGCTATGGCGTGGCCAACGTGCGCCGCGCCTACGGCAACTGGAAGAGTCCGCACCTGAAGAGCTGGGAAGCGGCGCTGCACGAATACGCGATCCGGCCGATCCAGCAATTTGCCTACAGCTCGGGCAAGAACGCCTCGGACATGGCGATGGTGATCGATGCGATGGACCTGTTGTATGCACGCAATCTGGATGGCTTTGCGATCGTTTCCAGCGATGCGGATTTCACTCCGCTGGTGATGCGTCTGCTCACCGATGGCATGAAGGTGTACGGCTTCGGCGAGAAGAAAACCCCGGCGCCGTTCGTCAATGCCTGTTCCAAGTTCACCTATGTCGAAGCGCTGGGCGAGCAGGCGGCAGCGGCCAGCGACACCGCCGCCGGCCGCAAGGATGCCACCGCGCTGCGCGGCGACACCCGGCTGGTGCAGATGCTGCGCAATGCGATCGACAGTGCCTGCGAAGACGATGGCTGGGCGCATCTGGGGGCGGTGGGCAAGCAGGTGGCCAACCAGGCCTCGTTCGACCCACGCAACTACGGTTATCGCAAACTCAGCGACTTGGTGCGTGCGATCGGCCTGTTCGAGATCAAGCAGGACGAGCAGGCCCTGTGGGTGCGCGATGCGCCCAAGGGCGGGCGGGCGAAAGTAGCGCAGCCAGCGGCCACCGTCGCCACGCAGGCGTCCACCGCGAAGCGTCCGGCGCGCGCGACGCCCAAACCGCCAGCAGGGAAATGACGATGGCTGACGCTGCAATGCAATCGGCGGCAGGAAACGCCTCGATCACGCTATGGGGGCGGCGCAATTCCAGCAATGTGCGCAAGGTGCTGTGGTGCGCCGAAGAAGCCGGGGTGCCCTATACCTCGATCGAAGTCGGTGGTGCGTTTGGTCGTAACGACACGCCCGAGTATCGCGCGTTGAATCCCAACGGTCTGGTGCCGACGATGCAGGATGGTGAGTTGGTGCTGTGGGAGTCCAATGCGATCGTGCGCTACCTGGCCGCGCAATATGCGCCGGCCCTGTATCCGCAGGCACCGGCCGAACGCGCGCTGGGCGATCGCTGGATGGACTGGACCACCTCGACGTTTGCCGGCGTGTTTCGCGACCTGTTCTGGGGCGTGCTGCGCACACCGGAACCCGAGCGCGATCCTGCGCGCATCGCCGCGGCGCTGGCGCACTCGGGCGACCTGCTCGCACGCGCGGATGCGGCCCTGGCGCAGCAGCCGTATCTGTCCGGCGCGCAATTTGCGATGGGTGATATTCCGCTGGGCAGCTTCATCTACGCCTGGTTCGAAATGCCGATCGAGCGGCCCGAGCTGCCACATCTGCAGGCGTGGTACCAGCGCCTGCGCGCACGGCCTGCGTACCAGCGTGGCGTGATGACCGCGCTGACCTGAGTTTCGCGTTTCCGCTCAGGCCGGCGTGATTCATGGCAAGCGCCGCACGTGCTGCCGACCCGACACGTTGCTGCAAGGACATGCGCCTCGTACATCACACGGCCAAATAGCCGCGTTCTCTGTAGGAGCGCACTTGTGCGCGAGGGCATTCCCGGTAACGCCCCATCGCGCGCAAGCGCGCTCCTACAAAAACGTGAGGACACTTGTGGCCTGTTCGCTCGCGGTGTTGTAGGAGCGCACCCGGGCGCGAGGGCATTCCCGGTAACGCCACATCGCGCCCAGGTGCGCTCCTACGCAAGCTGGGTACACGGTGGTCTGGCTGCAGCCCCGCGTGCGATACGCCCGCCCTAATACAGATCGATCGGATCCACATCCAGCGACCAGCGTACGCGCCGCGCCTGCGGCAGCGCATAGATCGCAGGCAGTTGCGCGTCCAGCAAACGATGCAGGGCCGAACGCTGTTGCGCCGACAACAGCAACTGGGTGCGCTGGAAACCGGCGCGGCGCGGCATCGGTGCCGGCATCGGGCCGTAGCACTCCACTGCGGCAAACGCAGGCGATTGCGCGGTGCTGTCTGCCGTGGTCAGGCTGCGCACCGCCATCAGGAACTGGTTGGCTGCCGCCACGTCCTTGGCCTCGGCGCGGAACAGCGCCAGATGCGCAAACGGCGGAAATCCCGCGGCCTCGCGCTGTTGCAGTTCGGCATCGGCGAAGGCGTGGTAGCCGCCGTTGACCAGGGTCTGCAGCAGGGGATGTTCGGGGTGATGGGTCTGCAGCCAGACCTCGCCTGGGCGGTCGGCGCGCCCGGCGCGTCCGGCCACCTGGATCAGCTGCTGGGAGAGCTTTTCGGCGGCACGGAAGTCGGCCGAGAACAGGCCTTCGTCGATGCCGACCACCACCACCATGGTCAGCCGTGGCAGATCGTGGCCCTTGGCCAGGATCTGGGTGCCGACCAGGATGCCGGCCTCGCTGCCCAGGCGCGCCAGCTGGGTCTCTAGCGCGTCGCGGCGCTGGGTGGTGCTGCGGTCGATGCGCACCACCGGAAACTCCGGGAACGCTTCGGTCAGGCGTTCTTCCAGCCGCTCGGTGCCGATGCCTTGCGGCTGCAGCGCCAGGCTGGCGCAGGCCGGGCAGGCCAGCGGTGCCTGCTGGCGCGCGCCGCAGTGATGGCATTGCAGGCGCCGCCCGCCGGCGTGCACGGTCATCGGGGTCTGGTGCAGCGGCGTGCTGCAGCGCTGGCAGGCGGCAGTCCAGCCGCAGTCGTGGCACAGCAGCACCGGCGCATAGCCGCGGCGGTTCTTGAACACCAGTACCTGCTCGCCGCGCGCCAGGGTGGCGCCGATGCCGGCCAGCACTTCCGGCGACAGGCCGTCCTTGAGCGGGCGCTTGCGCACGTCGAGCACGCGCACGCGCGGCGGACGCGCCTCGCCGGCGCGGCGCGACAGGCGCAGATGCCGGTAGCGGCCGGAGTAGGCGTTGTGCAGGCTCTCCAGCGACGGCGTGGCGCTGCCCAGGATCACCGGCACATCCAGCGCCTTGCCGCGCACCAGCGCGAAATCGCGGGCGTGATAGCGGATGCCGTCCTGCTGTTTGTAGCTGCCGTCGTGTTCCTCGTCGATCACGATCAGCCCGGCATTGGGCAGCGGGGTGAACACCGCCGAACGCGTGCCGACGATCAGCTTGGCTTCGCCGCGCCAGGCCGCCGCCCACACCCGCGCCCGTTCGCCGTCGGACAGCCCCGAATGCAGCGCGTGTACTGGCACGCCCAGGCGGGCGCGGAAGCGGCCCAGGGTCTGCGGGGTCAGGCCGATCTCCGGCACCAGCACCAGCGCCTGGCGGCCAGCCGCCAGGCAGTCGGCGATCGCCTGCAGGTAGACCTCGGTCTTGCCGCTGCCGGTGACGCCATCGAGCAGATAGGTGGCAAAACCGCTTTGCGCACGGATGGCGTCGGCGGCGGCCTGCTGTTCGTCGTTGAGCTGCGGGCCGTTGCCGGGACGGGGCGGGATGCTGTCGGCCGGCACCGCCACGCGCTCGGCATGGCCGCGCTTGGCCAGACTGCGTGCGGCCTCGCGCCACTGCGGCAGCAAGGGGTCCAGCTGTTCTTCGCCCAGCGTACCGGTCAGCAACAGGGCGGCCAGCAAGGCGGGGCGGCTGCCGGCGCGCAGGCTGGCGGCGCCGGTGCGTCCGGCCTCGGTGAGCTGCCAGGCCCAGGCATGGGTGTCGGCCAGCGGCTCGCCGCGGCGCAACGGGCCGGGCAGGGCGCTGGACTGGGCCTCGCCCAGCGGTGCGTGGGTGTAGCGCGCCAGCCACTGCAGCGAACGCGCCAGCTCCTCGACCAGCAGCGGGGCGTCGTCGCACCAGGCCAGCGCCGGGCGCAGTCCTTCGGCGGAGGCCAACTGGCCGATCTCCACCACCACCCCGACCAGCTCACGCGGCCCGAACGGCACTCGCAACCGGCAGCCGACCCGCGCCGGGTCGGTCAGCGGCGCGTCGGCCGGAGGCAGATAGTCGAACAGTTGTGGCAGCGGCACCGGCAGGGCGACGCGCAAGGTGGCGACGGTCGAAGACATCCGGTCAGTCTACCGACCCTGTCCAGCACCCGGCAGACGCCGCTCGGTCGTCTCCGAATCGGTGCTTCGGCTTACGACGCGTTTGTGTGACGGAAGTGATAAATCCGACGTAAACCTATGTGAGGGCTAGGGAAACGGGTTTATCCACACTGCCTGTGGATAAGCCTGTGAATTAGTCTCGTGCTCCACGCTGTGAAGGCGGATTCACTAGCCTCTGCAACCTGTTGGACATTTTTTCGCCAATCGGCTTAAAGTTATAAGGATCAATCACTTAGGCGTGAAACACGAATGCAACAAAGAAAAATCAACAGTTGACAGACGCCCGCGTATCGGCATGTCTGCCGCTGTGCACAACCTGCGCAGTTGACGGCAGTCGATGGCACCGGGACGCAGCGCAGCCGGGTCGATCTGTCAAGCCATCGGCGGGGGCCGATTGCGTCGGTATCATGCCGGCCGATGCTGGAGTTCCCATGACCGTAGTCCCCGACGCCCCCGTCACCCCTGCCGCGCTGTCTGCTTTCCTGCGCGGTGTCGAACGCCGGGGTCTGGTGCTCGCACAACTGCAATGCGGCGATGGCGCGGCGGCCGAGCGGGCCCTGGCGGCGGCGTTGCGTGCATTCAGCAGCCAGGCGGCGGGTCGCCCGATGGCCGGCTGGCCGATGCGCTTCTGGAGCCTGCTGGCAACGGCACCGCCGCTGCGGCGCGAGCCCATGCCGGGGACCTGGCTGCCGCCGTTCACCGCACTGGGGCGGATGCAGACCAGCGACCGGCTGGCGCTGCTGCTGCGTATCGTGGCCGGGCTGGAAGAAGAGCCTGCCAGCGAGGTGCAAGGCATCGAGGTGGCGGCCTATCGGCAGTCGCTGTCCCGTGCCTGCCCGCGCGATGCGGCCGGCAACCCGGATGCGCAGGCCTGGCGGGCCCTGGCCGAGGCGGCGCAGCAGGAGTTGCGCGAGCTCAGCCCGGCGCAGGTCAGCCGGCTGGCACAGCTCCGCGAGTCGGCCCTGGCCGGCATGCCGCTGCAGCCTGTCGCAGCCGCGCCCGTGGCCGCCGCCGAAGCGCGCCGCCCGGCCGCGCCGCGCCACCGTCCTGCACGCCAGTGGCAGTGGCCGCAGATCGACCGCCGCCACGCCGGCCTCGTGCTGGCCGTGCTGGCGTTGGCGCTGCTGCTTGCGGCGCTGGGCTGGTGGTGGACGCATCGCCGCCCGGCCCTGCCGCCCGAGCCGGTCTCGCAGGCCCCGGCCGGCGTGCTGCATGTCACCGATGCCGCGCCGGTGCTGGTGGAAGACCTTCCCGCCGCCGACTTGCCGGGGGTGGTGGCAAACCCCGGCCTGGATCCGCGCGACCAGGCGATGCTGGCCGACCCGGACCTGGAACTGGCGCGTTCGGCCGATTTCTACGCCTGGTATGCGGCCGGCCATCCGGTGCCGGCCGACGAATCCGGCGCGCATGCCACCGCCGCCGACCAGCCTGCCGCCACCCTGGAGACCGTCGATGACGACAATTAAGTGGTGCGGCCTGCTGGCGCTGGCTGTTGTCGGCATGGCCGCTGCGCAGACCCTGCCGGCGCCGCTGGAGGAAGGCAACGCGACTGCGCCCGCCGGCATGCCGACGCCCGCAGCCGCCACTGCCGCAACCCCGAGCGCCGCGCAGCAGCGCGCGCGCTGGGACGCATTGACGCCGGCCCAGCGGGCCGAGCTGCGCGCCCGTTATGCGGCCTGGAAAGGGCTCACCGCCACCGACCGGTTGGTATTGCGGCAGGCACGCGAGCGTCTGCACGGCTTGCCCGACGACCAGCAGCGCGCGCTGCGCACGCAGTTCACCGCAATGGATCGCCTGCATCGCGATGGCTGGCGCCTGGGCTCGCAGCTGGGTGCGTTCTATCCGCAGTTGCAGCCCCTGATCGGCTACGTGCCGCCAGCGCAGCGCGACACGCTGCTGGCGGCGCTGCGCAGCCTGGACGCCGGGCAGCTGGAACAGCTGGCGATGCTGGCACAACGCACACCGCCGCAGGAGCGCGATGGCTTGCGCGATGCCCTGCTTGCGCAGGCGCCGGCAACGCGCAGCGCCTGGTTGAGGCGCCAGCTGGCGCGCTGATTGGCAGCGGCGGGACTGCGCCGCTGCAGCCCCCTGCGCTGGCGTCGTCTGCCTACGTGCTCGGTGTCCTCCCCGATGCCGGGCAGCGGGGCCGAACACCGAGCCGAGAGCATGCAGGTCTGCCGCCTTCGACGATGCGTGCGCGAAGCGGCGGGCGTCACGAAGGACACGGACTGCGCTGAAGCCCAGGCATCCCGTTCCGGTAACCAGCCACGCCGGCCGCTCGCCGCCGAGCATCTCCCTCCTTACGCCTTGCCGCCGATAGCCGCTGCCCGTGTCGCAAGTGCGGGTAAGATAGCGGCCCCACGCGACCCGGTGCCAGCGCCTCCCGGCACGGCCGTAGTCCGCGCAGCGATCGGTTGTCATGTCTGTCTCTCCTGTACCCACCTCCGCGACGCCGCGTTTCGGCGCGGAAGTGCGCACCACCGGCCTGCTCGCATTGCCGCTGGTACTCGGTCACGTCTCCACCGGCCTGATCGGATTTGTCGATAACGTCATCGCCGGTCACCACGGCACCGCCACGCTGGCGGCGGTCACCATCGGCACCTCGCTGCTGTGGCTGCCGATGCTGGTGCCGATCGGCACGCTGATCTCGTTGACCGCCTCGGTCTCGCAGCTGCGCGGCGCCGGCCGCGAGCGCGAGATCGGCCCGCTGTTCCGCCAGGCCCTGTGGCTGTCGCTGGGGCTGGGCGCGGTGATGTTCGCGTTCCTCAGTGCGGTGCCGCCGCTGTTGCCCACCTTCGGGATTGCGCCGGACATCGTGCCGGGCGCGACCGACTTCCTGCACGCGGTGCGCTGGGGCGGGCCGGCGCTGACGTTCTACTTCTGCATGCGCTATCTCAGCGAGGGCATGCACTGGACCCTGCCGACCATGCTGCTGGGCTTTGGCGGCCTGCTGGTGCTGGCGCCGCTGGGTTATGCGCTGACCTATGGCAAGTTCGGCTTTGCCGAGCACGGTGCGCAGGGCCTGGGCATGGCCTCGGCGGTCACCATGTGGGTGCAGGCCAGCGTGTTTGCGCTGTATCTGTGGCGCTCGCGCCGCTTCGCGCACCTGCAGTTGTTTGCCCATTTCGAAGGCCCGCGCTGGCGTGCGATCGGCGATCTGTTGCGCACCGGTCTGCCGATCGGCATCACCGTGCTGATGGAGGGCGGCCTGTTCATCGTCACCGCCTTGCTGATCGGCCGGCTCGGCTCCACCGAAGCGGCCGCGCACCAGATCGCGATCAACGTCGCGCAGCTGTGTTTCATGATTCCGATGGGCGTGGCCGAGGCGACCACCGTGCGGGTCGGGCATGCGGTCGGGCGCGGCGATCCGCTCGGCATGCGGCGCGCGGCCTGGGCCGGTTACGCCATCGTGCTGGGCACCCAGGCGCTGTCGGCCAGCGTGCTGTTGCTGGGCCACGATGCCATCGTGAGCGTCTATACCGACGATGTGGCGGTGGCCGCGCTGGCCTCGGTGCTGCTGCTGTTTGCCGCCACGTTCCAGTTCCCTGACGGCATCCAGGTGCTTTCCAGCGGCGCGCTGCGTGGGCTCAAGGACACCCGTGTGCCGATGTTCCTGGCGATGTTCTCGTACTGGGGTGTCGGCATGCCGATCGGCGCCGGGCTCGGCCTGGGGCTGGGCTGGGGGCCGCAAGGCATGTGGATCGGCCTGATTCTGGGTCTGACCGTGGCGTCGGTCCTGATGGGCTTGCGCTTCCGGCAGACCAGCCGGCGGCTGACTGCCGGCACGGCCCCCTGACTTCCAGCGCATGCCGCGCGCGCCGCGCAGCCGGTATGCTGGACACCATTGAATTGTATGCAGCGTCTTTTGACGGAGTTTTCCATGAACCACCCCGTGCGTCGCAGTCCCATCGCCAGTTTCTTCGTCGGCCTGTGGGATGTGATGAATTTCACCCGGCGCCTGATCTTCAACCTGGTGTTCTTCGGCTTCCTGTTCCTGGTGCTGCTGCTGTTTGTGGTGGCGATCGCGCGTGGCGACGGCAGCAAGCCGCTGGCCGAGCGCACCACCCTGGTGATCAACCCCGAAGGCACGCTGGTCGAGCAGTTCAGCGCCGACCCGGTGAGCCGGTCGCTGGCCAAGGCGGTCGGTGACAAGAGCGCCGAGGAAGTGCAGCTGCGCGACCTGGTGCGGGTGATCGAGGCGGCCGGCAAGGATCGCAAGATCGAGCGGGTGGTGTTGAACCTGGACAAGTTTCAGCCCGCCGGTTTCGCCTCGCAGCGCGAAGTGGCCGCGGCGTTGCAGAAGCTGCGCGCCTCTGGCAAGCAGATCGTCGCCTTCAGCGAGAGCATGAGCCAGGGCCAGTACCTGCTGGCCGCACAGGCCAACGAGGTCTATCTCGACCCGATGGGCAGCGTGCTGCTGGAAGGGCTTGGCCGTTATCGCCAGTATTTCCGCGAGGGCCTGCAGGACAAGCTCGGCGTGGACGTGCATCTGTTCCGCGTGGGCGAGTACAAGTCCGCCGCCGAGCCGTACATTCTCGATGCCGCTTCGGCCGACGCCAAGGAAGCGGACCTGTTCTGGATGAACGACGTGTGGCAGCGCTACCTGACCGATGTCGGCAAGGCGCGCAAGCTGAGCCCGGCGCAGCTGACCGCCGGCATCGACACGCTGCCCGAGGGCGTGGCCGCCGCCGGTGGCGATCTGGCCAAGTTCGCGCTGCAGCAGAAGCTGGTCGACGGGCTCAAGACCCGCGAGGACGTCGATGCGCTGCTGACCAAGCGCGGCGTGGCCGACAGCGACGCCGACAGCGGCTTTCGCAACATCGGTTTCAACGATTATCTGAGCCAGTTGCAGGCGCAGCGTTCGCCGATGGACAGCCGTCCGCAGGTGGCCGTGGTGGTGGCCGCTGGCGAGATCAGTGGTGGCGAGCAGCCGGCCGGCCGCATCGGTGGCGAGTCCACCGCTGCGTTGCTGCGCCAGGCGCGCGACGACGACGAGGTCAAGGCGGTGGTGCTGCGTGTGGATTCGCCCGGCGGCGAAGTGTTCGCCTCCGAGCAGATCCGTCGCGAGGTGGTCGCGCTCAAGCAGGCCGGCAAGCCGGTGGTGGTGTCGATGGGCGATCTGGCCGCCTCGGGCGGTTACTGGATCAGCATGAACGCCGATCGCATCTATGCCGACCCGTCGACCATCAGTGGCTCGATCGGCATCTTCGGCATGGTGCCCAACCTGACCCGCGCGCTGGACAAGATCGGCGTGCACACCGATGGCGTGGGCACCACGCGCTTTGCCGGTGCCTTCGACATCACCCGTCCGCTGGACCCGGCCGCCGGCCAGGTGATCCAGGCGGTGATCAACAAGGGCTACGCCGACTTCACCGGCAAGGTGGCGCAGGCGCGGCATCAGTCGGTGGACGCCATCGACAAGGTCGCACGCGGCCGCGTGTGGAGCGGTGCGCAGGCCAGGCAGCATGGCCTGGTGGACGCGTTCGGCGGCATGTCCGAAGCGGTGGCCGATGCGGCCGACCGCGCCAAGTTGAGCCGCGGCAAGTTCCGCGTGCGCTACGTGGAAAAGCCGGCGACGCCGTTCTCGCAGTTCATGAGCGGATTTGCCGGCAGCCGCATGGGCGCCTGGATGCTGGGCGATTCGGGCATGGCGCGCGCACTGCTGGCGCGCTCGCTGCCGGAAGTGGACACGCAGTTGCGTTTCGTCGAAGACGCCGTGCACGACAGCAAGGCGGGCGGTACCCCGGTCAAGTCGCTGGCGTACTGCTTCTGCGGCTTCTGACGCGGCAGGTTCACAACGTGATGGATCGACAACGCCGGCCCTGTGCCGGCGTTGTTGTATCTGCGCTCAGGCGATGCAGCAATGCGGGCGCGCCAACAGCGCAAAAATGGCAGGACGCACGGCGCCGCGGTCACAGGCAATCAGCCATCGGTCGAGCGACCTCACGCGTGTTTGCCGTGCGCGCAGATGCAGTGATCGCCTTGCGCTCAATCGCAGGCGCGCACGCGCAGTTGCTGGGTCGACAAAAAACGCGCGTGCTTCAGCCAGCAGGCTTCGGTTACTGCGTGGCCGCATCGATCGCCTTGCGTTGATCATCTGCGGCCTGATCGCTTGCCGCCTGCACTGCGTGCGCCTTGTTCAACGGTTCCTGGATGTGGTCGCGCAGGGCGGTGGCCTGCGGCTCGGGCTTCTGCTCGGTGGGCGCAGGTTGCGGCCGCTGACAGGCGCCCAGCAGCAACGTCAGGCTGATCGCAAGAATCCAATGCCGTTTCATCGTCGTGACCTCGCTCGGGGTGGCGGTATCCTAACGCCCGGGCCCCAGGCATGCGTCAAGCGCGCTGCTGCGGCCGTTTCCTGCGTCTTGAAAGAGGATGACCCACGTGACAACCCTCCGTTGGCGGCTGGATGGACAGACCGCGCTCATCACCGGCGCCAGCGCCGGCATTGGCTTTGCCATCGCGCGCGAATTGCTGGCCTTCGGCGCGGACCTGCTGATGGTGGCGCGCGATGCCGATGCGCTGGCGCAGGCGCGCGACGAGTTGGCCGAGGAATTTCCCGAGCGCGAGCTGCATGGGCTGGCCGCCGATGTGGCCGACGACGAAGAGCGGCGCGCGATTCTGGATTGGGTGGAAGACCATGCCGATGGCCTGCACCTGCTGATCAACAATGCCGGCGGCAACATCACCCGCGCGGCGATCGATTACACCGAAGACCAGTGGCGCGGCATCTTCGAAACCAATGTGTTCGCCGCTTTCGAGTTGTCGCGTTATGCGCACCCGTTGCTGACCCGCCACGCGGCATCGGCAATCGTCAACGTCGGCAGCGTCTCCGGCATCACCCATGTGCGCAGTGGCGCGCCGTACGGCATGACCAAGGCCGCGTTGCAGCAGATGACCCGCAACCTGGCGGTGGAATGGGCCGAGGACGGCATCCGCGTCAACGCGGTGGCGCCGTGGTACATCCGCACCCGTCGCACTTCCGGGCCGTTGTCGGATCCGGATTACTACGAGCAGGTCATCGAGCGCACCCCGATGCGCCGCATCGGCGAACCGGAAGAAGTGGCCGCCGCCGTCGGTTTCCTGTGCCTGCCGGCCGCCAGTTACATCACCGGCGAATGCATCGCGGTGGATGGCGGCTTCCTGCGCTACGGGTTCTGACACGCCTGCGTGCGTGGTCGCGCGGACAGTGCCTGCGCATGGCATCGGAAGCTGCGCAGGCAGGCGCCGACCCGTCGCTGCGCCTGCGCCTGCAGTGTTCGTCCGCCGCGTCTGCAGGCGACAGTGCGGTGGGCTTGCTCGCATGCGGCTCGCTGCACCGCGCAGGTCATCCGGTGATCGCTAACGGTTGCAGTGGCTCGAAAGAATCAGCCCGGCAAGCACTGCACCGGCACACTGGCTGGCATGCGCTGCCACGCCGGCTGCAGCGTCATGGCGTGGCGGACGGATTCGCGCAGCGGCTTTCGTCCAGCACCCGGCGCATCTGCAAATAGCGCTGCTTGCGCTCGGCCGCTTGCGCCTCGTCGGAGAAGCGCCAGGTCGATTCGGCCTGCTCGGCACGCTGGCGCCAGGCCTCGCACAGGCTCTGGTCCGGCACCGGTGCGCAGCGGTCGGTGACCACTTCGCAGGCGCTGCCGCCACCGGTTGCCGGCCCGCCCGCCAGGTTGGTGGTCTGCATCGGCAGGCAGCGCGTGGCCGGCTCGCGGTCTTCGGTGAAATAGCGCCCGTTGTCGTGCGCGGTGCATTCGAACAAGGGCGGCGGTGGCAGCGTGGAGGTCGAGGTCGAGGTCGAGGTCGAGGCAGGTGGCATCGCAGCCACCGGTGCCGGGGCCGCAGCGGGTGCGGCGGCAGGGACATCGGTCTTCGGCCTGGTGGGGGGCTGCGCAGCGGGCGTGCTACGCGCAGGCGATGCTGCGCCTAATCCATCCGCCGTCAACGGTACCGCGGCCGGTGCCGTCATCAGTTTCTTCTGCTGCTGCATGCCTTTCGGGCAGGGCATGTTCTGCACGGTAAGCGCGCCGCTGGAGTCGGTGCACCGGTAGATCGCCACTTCCTGTGCGCCGGCCACCGAGGCACACGCCAGCAATACCGCCCACGGCCAGCGCCTCATGCGCCGCCGCAATCGCGCTGCAGGCGCGCGTCGATACCGCGCTGTTCGCGGCTGAGATCCTGGCGCTCGCTCTGCAGGGCATTGTTGTAGCGGCGGATCAGTTCCCAGCGACGGTCGGCCAGGCGCGCGCAGACTTCCTGTTCGGGCAGGGCATGGCATTCGTCGCGGATCTGCACGTTGCCGTACGGCACGATCACCGTGCCGCCGTAGCCGCCGCCGTAGCCGCCGCCGTAGCCGCCGCCGTAGCCGCCGCCGTTGTAGCCGCCCTGATAACCGCCTTGATAACCGCCGCCGCCGAAGCTTGCGCTGCCGCGCAGGCTTCCACCGCGACCGGCGCTTCCCTGCACCGACATCGCCGGGCGTGGGCGGACCGAAATCGGCGGGCGCTGGATGCCGCCGCCGCTGACCGGCGGGGCAATGCCGTTGCCCACATAGGCCGGGCCCCAGGTCGGCACCCAGCGCGGATTGCCTTCCGGGCTGTCGCTGGTATAGCGGTTGCCGTCTTCGGTGGTGCACTCGTACATCGGCTGCGGCGGCTGCACGGTGATGATGCGCACCTCGCGCGGTGGCTGCGTCGCGACGGCGGCCGGGGCGGCAACGGCGCGCTGCGGCCGCGGCGGCGGATCCTGCGGACGCTGCAGGTCCAGCACCTGCTGGCGGCCGCTGCTGCATGGCGCATCCTGCAAGGCGACGGTGCCGGTGCTGCTGACGCAGCGGTAGATCCGCACATTCGGATCCGGTTTGCTGGCGGTACTGGCCGCCGACGCAGGCAGCGCGGTGGCCAGCAACAGAAGGGTCAGGACGGTACGCATGGCCGCAGTGTGCGCGTCTACCCGGCTGTGGGCAAAGGGGCAGGCGGTGTTCATGGCCAAGCGCGCCGACAGGCGGCGCGTGGCGGCTGCTCAGTCGCGCAGGATCTGTCCGCTGCGGGCGTCGCGGATCTGGGTCGGTTGCGCCAATGCGCCCACCTCGCCATCCGTCACCCCGTCGATGCTGGCCAGCAGGGCCGGGTCCAGCGCCTGTCGGCTGCGCGCGGGCGGTTCGCCGGCCAGGTTGGCGCTGGTGGACACCAACGGGCCGCCCCAGGCCGCACAGAGCGCGGCGACCAGCGGGTGCGCGCTGATGCGCACCGCCAGCCCGTCATGCGCGCCGGTGACCCAGCGCGGCGCCTGGGCGGTGATCGGCAGGATCCAGGTATGCGGGCCTGGCCAGCTGGCCAGCACCTCCTGCTTGCGGGCCGGCGCCAGCGCGTCCAGATCCACCCAGTCGTGCAGCACATCCACGCTGGCGGCTACCACGATCACGCCCTTGTCGACCGGGCGGCGTTTGATCTCCAGCAGTCGCAGCACGGCGGCCTGCTGGCGCGGGTCGCAGCCCAGCCCCCACACCGCTTCGGTGGGATAGGCGATCACGCCGCCCCGGGTCAGGGTGGCGACGGCGCTGTCCAGGCTGAGCGTGTGCTGCATGCGGCGGCCTTAGCTTGCGGCCTTGCTCGCGGTCTTCTTGACCACGCGCTTGCTGGCCTTCTTGGCAGCGGCCTTCTTGGCCGGCGCCTTCTTCGCCGCGGTCTTGGTGGCGGTCTTCTTTACCGCGGTCTTCTTGGCTGCGGCGTCCTTGGCTTCCTTGGCCGAATCCTTCACCGCGTTCTTCTTGAGCGTGGCCTTCTTGGCGCCGAAGCCCTTGCGCACTGGCTTGCCGGTGTCGGCCAGCAGCTGCTGCACTTCCTCGAACGTCAGCGACGCCGGCTCGCGATCCTTGGGGATCTTGCCATTGAGCTTGCCATCGCTGATGTACGGGCCGAAGCGGCCGTTGAGCACCTGGATGTCGCTGCCCTCGAAGTCCTTGATCACGCGGTTGCGCGCGATTTCTTCCTTCTCCTCGATCAGGAACACCGCGCGCGCCAGATCGATGGTGTACGGGTCGTCTTCCTTCTTCAGCGACGCATAGACGCTGCCGCGGCGCGCGAACGGGCCGAACCGGCCGATGCCGACGCTGACGTCCTGGTCCTTGTCCTGGCCCAGTGCGCGCGGCATCTTGAACAGCTCCAGCGCGTCTTCGATGGAGATCGAGTAAATGCTCTGGCCTGGCCGCAGCGAGGCGAAGGTGGGCTTTTCCTCGTCTTCGACGGTGCCGATCTGCACCATCGGGCCGAACCGGCCGATGCGCGCGCTGACTTCCTTGCCGCTGACCGGGTCGGCGCCCAGCACGCGCACGCTGCCGGCGTCGGTCTTGTCCAGCGAATCCTTCTTGTCCTCGACCAGTTCCTTGAACGGGCCCCAGAACTTCTCCATCAGCGGGATCCACTCTTCCTCGCCACGCGAGACCGCATCCAGGTCGTCTTCGAGCTTGGCGGTGAAGTCGTAATCCACGTAACGGGTGAAATGCCCGGACAGGAACTTGGACACGGCGCGGCCCACGTCGGTGGGACGGAAGCTGCGGCCTTCCATTTCCACGTACTTGCGGAACTGCAGGGTCTGGATGATCGAGGCGTAGGTGGACGGCCGGCCGATGCCGTATTCCTCCAGTGCCTTGACCAACGCCGCTTCGGTGAAGCGCGGCGGCGGCTGGGTGAAATGCTGGTCGGTGACGATGCGGTCCAGCGGGATGTTGTCGCCGGCCTTCATCAGCGGCAGCTTGCGGCCTTCGTCCTCGTCCTCGCTGCTCTTGGTGTCCTTGCCTTCCTCGTAGACCGCCAGGAAGCCGGGCACCACCACGGTGGTGCCGCTGGCGCGGAACACGTGCTCGCTGCCGGCCGACAGATCGACGCTGACGGTGTTGAGCGTGGCCGGGATCATCTGGCAGGCCACGGCGCGGCGCCAGATCAACTCGTACAGGCGACGCTCGTCGTCGGACAAAAAGCGCGCCACCTGCGCCGGGGTGCGCAGCGCCGAGGTCGGACGTACCGCCTCATGCGCTTCCTGCGCGTTCTTGGATTTGGTGGTGTAGGCGTTGGGCTGGTCCGGCAACGAGGCGGTGCCGAAATCGCGCGCGATCACATCGCGGATTTCCGACAGCGCGTCCTGCGACAGGTTCACCGAGTCGGTACGCATATAGCTGATCAGACCGACCGAGCCTTCGTCGCCCAGCGCCACGCCTTCGTACAGCTTCTGCGCCACCTGCATGGTCTTGCGGGTGGTGAAGCCGAGCTTGCGCGAGGCTTCCTGCTGCAGCGTGGAGGTGGTGAACGGCGGGGCAGGGCGACGCTTGCGCTCCTTGCTGGCCACATCGGTGACATGCAGCACGCCTTGCGCGGCCTGCTGGATGCGCAGCCGCGCCGCTTCGGCGGTGTCGCCGTCGGTGACGGTGAACTGCTCGAACTTCTGCCCGTCCAGCTTGATCAGGCGCGCATTGAACGGCTGCGACGGATGCCGGCAATGCGCATCGATGGACCAGTACTCGCGCGCGATGAAGGCTTCGATCTCTTCCTCGCGCTCGACGATCATGCGCAGCGCCGGCGACTGCACCCGGCCAGCCGACAGCCCACGCTGCACCTTGCGCCACAGCACCGGCGACAGGTTGAAGCCGACCAGATAGTCGAGCGCGCGACGGGCCTGCTGCGCATCGACCAGATCGGCCGCGATCGCGCGCGGCTTGAGCATGGCTTCCTTGATCGCACGCGGGGTGATCTCGGTGAACACCACCCGCTGCATCGTCTTGTCCTTGAGCAGCCCGCGCTCTTTCAGGATCTCGGCGATGTGCCAGCTGATCGCCTCGCCCTCGCGGTCCGGGTCGGTCGCCAGATAGATGTCGTCGGCGCTCTTGGCCGCGCGTGCAATGGCTTCGACATGCTTCTCGTTCTTTTCGATCAGGTCGTAGCGCATTGCGAAGCCGTTGTCCGGATCGACCGCGCCTTCCTTGGGGACGAGATCGCGCACGTGCCCATACGAGGCCAGGACGGTGAAGTCCTTGCCGAGGTATTTATTGATCGTCTTGGCCTTGGCAGGCGATTCGACGATGAGCAGGTGCTTGGGCATGGTGGCGAATTCTTTGGGCAGGGCCCGGGGGGCGGGTAGCGTGGCCTAATTGGCCGGTGGAGGGAAGCAGATCGACCGTTTCCCACAGGTCAACGCCCGGGAAACGAGCCCGGGCGTTCAGTTCTCTTATTAGAAAGATCACGGCGGACGCCGCCGTGTCAAGCGGCCAGGGCCGCCAACTGCTAGCTCTGGCTCATTCCGATGGCGGCCAGCATGAAGCCCACCACCACCACCGAGATCACCAGCAGCACCGCATAAATGGCCAGCACCACGATGGTGACCGTGTCCAGACCCCTGGATTGGCGCTCCGGGTGATCCGTAAACGCCCAGCGGTCCACCACCAGGGTGTCGCAGACCTTGTCGTGCGGAGCCTGCTTGCGCGCGGTCATGCCGGCCATGAACGCGGCCACGACCACGCCGATGCCCAGGGTGAGCACGCTGATCAGCATGTAGGCCAGGTAGCGCAGCACATTGCGCCAGAAACCGACCCGGCCGCCGTTGCTGTCGGCGCGCACCAGCTTGATGCCGCAGGCGAGCTTGCCCAGGCTGGCCTGGTGCCGGCTGGACTGCATCCAGGCGAAATACAGCGTCGGGATCGCCAGGCCGATGCCGTAGGACATCACCAGGATGGCGATGCTGAGCGCGCTGCCGTCGTCCAGCGCCGAGCCGGAATCACCCCGGCTGGTCGCCAGCGCCACGACGAACACCAGCGGGATCACGATCAGGTACACCGCAAAGCTGGTGATCAGGCTGTCCAGGATGCTGGCGGCCACGCGCCGCCACAGGCCGGCGTAGACGACCGGGGCATCGTGCAATGCGACGCTTGCCGCGGGCGCGGCGACGGAATCCCAGGCGCTTGGAAGCGGCGCGCCGGCCGGTGGTTGCGACACGGCATGCGCGGGTGTTGCAGGCGCGTGGGAGGTGTCGGTCAGGAGCGGGCTCGGTGCCGCCGGGGTTGCCGCAGGGTCTGCCGGCGTGATGGGCCACGCCGCTGGATCTGTCAGCGCAGCCTGCCCGCTCGGCGGACGCTGCAGGTGGTCGGCTACGGGAGGGTAATCGGCAAGGCCGGAGTCGGACCGCCCGAGCGCAGCGTCTGCCGCCGGGCCGGCAAACGGCACATCTGCGGCAGGCGTGTGATCCACCGCGACGCTGGTCGGGTGAACCGTCGCCTGCGGCTCGCTGTGCGCAACGTTCACCGGCACATCTCCGACGCTCGGCGCGGCGGGCGCTGGAACGGCGGTGTCGATCCCCAGCTCGGCCATGACCTCGCCAAGTGCCACCCACTGCGGAAAGCCTTCGCGCCAGACCAGGCTGGATGCATCGATCAGGCCTCCCGACAGGCGCGCGCGAAGCGTGTCCGTGTCCACCGGCCCCTGGCGCTCGCGTTGTGCGTCGGCGTAATACCACTGCGTCATTGAAGTCCCCTTGCGTAGAGCGATTGACTAGCCGCGGCAGTCCGGCGGAAGTTGGTTGTCGTCGATCTCGGAGCTGCACTGCCAGCTGCCGGCGTCCGCGTCGAAATCCAGCCACAGCGCCTTGCCGTCGATTTTGGTCATTTTCGGCGCACGCAGCAGCGCCTCGACTCCGCAGTTGGTGGTGTCGAAACGGCCGATCCGCACGCTGCTCAGGACATCGTTTGCATACTGCTCGGGCGCGAGAAAGCCGGCGTCGCCGTTGACCGGGCAACGGCCTTGCTGCGCGAGAAATTCGGCGATCTGCGGCTTCAGGGGCGTCAGCGCCGCGATCGCCTGGGCGACCTTGGTACGCGTGGTGTAGTCCTGGTACGCCGGCAGCGCGATCGCCGCCAGGATGCCGATCATCGCCACCAGCACGAACATGCCCACCACCGCGCCCAGCACCAACGCCAGCGGCCACCCCGGCCCGTTGCCAGGAAGGCGATGTGCTGACGAAGAGGGTGCACTGGCGGCTGCGTTGTGAACAGCCGCTGGCGGAACCGACGGCAGGGGCGGCGGCAGCGCTGCGGCGCGCAGATCGGTGGAAATCGGTGGCCCGAGCTCGTCGGCGCATGCAGACAGCGGCACCCATCGGGCAAATCCTTCGCGCCAGACCAGGGTGTCCAGTGCAATCGCGTGCTCGCGATACAGCGCCAGCAAGGCCTCGCCGGCCACCGGGCCACGCCGGTGGCGGTTGCCCTCGGCGTAATACCAACTACTCATTGCCGTCCCCTCGCACGCGTCCGTTGCGGCTTCCGCCTCAGTGTACGGGTTCAGGCTCGTCCAGGAACATCTGCGTTTCCATCCAGGCGTAGGCCGCTTCGGCACCCGGCTGGTTGAACAACACCATCAAGACCACCCATTTGAGGTCGTCCAGGTCCAGTTCGTCCTGGTCCAGCGCCATGGCGCGATCCAGCACCAGCTCGCGCTGGTCGGCGTCGAGGATGCGGTGTTGCTCCAGGAACAGCAGGAATCCACGGCAGTCCACATCGAGCTTGTCCAGCTCCGGGCCGTGGTAGATGCGTACCGGTCCATCGACATGCGGGCGCGCCACGCTGGGCCGCTGCTCGGAGAGCGCGTCCAGCCAATCGAAGGCTTTGCTGATTTCTGCGGGGCTGAAACCGGCCTGGATCAGGCCATTCTGAAGCGAGTCACGGTCGCGGACCAGGTCCGCATCTTCGCTGAAATAATGTTCGAACAGGTACAGCAGTACATCAAGAATGCTCTCTTTCATTGCCCCTCGGCCTGCGTCGCGCGACGCTGTGGAGGTGAAGAAACTAGGGATTGCGGGTATAGCGACCGTGCTCGGTGACCACGTCTCCCTCCAGTTCCATGATGAGCAGCATGGAGGACAGCGCGGCGGCCGTCAATCCGGTGCGTTCGACCAGGGAATCCATAGGGGTTGGGTCGTGGCCCAGCGCCTGCCACAAGCGCTGGTAGTCCGGATCCGGGCGCGCCGGGCCGGCTTGCGGCGGTGTCCTGGCCTGATCAGTGGGGGCGGCCAGGCGCTGGCGCAAGGCGCTCGCCAGTTCGCCCGACAGCAGGCGCAGGCCGTCGATGACCTGGGCCGGCTCCTGGGCCAGGGTGGCGCCCTGCCGGATCAGGTGATGGCAGCCCCGCGCGAGCGGATTGTGCAGCGAGCCGGGCAGGGCGAACACCTCGCGCCCGGCCTCCGCCGCCAGCCGCGCGGTAATCAGCGCGCCCGAGCGCATGGCCGCTTCCACCACCAGGGTGCCCAGGGCCAGCCCGGCGATGATCCGGTTGCGGGCCGGGAAGTGCCCCGCAACCGGCCCGGTGCCGGGCAGGTATTCGCTGACCACCGCGCCACGCGCGGCGATGCGATCGCGCAGGGAGTGGTGATTTGCCGGGTAGGCCACATCCGCGCCGGTGCCCACCACCGCCACGGTGATGGCCCCGGCACGGGCAAGCGCGGCCTCGTGTGCGATCGCGTCCACGCCGGCGGCCATGCCGCTGACGATGGCCAGCCCGGCGCCTGCCAGGCCGGAGGCGAACGCGCGGGTGTGGTCGCGGCCGCCGGCGGTGGCGGAGCGGCTGCCGACCACGGCTACGCCCGGGTGCCAGAGCGCGTTCGGGTCGCCGTCCACGAACAGGGCCAGCGGCGGATTGACGATGTGGCGCAGCAGGGCGGGGTAGTCGGGATCGTTCAGGCCGATCAGGTGATGGCCGGGCTGCTCGCACCACTGCAGGGCGGCGTCCAGCGAGCGCGCATCGGGGGTCTGCAGCCGTGCCGCCTGCAACTCGTCGCAGCCGGCGGCAAGCCAGGCCTCGGGCCCGGCCGCCAGTAGCTCGGCCGGGCTGGCGAAGCAGTCCAGCAGCGCATGGCGCGGCGGGCTACGGCCGCCCGCCAGGAGCAGGGTCAGGAGTGCGCGCAGGTCGGAAGTGGGGAGGGCCATGCGTCCAGCCTGAACCGCAAACGCCGACGGCGCCCTCAGGCGCCGTCGTATTACCGCATCGGAATTTTCGCTTACTGCGCGTCGGGATGCTTGACGAAGTAGCCCAGGCCGGTCGGCTTGACGCTTTCCATCACCAGCGCATAGCTGACCTTGTCGAAGGTGCGGAACACCATCGCGTGCGAGGCGTATTCGTCGGGCAGGCCGACGGTGGAGCCGGCCGGGCCGCTGAAGTCGTCGTCGGTCCGCGAGAAGCGCGAGTGCTTGACGCGGTCGCTGACCGTGCGGCCCTTGCGCCAGATCGAGAACACCGTGCCGTTGTTGATGCCTTCGCGGGCACCGCCGGAGATGGCGATCACGTCGCGGGTGCCGCCGACGGTGAAGGCATCGGAGATGGCCAGTACCCGCAATTCGGTCTGCAGGGCCTGTTCCGACGGCGGATGCGGGATGAACTGCAGGTCGTAGGGCTGCGCCTCGACGGCGACGATGCGATCGCCGGCGCGTACCTCGCGGCCGCTGTCCTGCAGCAGCAGGGTGGCCGCCTTGGAGTTGCCGCCCGCCGCGCTGCGCGTGATGGTGCCGACATTGACCTGTGCCAGTTCGTAGCCGAGGAACTCGCGGCGCGTGCTCGGCGCGATGTAGTTCTTCCAGATGTTGCCGGCGCCTGCGGTGATGTTGCCGGCCGCATCGAGGTCTTCGTTGTGCTTGGGCAGGCTGAACTTCACCGTCGGGCGTACCACCGCAAAACGCTGGCCCGGCTGTGCATCGTCCAGGCCGACCACATAGGCCACCTGGCCGGTGGTGGCGCGCGTGCGGCCGCCTTCCAGGCCCACCACATACGGCAGCTGGTCGAAGTCGTCGGTGACGCGCAGGTTCTTCAGGAACGGCTCGACATCGGCCAGCGGAATCGCATTGATCGGCGCTTCCTGGCGCGGACCGGGCTGGACGGTGCCCTTGGCGACGCGATCCAGGTAGGCCAGGCTGATCACGTCACCGGGATAGATCAGGTGCGGATTCTGGATCTGCGGGTTGGCCTGCCAGATTTCCGGCCACAACCAGGGTTTTTGCAGGAAACGTCCAGCGATGTCCCACAGGGTATCGCCCTTGCGGACCACGTAAGTCTCTGGATGCTCGCCCACCGCTTGCGCGGCAGCGTAGGTCGCGACGGTCAGCATCGCCGCAGCGACGACCGTACGAAGTCGGTTCAACATGAGTGCCTTCTTGCCTGATTCCCCAACAGGTCTGCGCACTATAGTCCAGAAACCGGGGCGTCACGCAAGCATTGCGCTAGAATGACAGCGTCTTGCCGGCGCAGCGCCGGTGTTCCCAGACGGGTAATCCCATGGCTTTGCTCCCTATTCTCGAATTCCCCGATCCGCGGCTGCGCACCAAGGCCGTGCCGGTCGACGCTGCCGAGCTCACCAGCCCGGCATTCCAGACCCTGCTCGACGACATGTTCCAGACCATGTACGAGGCGCCCGGCATCGGCCTGGCCGCCAGTCAGGTGGACGTGCACAAGCGTTTCATGGTGATCGACGTCAGCGAGGAGAAGACGCTCCCGCAGGTGTTCATCAACCCGGAGATCGTGAGCAGGCAGGGCGAGCAGGTCTACCAGGAAGGCTGCCTGTCGGTACCCGGCATCTATGCCGACGTCGCCCGCGCCGATGCGATCACCGTGCGCTATCTCGACCGCCAGGGCAACGCGCAGGAACTGAGCACCGACGGCCTGCTGGCGGTGTGCATCCAGCACGAGATGGACCATCTGGACGGCAAGTTGTTCGTCGATTACCTGTCGCCGCTCAAGCGCGAAATGGTGCGCAAGAAACTGGCCAAGCAGCGTAAGCACGTGGCCTGAGGGCAGGGATTGGGGAGTTGGGATTGGGGATTGGTGAAGCGGGTTTTCTGGCTTGCCGGATCCGTTGGTCCCCATCCCAATCGCCGGGCGCGGCGCTATCGCGCGTGATTAAAGCGATGGCGCAGGCCGTCGCTGCGCGCGCTCCGCGTACACGGATGGAGCGACACGTCGGGATTGGGGATGTGGATTGGCCAGCCACTGCGCTGTTGCCCAAGCCCCCTGCTGCGAATCCCGATGCCCGAATCCCCATTCCCCGCTACTGCCACTCACAAATCCCCACTCCCGAATCCCCGCCCTATGAGAATCGTATTCGCCGGTACGCCGGATTTTGCCGTCGCCTCGTTGCGCGCAGCCGCGCAGCGGCATGAAGTGGTGGCGGTCTACACCCAGCCGGATCGGCCTGCCGGCCGTGGCCGCGGGTTGACGCCGTCGCCGGTCAAGCTGGAGGCGATTGCGCGCGGCATCCCGGTCTTCCAGCCGCAGACGCTGCGCTCGCCGGAGGCACTGGCCGCGCTGCGCGCGCTCAATGCCGATCTGATGGTGGTGGTGGCCTACGGCCTGATCCTGCCCAAGGCGGTGCTGGCCGCGCCGACCCATGGCTGCTGGAACGTGCATGCCTCGTTGCTGCCGCGCTGGCGTGGCGCCGCGCCGATCCAGCGCGCGATCGAGGCCGGCGATACCGAAACCGGCGTCTGCCTGATGCAGATGGAAGCCGGACTGGATACCGGCCCGGTGCTGCTGTCGCAGCGGCTGGCCATCGGCGAGCAGGAAACCGGCGGGCAGCTGCACGATCGCCTGGCCGCGCTGGGCGCGCAGGTGCTGGCCGATGGCCTGGGCCTGCTGCGTGCCGGCATCCGCCCGGTGGCGCAGCCGCAGCCGGCCGAAGGCGTGACCTATGCGCACAAGCTGGACAAGACGCAGGCGCGGCTGGACTGGACCCAGCCGGCGCAGGAGCTGGCACGGCGGGTACGCGCGTTCAATCCATGGCCGGTGGCCGAGGCGGTCCTGGCCGGCGAGCGCGTGCGCCTGCATGGTGCGGTGGCGCTGGAGCTGGCCCATCAGCAGGCGCCGGGCACCCTGCTCGCCGCCAGCAAGCAGGGCATCGACATCGCCTGCGGGCAGGGCGCGCTGCGGGTGCGCGTGCTGCAGCGCGAGGGCGGCAAGGCGATCACCGCTGCCGACTACCTCAACGCGCGCCGCGACCTGCCGGCGCTGCGCTGATGTCGGCAGAGACCGCAACCGCCGGCGTCGGCTCGCGTCTGGCCGCAGCACGGGTGCTGACGGCGGTGTTCGACCAGGGCCGCTCGCTCAAGGCCGAACTGGCCGCGACCTTGCCCGGTCTTGATGATCCACGCGACCGCGCGCTGGTGGAGGCGATCTGCTTTGCGGTGCTGCGCCGCCGCCCGGCCTATGACGTGGCATTGCGGCAGTGGCTGGAACGCCCGTTGCCGCCGCGCGATGCGGAACTGAAAGCGCTGCTGATGGCCGGCTTCGCCCAGCTCGACGTGCTGCAGCTGCCCGCGCATGCGGCCTTGTCGGCCACCGTGGACGCGTGCCGCGCGCTGGGCCGGCCGCGGCAGGCTGGCATGGTCAACGCGATCCTGCGGCGCGCCCAGCGCGAGGGGTTTCCGGCGGTGTCCGCCGATGCGGGCTGGCCGTCCTGGCTGCGCAAGCAACTGCGCGCCGATTGGGGCGAGCAGGCCGAACGCATCTTCGTGGCCAGCGCACAGATGGCGCCGATGTGGCTGCGCGTGCAGCGCGCGCGGATCGACCCGGCCGGCTATGTCGCCCGGCTGGCCGCGCTGGGCATCGGCGCGGACACGGATGCGCTGTTGCCGGATGCGGTGCGTCTGCACGGGGCGGTGCCGGTGAGCCAGTTGCCGGGTTTTGCCGACGGCGATGTCTCGGTGCAGGACGGCTCTGCCCAGCAGGTTGCCGATGCGCTGGCGCTGGCGCCGTCGGCACGCGTGCTCGATGCCTGCGCGGCGCCCGGCGGCAAGGCCGCGCATCTGCTGGAACGTCATCCTGGCCTGCAGCTCACCGCGCTGGATGTGGAGGCGCGCCGGCTGGAGCGGGTGCAGCAGACCTTGCAGCGCACCGTGCCGGCCGCGCAGGTGACCTTGCACACCGCTGACGCCGCCGATACCGCCGCATGGTGGGACGGCCAGCCGTTCGATGCGGTGCTGCTGGATGCGCCGTGTTCGGCCACCGGCGTGGTGCGCCGTCAGCCCGACGTGCTGCTGCATCGCCGTGCCGACGATATCGACGCCTTGTGTGCGTTGCAGGCGCGTCTGCTCGACGCCACCTGGCGCACGCTGCGGCCGGGCGGGCAGCTGCTCTACACCACCTGTTCCCTGCTGGCGCGCGAGAACCAGGCGCAGGTGCAGGCATTCCTGCAACGCACTGCCGATGCGCAGGCGCAGCCGCTGGGTGCGCAATTCGGTCATGCGGCAGGTGCCGGACGCCAGCGTTTTCCCGGCGAGCAGCACTGCGACGGTTTTTTCTACGCGCTTTTGCTAAAAGCGTCCTAACCGCGCGCCGATCCCGGCGCTCCACCTGTGCATCCACTGCCGCCCGTCATGCTCAAGACTCGTGCTTCCAAGGATTTCTGGCTGCTGGCCATCACCGCCGTTCTGGTGATCGGTGCCGGCCTGGGACTGCGCGACCCCTGGCCGTCGGACGAGCCGCGGTTTGCACTGGTCGCCAAGCAGATGGTGATGAGCGGCGACTGGCTGTTCCCGCATCGCGGCAACGAGCTGTACTCGGACAAGCCGCCGATGCTGATGTGGCTGCAGGCGCTGTTCTACACGCTGCTGGGCAACTGGCGGGTGGCGTTCCTGCTGCCGTCGCTGCTGGCGGCGCTGGGCACGCTGGCCTGCGTGTACGACCTGGGGCGGCGCCTGTGGACCCGGCGCGTGGGCGCGTATGCGGCGTGGATGCTGTTGTTCACGCTGCACTTCACCTTCCAGGCCAAGAAGGCGCAGATCGATCCGCTGGTGGTGTTCTGGATCACCCTGGCCAATTACGGGTTGCTGCGCCATCTGCTGCTGGGGCCGGCCTGGCGCTGGTGGACGCTGGGCTGGTTTGCCGCCGGGCTGGGTGTGATCACCAAGGGGGTCGGCATCATCGCCCTGCTGATGCTGATCCCGGCCGGCATCGCGGCGGCGCGCGGCTGGCCGGGCGTGCGCGTGCATGTGCGCGATCGGCGTTTCTGGCTGGGGCCGCTGTTCTTCTTCGTCGCGATCCTGCTGTGGTTCGTGCCGATGATGGTGACCGCGCTGACTGCCGGCCAGCCCGAGTACCGCGTCTATCTCAACGACATCCTGCTGCGCCAGACCGCCAAGCGCTATGCCAATTCCTGGGATCACGCGCAGCCGGTCTGGTACCACTTCAAGGGCATGGCCACGATGTGGCTGCCGACCATCCTGGTGCTGCCCTGGGCGATCCCGGCCTGGTGGCGCCGGCTCAAGCGACGCGATGCGCGCTATCTGTTGCCGCTGGCCTGGTGGCTGCTGGTGCTGGTGTTCTTCACCATTCCCAGCGGCAAGCGCGATGTGTACATCCTGCCGGCGCTGCCGATGTTCTGTCTGGCGCTGGCGCCGCTGGCGGCAGGCCTGCTGCGTCGCGCCGGGGTGCAGCGGCTGCTGTTCGGATTCGTGCTGCTGCTGACGCTGGCCTTCGCTGCCGGCGGCGCGGCGATGCTGATCGGGCACCCGGGCTTCGAGCAGAAGATCATGGACAGCCGCGGGGTCGGCAGCGAGGCCACCGACCCGCTCGGCTGGCTGCTGCTGGCAGTCGGTCTGTGGGGCGTGGCCAGCCTGTTGCTGCTGCGGGTGCGCCGTTCCGCGCTTGCCGCAGCATCGCTGCTGGGCGCGTGGTGGGTGGCGTTCGGTCTGGTCTGCTATCCGATCTTCAACGACTCCAGTTCGGCGGGCGCGGTGATGCGCGAGGCCGGGCGCCGGATCGGCCCGGACGCGCAGCTCGGGCTGGTGGCCTGGAAAGAGCAGAACCTGCTGATGGCCGACCGCCCCGCGCAGACCTTCGGCTTCAAGGTGCCGTGGGAACAACAGCTGCAGCGCGCGGTGGCCTGGCAGGCAGAGCGTCCCGATCGACGTTGGCTGATGGCGCAGGAGACCGCGCTGCTGGCCTGCGTGGACCGCAGCCGCAGCCAGATGGTGGGGGTGGCCAACCGCCGTCGCTGGTGGCTGGTGCCGGCCGATGCCGTGCACGGCAGCTGCGTGGCGAGTTCCGAGCAGCGGGCAGTGGAAGCGCAGGAGCAGGGCAACCTGGACACCGAATGAGCCGGCGCAGCGCAGGTGTCTGCCGCGATCGGCGGCCCGTCAATGCCGTCGCCGGCCGCTGTCTAGCATGGATTCATGCGGGGCATCGTTAGCTTGGCCGGCGTCGCTGACGCGTGTCGCCCGATGTCACCCCCACTTGCCACCGATGTCTGAATGAATTCCTTGCCCACCCAGCCCGCTGCGCTTTCCTCGTCGGCCCCCATCGCATCACCTGCAGGTGTGGGCATTGCCGAACTGGGCGTGTTCGCGTTGACCGCCTTGGTGGTCAGCATGCCGAGCGGGTTGCTGCCGTTCGGGCTGTGCCTGTTGCTTGGCTCGCTGGTGGGTTGGCGCAGCCTGCGCGCAGGCGTTGCCATGCGCCCCTGGTCGCTGCGCGCGCTGGGGTGGTTGGCCGCGGCGGTGATCGCGATGTCGCTGTTGTCGATCGTGCTGTTCGAACACGGGCTGCGCGATGTCGACAACCGCTCGCGCTTTCTGGTGCTGCCGTGGGCGGCGGTGTGGGCGTACGCACTGCGGCCGCGCCAGGTCTGGCTATGGCGTGGCGCGCTGGCCGGCGTGTTCGCGGCAATGTTGATCGCCATGCTGCAGGTGATAAACGGTGCCGACCGCGCGGAAGGCTGGACCAATGCGATTGTATTTGCCGATATCGCGCTGATGTTGCTGGTAGTGGCGGTGTTCTGCCGCCCGCCTGGCAAGGTGCGCTGGCTGGTGGGCGCGGCCATCGCCACGGTGGTGGTGATCGTGCTCAGCGGCAGCCGCGGGGTGTGGTTGTCGCTGCTGGTGACCTTGGGCGTGCTGATCTGGGGCGCGCCCTGGCAGAGCGCACGCATGCGCTTGCTGACCTTCGTCGGCAGTGCGGTGCTGGCGGTAGGCGTGGTGCTCAGCGTGCCGGCGTTGACCCAGCAGATGCGCCTGGGCGAGTTGCAGAGCGACCTGCAGCGCTACGAGGTCGGCGACAGCGACTCGTCCGCCGGTGCCCGGATCGAGCGCCTGCATGTGGCCTGGGACACCTTGCGCGCGCATCCGCTCACCGGCATCGGCGTCGGGCGCTTCGACGATGCGATGCGCGAGCTGCCGGTGTGCGCCGGCGACACCTGGCTGCTGCGCTGCCATCTGGGCCATGCGCACAACGATCTGGCCGAGTGGGGCGCCACCCAGGGCGTGCCGGGCCTGTTGCTGCTGTTTGCGGTCTACGGGGTGCCGTTATGGGTCTTCGCGCGGCTGCATCGCCGCAGCGGCCAGCGCCAGTTCCGCGGACCGGCCGCGGCCGGGGTGATGATCGTGGTGAGCTATGCGCTGTGCGGACTGACCCAGTCGATGTTTGCGCACCAGGTGTCGGCCAGCTTCTATACGGCGATGGTCGGTGTGCTGGTCGGGCTGGCAGCGCGTCAGGCGCAGGAGTTCCCGGCTCGAGCGGCCGACAAGGTCTAGCAAGCGGGCTTGCGGTGGCGATGGGTTATTCGCGCGTCACCGGAATTGACGTGGTGGACTGCCGGCTTCGAGCGCGTCTTGCGCCGACGTAGCGGCGAACGCAGTCGTGTTGCTGGCCGCTCTCAGTCGCCGCGCCGCTCGTCCGCACGCGGCGGGTCCTGCACCGGCTGGTTGTGCTGCAGCAGCCACAGCATGATGGTCTTCTGGCGCACGTAGTTGGCGCGCACGTAGGCATAGATCAACCCGTGCCAGCCATCGCGAAACCCGCCGCGCAGCAGGTAGCCGCGCCAGAAGCGCCAGGCCGGCGCCAGCACCAGCTTGCTCCAGGTCGCGCGCTTGCCGCGCGCATGCTCGTGCTCGGCCATCATCTGCGCATAGCGCTGGGTCTTGGCCAGTTGCTGCGCCAGCGAGCGGTACGGGTAGTGGATCAGATCGCCGGCCAGGGTCACCACTGCACCGTCGACACTGGCCGCCTCGTGGATCTCGCGCTTGCCGCGCCAGCCGCCGCGGCGTCGATCGAACAAGCGCAGCACCCGATCCGGATAGGCATTGCCATGGCGCAGGAACCGGCCGAAATAATCCGACAGCCGTGCGAAGCGATAACCTGCCGCACCGGCAAAGCCGCCATCGCGCGCGGCAACGATCGACGCCCGCAGGGCATCGCTGACGCGTTCGTCGGCGTCCAGGCACAGCACCCAGTCGTGGCTGGCCTGCGCAACGCAGAACGCCTTCTGGCTGCGGTAGCCATCGAAGGCGCGCTGCAGGACGCGTGCGCCGTGCGCGGTGGCCAGCGTCACGGTGGCGTCGGTGGAGCCGGAGTCCACCACCAAGATCTCGTCGCAGAACGCCAGCGAGCGCAGGCAGTCGCGTAGGCGATCGGCCTCGTTGAACGCGATAATGCAGGCGCTGATGCGCGGCCGTTCGTCGGGTGCGGTCGAAGAGGACATGTGATGGCTCAATACCTGCTGTTCGCAACGGAGCGTTACGCGTTGCCTATTCTGGCGCCATTGGCGCAGGCATTACAGGCCCGCGGGCACGCCGTGTCGGCGTGGTTCGAGGGCGGTGCACGCGGGCTGGTGTTGCCGGACGTGCGCGAGGTCGGCCTGCGCGAGGCGCTGGCGTTGCGTCCGCGTGCGGTGTTCAGCGCGGCCAACTGGGTGCCGCCGTTCATTGCGGGCGCCAAGGTGCAGCTGTTCCATGGGTTCAACGTGCAGAAACGCGAAGACAACCGCGGGCACTTCCGCGTGCGCGGATTGTTCGATCTGTATTGCACGCAGGGCCCGGCCACCACGGCGCCGTTTCGCGCGCTTGCCGAGCGCGAAGGGCATTTTGCCGTGGTCGAAACCGGCTGGCCCAAGCTCGACCCGGTGTTCCGCGACGATGGCGGCCGCAGCGCTGCACTGCGCGCGCCCGCCAACGGGCGCCCGGTGATCCTGTTCGGTTCCACCTTTACCGAGCGCTTGAGCGCTGCGCCCGCGCTCTACGACGAGATCGCCGCCGATATCGCACGCGGTGCGCATTACTGGCTGCTGACGCTGCATCCGAAGTGCGCGCCGGAGCTGTTCGATCGCTATCGCGCGCTGGCCGGGCCGCATGCCCGCTTTGTCGAACCCGAAGAAGTGATGGCCGCGCAGCGTGCGGCCGATGTGCTGGTGTCGGATACCTCGTCGATCGTGTCCGAGTTTGTGGTGCAGCACAAACCGGTGGTGACCTTCCGCAACCGCGTGCCGCAGCCGCATATGCTGGACTTCCAGCAGCCCGGGCAATTGCCGCAGCAGCTGGCGCGCGCGCTGGCGCCGGATGCGTTGCTGCGTAATGCACTCGCCCGTTATGCCGATGCGATCCACCCGTACCGCGACGGGCAGTCGTCGGAGCGGGTGATCGCAGCGACCGAGGACTTCATCGCCGGCAAGCTCGGCCCACTGCGGCGCAAGCCGCTGGGCGCAGTGTGGCGAGGCCTGCAGATCCGCCGCGAACTCGGATACTGGGGCCCGGTACAACGCTGATCACTGCGAGTTGCGCATCGACGAGACCGCTGCCAATCAGCACTTCACCCAATCCCGAATCCCGACTTCCCAATCCCGATTCCCAATCACCAACGCAGCTTGCGTCGCGCCAACGCGGCACCCAACTGCGCCTGCAGCGCCTGCGCCTGCGCCAACGGCACAAAGCGCAGCCGCAACCCCGGGCCGGCCGCGCTGGCGCCGGCAGTGTCCAGCCACAGCGTTGCGGTGCCGGACAGACGGTCCAGCGGCGAGCGTTGCAGTTGCAGCGCCTGCAGCTTGTCCAGCTCGGCCAGCCGCCACCAGCGTTTCCACCAGCCGCCGCGCACGGCGACAAACCGTGCATCCACCGCGTAGCCCATGCGGTGCACCTGGCGATGCGCCTTGAATGCGCTCCACGGCAACCACAGCAGCAACCACGCCGCCTGGTTGCCGAACTGCCAGGCCAGGCCGGTCACCAGCGGCAGCAGCAACAGCAGCGTGGGCAGACTCAATCGCCACCAGCAATGCGTGGCGATCGCCTGCCACTGTGCCGGCGGCCAGGCGATCCCCGGCAGCAGGCGTTGCAACAAGGCATCGCAGCGCTGCGGGTCGGCAATCGGCGCAAGCTCCTTCAATGCGCTGCCTTCGCGGTCGGCGCTGCCGGCTACTGCAGTCTCCACCCGCAACTGGCGACGGCCGAACAGGCGATGCAGGCGGCTTTCGTACAGCGTCCACGACTGGATGCGCCGCAGCGCCACGCTGCTGCGGATGCGCGTCAGCAGGCCGCGCTCCACGGTGAGGCGGCGCTCGGATTGGCTAAGATGAAAGCCGTGGTACTGCGCCACCGCCAGCGCCACCGATAGCGCGCGCATTGCGACCAATACGGCCAGGGCGCCGAGCACCACCAACGCGGCGGTCACTGCCGCCCCCGGATGGATCTGGCTGACGTAGCGGTAGGCCAGCTCGCCGTTGTGTTCGACGAAGTTGGACACGGTGCGGCGCGGAATCATCTGGTAGATCACGCCGAAGCTGGCAGCCACCACCACCATGCCGCGATTGGAGATCAGCCCCAGCCGGATCACTTCGCCCAGCGGCAGACGCAGTAGCGTGTTGCTGTCGGCCTCGATCTGCGGCGTGCTGGCATCGGCGTCATGCGTGCGGCGACGGATCAGGTCTTCCAGCGCCAGTGCCTGGTCCAGCCGCAGCACGCGCATTTCCGCTTCGGGCTTGTGGCCGCCGGCCGATTCCAGGCGCACCTCGGCCACGCCGGCCAGCCGGTGCAGCAGCGATTGATGCACCACCACGTTATGGATGCGCGCGAACGGGATATCGCGCCGGCTGCGTTCCAGCAGCCCGCTGCGGATCGCCACCCCATCGGTGCCGATGCGGTAGCGATAGGTGAAATAGCGCAGCACCGAGATTGCCACCAGCACTGCCATCACCACGCCGGTGGCGATGTGGTCGGCCGAGTCGCGGCTGCCATCGCGGCTGCCGAACAGCACCAAGGCCGCCAGCGGAATCAGGAACTGGCGGATCTGCTGCAACAACACGAACACCCACGACAGCGGATGCAGGCGCTGCTCGTCTTGGCCGGGGTGTTCGATGGCGCTCACAGCGCGTCGTCGTCGTGATCGAGCTGGCGGGCGAGGCGGTCGCGCAGGCGTTCGGCATCGCCCTGATCCAGGCCGGACAAGGCCACCGCGTTGAGCCGGCTGCCGGCGGTATGCACCACCAGCGTGGTCAGCCGGGTGGCGCGTTCGATCGGGCCGCGGCGCAGGTCCACGTGTTGCACGCGCGAAATCGGGATGCGCGTGTCGCTTTGCCAGAGATGGCCGCGTTGCAGCGCCAGGCCGTGCTGGTCGAGTTTCCAGTGGGTGAGCCGATGCCGTTTGACCGCGAACCACGCACCCAGCAGCGCGGCAACCACGGTCACGCCCAGCACCACCGGCCAGTCATGCCAGGCGTGCAGCACGGCGACGGTTGCGCCGGCGGCGATCAGCCCGGCACATCCGCCGCCCAGCGCGCCGTTGACGCCGGCCACATACGCACCGCGTTGCGGTAGCGGTTGCCACTGGGTGTGGTCCACCGCCGGAGCCTGTGCCGGCGCGGCAGCGACGATGACCTCGGGGTGCGGCGGTGGAGCGTCGTGCACAAGGTTGGCCTGCAGGAGCGGTGCGCAAGCATAGCCGGGCGCCGCGGACGGGCGCATCCGGCGCAGCGGCGCTTACTGCGCGGCCAGAATCAGCGCGTCCACATCCAGCGCATGCCCGGCACGCGCGGCCTTGGTGCGCAGGTACTGCTCGTTCTCCGGAGTGATGTCGCCGGTCACCGGGATGCGGTCTTCCACCGCGATGCCGGCCGCACGCAGGCGCTCGGCCTTGGCGGGATTGTTGGTCAGCAGCCGGATCCGGCCGATGCCCAGACCGCGCAGCATCGCCACCGCACTGCCGTAGCGGCGCTCGTCCGGGCCGAAGCCCAGTTGCGCGTCGGCATCGATGGTGTCCAGGCCGGCATGCTGGTAGCCGTACGCGCGCATCTTGGCGGCGATGCCGGTGCCGCGGCCTTCCTGATCCAGATACAGCAGCACGCCGCCGCCGAGTTCCTTCAGCTTGGCCAGGCCATGCCGCAGCTGGTCGCCGCAATCGCATTTGAGCGAACCGAACAGATCGCCGGTCAGGCAGGAGGAATGCACGCGCACCGGCACTGCCGCCGACAGGTCGGGCTGGCCGACCACGATCGCCACCTGGTCGCGCTGCGCCACTCCGCCACGAAACACCACGAACTCGCTCATCCCCAGCCCGCGCAACGGCACCGGCGTGCGGGTGACCAGCTCGTAGCCGGCCGCGGCGGATTTGGCGCAGCCGCTGCCCAGATCGTCCAGTGTCAGCGACTGGCAACCGGCGAAGGCGGCGTGGTCATCCGCGTCGTGCAGTTCCACGGCCAGCATCGCCGGCAGCAGCAGTCCCAGCCGCGCGATTTCCACCGCGCCGGCATCCAGCGCATCGCCCGGGGTCCATTGCGTCGGTACCGGGGTGTCGCGCAGGTAGGCCAGGGCAGCGAGCTGGTCGTAGTCGTGTTCGACCAGCGCCACACGTGCGCCTTGCGGCGCGCTCAGGCCCAGCACCTGGGCGCGGGTCGGGGTGACGAACAGATAGTGCCGCCCCTGCGCCGCACGCGCGAAGGCCGCGTACGACTGCGCGGTGCTGCTGTCCAGCGCCAGCACCGCGCGCGCCTGCCCGTTGGCCGCCGTCAGCAGCACCGGGCGGCCGGCGCGCAGCTCGGAGGCGGCGCGCTCGCAACGGATCGCCGCCGGATCACCGAAGGCCTGTGCGCTGGGGGAGGGGACGGGGCTGCTCATGCACGACTCCAGATGGGGATTGCCACGGCCGCTTCAAGGCGGACGCCGCCGCGGCTGTTGCCTGCCGCGTGCGGCCATTGTCGCGTGGTTCGCAAGCGCCAGTCGCCACGGCCGGGTGGAACGCTGCATCCAGCGCCCGCCGTCTGAGTTGCGCGGCAGGCGTGGATTGGTTGCATGCCGGCTGCGTTGTTCATCGCCCGGCAATGCCTTTTAATCCCAAGACCCTCTGCCCGCACCGGACCCCATGTCTCTTATCGATTGCAGCGAAGACCGCCACGCCAGCGCCATCCTGGAGATCTTCAACGACGCCATCGCCAATTCGACCGCGTTGTACGACTACAAGCCGCGGCCACCGGAGAGCATGGTCGGCTGGTTTGCGACCAAGCGCGCGGGCGGCTTTCCGGTGATCGGGGTGGAAGCTGCCGACGGCAGCCTGATGGGGTTCGCCAGCTACGGCACCTTCCGCGCCTGGCCGGCGTTCAAGTACAGCGTGGAGCATTCGATCTACGTGCACCGCGACCATCGCGGCAAGGGGCTTGGACGCCTGCTGTTGCAGGGCGTGATCGCGGCGGCGGAACAGCGCGGCGTGCATGTGCTGGTCGGCGGCATCGATGCCAGCAATCAGGCCAGCATCGCCCTGCACGAACAGTTCGGCTTCACCCATGCCGGCACCGTGCGCGAGGCCGGTTTCAAGTTCGGCCGTTGGCTGGACCTGGCGTTCTATCAGCGCATCCTCGCCACGCCGGCCGATCCGCACGACGATTGACCCGCTGCCGCCGCCGCGCTGTGTGCGAGCGGCTCCGTCTTCAGCCAGCCGGCGTCAGTGCGGATGCCGCTCGGTCGCATACGGATTGGGCTCGCCGCTGCCCGGCGGGCGCAGCGTGTAGCGCTTGTAGGTCCATTGGTATTGCGCCGGGTCGCGCCGGGCGATCTGTTCGATGCCCGCGTTGAGCGCGCTGGCGGCGCGCACCGGGTCGGCGTCGGCCACTGCCGGGTCGGCCGGCTGCACATGCAACGCGAATTGCAGGTCGCCACCGGCACGTTCGCACCAGCCATACAGCACGATCGCGCCGGTGCGCTCGGCCAGTCGGTTGACCAGGGTCATGGTCAGGGCGGGGATGCCGAAGAACGGCGCAAACACGCCATCGCCCATTTTCGGCTGCTGGTCGGGCAGGATGCCGACCGCGCCACCGTCCTTGAGCACCTTGAACAACTGCCGCACCGCCGGGCCTTCGGCACGCACCTGGCGCACGTTGTCGCCGCCGCGGGCCAGTTGCAGGAAGCCGTCCACCGCGTCCGATTCGGGCGGGCGATACACGATGGCGATCGGCCCGCGTTCGGACAGCCACTGGTTGAGCAGCTCCCAGTTGCCGAAATGCGGCGCGGCCACGATGACACCACGCCCGGAAGCCAGCGCGGCATCGTAGAGCGCCTGGCCATTGCGTTGCAGCCGGGCAAGGTTCTCGGCCGGCGGGCGGGTCCAGGTGCGCAGCACTTCCAGCGTCTGCCGCGCGGTCGACCGCAGCACCTGCGCATGCAGCTGCGCGCGCTGGCCGGCATCCAGTTCCGGGTACGCCAGTTCCAGGTTGCGGCGTGCCACGCGCGCCTCGCGCGCATTGAGCTTGCGCCAGCTCCAGGCCAGCGCGTCGGCCACACGTTTGAGCAACGGCCACGGCAGGCGGCCCACGGTGGCGGCGGTGGCGTAGAGCAGGCGAGCGCGAACATCGGGTTTCATCCGCGCAATTCTAAACAGCGCGGCCGGCGATGACCCGCGCGTGACAGTGCCAACCGTGCTGGGCATGCTGCGCGGCACAGTTTGCTGCCGGAGAGTGCCCATGCTTGCGCTGATCCAACGTGTCACCCGCGCCGCCGTCACGGTCGATGCGCAGACCGTCGGGCAGATCGGTCCCGGGCTGCTGGCCCTGGTCGGGGTCGAACCCGGCGACAGCGACGCGCAGATCCGGCGCCTGGCCGAGCGCCTGCTCGGCTACCGCGTGTTTGCCGACGACGCCGGCAAGATGAACCGCTCACTCACCGACACCGGCGGCGGCCTGCTGCTGGTCAGCCAGTTCACCTTGGCCGCAGACACCAGTTCCGGCAATCGCCCCGGCTTCAGCACGGCGGCGCCGCCGTTGGAGGCTGAACGGGCGTTCAATCAATTGGTGGCGATCTGCCGTCAAAAACATTGCGGCGGGGTGGAAACCGGGCGCTTTGGTGCCCATATGGTTGTCGACCTGGTCAACGATGGCCCGGTGACCTTCCTTCTCAGACCCTAGAAACCCACGTCCACCAGCGGTCCTGTCTTGAATCCGGCAGACCGGGCTTCACGCTGGTATAATGCTAGGTTCTCTTTCCAATCTCAAAGCCGGTGGCGCGAGCACTCATGGCCAACGAACGTCCTGCCCAGCAATCCGACATCAAGCTACTGATCAGCAAGGGCCTGGAACAGGGCTATCTGACCTACGCCGAAGTCAATGACCACCTGCCCGACGACCTGGTCGACCCGGAGCAGATCGAAGACATCATCAGCATGATCAACGGCATGGGCATCGATGTCCATGAAGTTGCCCCCGATGCTGAAACCCTGTTGCTCAACGATGGCAACACCGGCAACCGCGAGGTTGACGACACCGCAGCCGAAGAAGCTGCCGCCGCGCTGACCGCGCTCGACACCGAAGGTGGCCGCACCACCGACCCGGTGCGCATGTATATGCGCGAAATGGGTACGGTCGAGCTGCTGACCCGCGAAGGCGAAATCGCCATCGCCAAGCGTATCGAAGAAGGCCTGAGCCAGGTCCAGGCAGCGCTGGGCGTGTTCCCGCTGTCGACCGAAATGCTGCTGGCCGATTACGAAGCGCACAAGGAAGGCAAGAAGCGTCTGGCCGAGATCGTGGTCGGCTTCAACGACCTGATCGAAGAAGCCGACGCCGCCGCTGCTGCGCTGGCCGCCGCCGGCCCGGTCGCCGTCGACGAAGACGCGGTCGATGAAGACGACGACGAAGACGGCGATGACGACGCTGCCGAGGAAGAGGCCGGCCCGACCGGTCCGGACCCGGTGGAAGTGGCCACGCGCATGGAGAACCTGGCCAACGAATACGCCAAGTTCAAGAAGATCTATGCCAAGAACGGCGCCGAGCACAAGCTGGTGGTCAAGGCGCGCGAGGACATGGCCGCCATCTTCACCACGCTCAAGCTGCCGCTGCCGCTGACCGATGCGCTGGTCACCCAGCTGCGTGGCGTGGTCAACGGCATCAAGGATCACGAGCGCAAGGTGCTGCACCTGGCCACCACCGTGGCACGCATGCCGCGCAAGGATTTCATCCGCTCCTGGGAAGGCAACCAAACCAACCTGGAATGGGTGGAAGACGCACTCAAGCGCAAGCAGAAGTGGTCGTCGGCGCTGCGCGACGTCAAGGACCAGATCGTCTCCGAGCAGCAGGGCTCGATCGAGATGGAGAAGGCCAACTACCTGACCCTGGGCGAGATCAAGGAGATCAGCCGCGCGATGGCCTATGGCGAAGCCAAGGCACGCAAGGCCAAGAAGGAAATGGTCGAGGCCAACCTGCGCCTGGTCATCTCCATCGCCAAGAAGTACACCAACCGCGGCCTGCAGTTCCTCGACCTGATCCAGGAAGGCAACATCGGCCTGATGAAGGCCGTGGACAAGTTCGAATACCGCCGCGGTTACAAGTTCTCGACGTATGCAACGTGGTGGATCCGCCAGGCCATCACCCGTTCGATCGCCGATCAGGCGCGCACCATCCGTATTCCGGTGCACATGATCGAAACGATCAACAAGTTGAACCGCATTTCCCGCCAGATGCTCCAGCAGTTCGGCCGCGAGGCCACGCCGGAGGAGCTGGCCAAGGAAATGGACATGCCCGAGGACAAGATCCGCAAGGTGATGAAGATCGCCAAGGAGCCGATCTCGATGGAAACCCCGATCGGCGACGACGAGGATTCGCATCTGGGCGACTTCATCGAGGACACCAACGTGGAGTCCCCGATCGACAACACCACCAACATCAATCTCTCCGAGACGGTGCGAGACGTGTTGGCAGGGCTGACCCCGCGCGAGGCCAAGGTGCTGCGGATGCGCTTCGGTATCGACATGAATACCGATCACACGCTGGAAGAAGTGGGCAAGCAGTTCGACGTCACCCGCGAGCGGATTCGTCAGATAGAGGCCAAGGCGTTGCGCAAACTGCGTCACCCGAGCCGTTCGGAACAGCTGCGCTCGTTCCTGGACATCGACTGATCCGGTAGCCGTATCGGTGCAGTGATCACACAACAGCCCCGCACATGCGGGGCTGTTGCGTTGTGGGGCATGCTGCGCGCTATGCTTGCCCGGGTGGACGTCGCCGAAGCACGGACGCGCCGGGGATGGCGCAGGCGACATTCACGCCCCGGCGACGAAGCCAGACAGCGGCGCAACATAAAGCCGATGTTTCTGCCTGACTCACGTGACGTTCTAGCCGTGGCTTCTAAGTTGATGGACGAATGGAACGAGGCCGTCGTATGAGCAGGCAAAGCCGCTTTGAAACCACCACATACCGCGAGCACGAGATTCGCGTACGCACCGAGCAGGCGTCCCCGGGCGCCAGGTGGACGTTGTGGGTCGACGTGTATGCACTGGGCGGCAAACGCCAGCCACGCATCGGTGGCCGGGAACAGGGATGGGAGACCTACCAGGAAGCCATCGCGCAGGGATTCCGTGCAGGCCGGCAATTGGTCGATGCGCAGCTTGAGGTGGCTTAGTAGTGGGGAGTGGGGAGTGGGGATTCGGGATTGCTGAGGTGCTTGTCGATCCGGGTCGTCTACCGCGAACGGTGCGCAAAGCGCACTGATCGCATACAAATTTAGAAGCTCGGCTCGCGCCGGGCTTTTTTTGTGGGCATGCACGGGCACGGGTGGGTGCGGGCGCTTCTCCTCATCAATGCCTGATGTCAGCAGACAGCGACGCGCGCGGACAGGTAAACTTTCGCCTCAGCTGGACGGTCCGACATGCCCCGCATCTCGCCACCCACCCTGCCGGGCCTATAGCTCAACGGTTAGAGCAGAGGACTCATAATCCTTTGGTTCCAGGTTCGAATCCTGGTGGGCCCACCAATAGAAAGCAGGCACTTGGACGCGCGCCCAAGTGCCTTTTTTATGACTCGGAAACTATCGGGCAACGCCGTGTTCTTCTTCGCTGATCGCGTAGTCGGCGTCTTCTGGATAAGCGTTTGCGTGTGTGGTAATCATCGTGTCGCTCCGTTGCGGTGCGCTTGCTTGCGCAGCCAAGTAAGGACGTCAACTGCCGGGTCTTCATGCATACAGACATGCAGTCGGCCCAGTACGACGCTCTGCGCATCGCCGCCTGGCAACACGTCATCGAAGCCGGTGGCTTCGCAGGCGATCAGGATCGGCGGCAGACCGGGCTGCGCGTGGGAATGCAGCATGGCCAGCACATAGCCCTGCATCATTTCGAAGCTGAGGGTGACGCCGGTGCAGACGCGGAACTGTTTGCTAGTGCTCATCGCCGCACCTGCGCATCTAAGGCATCGACGGTAGTGATCGCTGCAGCAGCGTCGGCAAACGTGACGGTGTAGATGGCTTCGCGTGTACTTGCGAGGTGTGCCATCAGGCTTAGCCACGTGGCATGGCTGCAAGCGAGAGCGTTGATGATCAGGTCGACTTGGCGGGCAATCTGGCTCGCCGCCGACAATGGTGCTTCTTGGGTGTCGTAGGACATACGGGTCTCCTCAGGTTTTGGAAATCCGTCACCCCGACGCCAATCCGGGTGGCGGACGGTACGCGGTTGGCGTGCCGGCCTGAGGACCGGTGGGCCTTGCGGCCCCCGCGCACCGCCCGCCATAAAGCTGGCCGGCATGCGCCCGCGACGATGCGGGCGATAAAAAAGCGCCATGCATCGATCGATGGGCGCTGGTGCGCCTCAGGTTACGGGACGCCAATCCCGGTCGCCGAATGTGCGGCGACGTTGGAATACTCGCTCCGCTGCTAGGAGCGTGTCAACGGGAAAATCCGCAACGCTATAGCAATAGTCTTGAGGCAACACACTTCATAGCGGTGGCGGTGCGGAAACGATTGGTGAGTGCCGCGATCCTTAAGGCAGTGTTGGCCGACATAAGCGTATGCCGGCGCGAATTGCGCCGTCGTTCCGTGTAGCAATGTCTCAAGTCCAGCAGTGCCAGCCTGACCGAATTACGCCACGAGCAGCGGCGTAATCTCGTCCCACCGCAAGACCACGCAATGCTCAAGACCCTCCGTTGTGGCGAATGCGCCCGCCTGCTGTGCAAGGCCGGCGTGGATGCACCTGTGGCTGTCCGAGTGCGCGCGCGTGCTCAAGGAAGGCGCGCCGGTGCTGCTGGTCACCGACGCGCTGTAGATCGCCGGCGTTGCCTGGCGCGACATCACTGTGTGGGACAAGACCGAAGGCGTGCGGCCGCAGTTGGGGCGCTGCTGGAACCAAGCCGAACACACCGTGTGGGGCAGCAAGGGCAACATGCCACTGGATCGCCGCGCGCCTGTGCTGCCGGGGGTCATCCGTGAATCGGTGCGCAAGGCTGACAAGCATCACCTGACCGGCAAACCCACCGATTTGAAGCGGCAGCTGGTCAAGATCTGCGAGACAGGCGGACGAATCCTAGATTCCTTCGCCGGCAGCGGCACGACACTGGTAGCGGCCGAGCTTGAGGGATACGGCTGGACCGGTGTGGAGATGACTAGCCACTATGTGGGCTATGCGTCCGAGCGGTTAGGCTACCTGTAAAACTTACTGGAGCTGAGAATTCTCGGCTCCGATTTCGTTGCGCCATCATCAACCTGTTGTGCATCAGTCCAAGCAACCGCCCAGACCATCATTGCGATAGCGGCAGCCAGATCCAAAGCGCGACGAGGGTGACCAATAGAACGGGCGGCGTCAGTATCAGTCCCACCTTCATGTATTGGCCCCACGTGATTCGTTGGCCCTTTCCGGCTAGGACATGCAGCCATAGAAGCGTCGCGAGCGAGCCGATCGGGGTGAGCTTAGGACCCAAATCATTGCCCACGACGTTGGCATAGATCATCAATTCGCGGGTAGCATCGGGAACGTTGGCCCCATCGATGGCGAGCGCGCCCACCAGCGTTGCCGGCATGTTGTTCATGATCGAGGCGAGTCCCGCCACTGCGAAGCCGGTGCCGATCGTGGCCACAAAGCTTCCTTGCGCCGCCAGCCACTCAAGGACCGCACTTGCCGCTTTAGTTAGCCAAGCATTGCCGAGTCCGTAGACCACCAGATACATGCCAACCGAAAACAGCACGATCTGCCAGGGCGCTTCGCGCAGGATCTTCGTCAGCTGCATCGTGGCGCCTCTGCCGCCCGTCGCCCAGCGGCCAGCAATTGCCATCAGCATCAGCGCGGCCGCGCCCGTCACCAGAGCGATGGGTACACCGAGCGGCCCGGTCACGAAATACGCCACAAGTAGCAACGCGAGAAGGGGCAAGGCAGCACGGAAGACCGCCGTGTCACGTATCGCCTCACGCGGCGCTTCGAGATCGCTGACCGGATACGTGCGAGGAATGTCGCGCCGGAACCAGAGCCACAGCACGATCAGTGTCGCTACGACCGACACTAGATTTACCGGCACCATGACCATTGCATAGCGTCCGAATGACACGTCAAAGAAGTTCGCCGTGACAATGTTGACCAGATTCGAGACAACGAGCGGAAGGCTTGCCGTGTCAGCGATGAAACCACATGCCACCGTGAACGCGAGCGCGCCGGCAGGTGGGAAATTCAGGCGCAGCAAAATGGCGAGAACAATGGGCGTCAGCAAAAGTGCCGCGCCATCGTTAGCGAAAACCGTAGCGATCGTGGCGCCTAGCAGAACGATCAGTGGAAACAGTTTCCGACCATTGCCGCCGCCCCATCGAGCCACGTGCAGTGCTGCCCAGGCAAAGAAGCCGGCCGCGTCCAAGATGAGCGAGATGATGATGAGGGCGACGAAGGTAAAGGTCGCATCCCAGACGATCCCCCACACGGTGCCGACGTCGTTCCACCCGACGACGCCGGTAGCCAAAGCGACTGCGGCACCGGCGAGGGCCGACCAGCCGATGCCAATCCCGCGCGGTTGCCAGATGACGAAAACAAGGGTGACGATGAAAATCGCGAGGGCAAGCATGCAGCGCTCCGCAGTGGTCAGATGGAGCGCTGATTTACGCGCTTGGACAATTCTTCAGCGTTTTCAACTCGCTCAGAATAGCGATCGGTCAGATACGCCGAGCGGCCACGCACAAGCCAGGTGAATTTCACCAGTTCCTCGCAAACGTCGACGACGCGTTGATAGTAGGCAGACGGCTTCATCCGCCCAGACTCATCGAACTCCTGAAACGCCTTGGCAACGGATGACTGGTTCGGGATCGTGAGCATGCGCATCCACCGGCCGAGCACGCGCAGCTGGTTCACGGCGTTGAAGCTTTGCGAACCGCCGCAAACCTGCATGACGGCCAGCGTCTTGCCCTGCGTCGGGCGCTTGGCGCCCTCGGTGAGAGGAATCCAGTCGATCTGCGCTTTCATGATCCCTGTCATCGCGCCATGGCGCTCCGGACTGACCCAAACCATACCCTCCGACCAGTAGGCGAGCTCGCGTAATTCACTCACCTTCGGGTGGTCTGGAGCCGCCCCGTCGGGCAGCGGCAGATCGTGCGGATCGAAGATGCGTACGTCGCAGCCGTACCAGCGCAACAAGCGGCCAGTTTCCTCTGCCAGCAGCCGCGAATAGGAACGCTCGCGCAACGAGCCGTACAGGATGAGGATGCGGGGCGGATGTCTGGGGTCGCCGGGCGTGGCCAGTGCGTTGACGTCGATTGGGGTGAGGTGTGTCGGATCGATGCCGGGTAGATCCATGGCAACGCCCCCCATTACTTCGACGCTCCGCCTGTCGTCACCGCTTCGCCGTCTTCTTTCGTAAAGGACGCGACCGGGTGGGCCAGCAACGTGAGCACTTTCTCGGATGGCCGGCAGAGCGCCACGCCCCGATCGGAAACGACGATGGGACGATTGATAAGGATTGGGTGCGCGATCATCGCGTCCACCAGCTGTTCGTCAGTGAGGGCAGGATTGTCCAAGCCCAACTCCGCGTACGGGGTTCCCTTCTGGCGTAACAGATCGTGCGGCGCAATGCCCATGGCGGCAATTAGCTCGACCAGCTTCTCGCGCGTCGGCGGGGTGTGCAGATATTCGATGATCTCAGGGTCCTCGCCAGACTGGCGCATCATCTCCAAGACGTTCCGGGACGTGCCGCAGGCGGGGTTGTGATAGATCGTCAGCATCGCAATGATCTCCTTGAGCTGGGCCGTGTCAGGCCGACGGGCATAATGCTGAGGAAGGCTCAAACGCAGGTTTCCGATGCGCAACGAGTCAGGGCCACACCACAGATCTCTGGGTTGCCCGAGCAGCAGTCCTCGGTGAGAAACGAGAGCAGCTGGCGCATGTCCTCGTAGCTCGCCGCATAAAGGACACGTCGCCCATCGCGCCAGGAGCGCAGCAGGCGAGCACGCTCCAGCGTTGCGAGGTGAAAGCTCATTCGTGTTGGGGGGATCGTAAGCCGCTCGGCAATCTCCCCTGACGGCATGCCGTCTGGGCCTGCGCGAACAAGCATTCGGAATGCGGCCAGTCGATCGGTGTGTGCGAGAGCAGAGAGGGCTGCAACAGCGGAATCGTCTTTCATTGCGCTACTCTACAAATATAGTTGCAAAGTGCAATAGTTGGCTCAGTTTGCGCCTGCACGGCGGAGGCCGGTGCCGCGCACCAACCGCCGTAGGACCAGTGCATCAGGGATTGGCCGGGGGCCACCGGCTGTGGCAGGGGCTTCAGCCACAGCACTTGCGGATACGCTTGAGCACATGCGCATCGACTTCCAGCCTTGCTGGGCGGCAAGGTTGAAGCGCTGCCTACCTAGCGCGCCTGGGCGTCCCAAAACCCCATGAGCTGCGTGATCGCGGCATCCATCGCCTTGAAGCTCATGCCATCCCGGGCCAGCGTGGATAGCCCGAGCAGGAAACTGTCGAACACGCAGGTCAGTGCGGCGGCGTCCACGGCGGGCCCGAGTTCGCCGCCGGCGATGGCGCGGTCTACGCAGGCGCGGATGCCGGCGCGCGTGCGTGCGCGCGAGCGCGTCAGCGGTGTGCACAGTGCCGAGAGCTCCGGCGACGGCGCGCTCATCACTCCCAGCGTGACCATGCAGCCTTTCGGGTGGCCACGCTCGCACTGCATCTTGGCGGAGCGGCGCAGCGCAAGCTCCACCGCCTGCCTGGGGCCGAGCGCGGCGTCCCACAAGCAGTGGGTCACCTTGGCGTAGGTCGCCAGGTAGCGGTCCATGCATTCCTTGAAGAGCGCTTCCTTCGAGCCGAAGGCGGCATAGAAGCTGGGCGCGGTGATGCCGCCCCCAATCGCGGCCTTGAGCTGGCTCAACGAGGTGGACTCGTAGCCCTGTTCCCAGAACAGGTGAAGCGCCTCTTCCACCGCGGCGTCACGGTCGAAGCTGCGTGGCCTTCCCATTTGCGCCATGGCGCCCTCCGATCTCTACATCAAGACTAATCGATACAGATGTCGTTGACAACGCAGTCGCCCTGTAGATATATATATCGAGCGATACATATGTAGGCACTCAGTGGTGCCGGCCGGCAGGTCTCAGGACGAAGACCTGCTTTTTTCGGTCTCGATGTGTATCGATCGATATATATGTAGCGGCCTGACCGGCATTCCCCTCCCCAACAAAGGACAGCGTGTGACCTCTTCAACTGCATCCACCGCCGGTGCGATCCCGCCGCCATTGCCAGTCGCCGCGCTGCTGGCGCTGGCCATGACCGGCTTCATCTGCATCGTGACCGAAACCCTTCCGGCAGGACTGCTGCCGCAGATGTCCGCAGGCCTCGGTATCAGCCCGGCACTGGCCGGGCAGACGGTGACCGCCTACGCGCTTGGGTCGGTGATTGCCGCAATTCCGCTGACCATTGCGACCCGGCAGTGGAGGCGGCGTAACGTCCTGTTGCTCACCATCGTCGGCTTCCTGCTGTTCAACTCGGTCACCGCACTGTCGACCAGTTACGCGCTGACCCTGGTGGCGCGCTTGTTTGCCGGCGCAGCGGCAGGCCTGGCGTGGAGCCTGCTTGCCGGTTACGCGCGGCGCATGGTGCAGCCGGACCAGCAGGGCAGGGCCATGGCGATTGCGATGGTGGGCACGCCGGTTGCGCTTTCCCTCGGCGTGCCGCTGGGCACCTGGATGGGCGGCATACTGGGCTGGCGCAGCGCGTTCGCCGCGATGTCCGGACTGACGCTCATTCTGATCGTGTGGGTGCTGCTGAAGGTGCCCGACTACCCCGGCCAGTCCGCAGCGCAGCGGGTGCCGCTGCGCAAGGTGCTCGGCACGCCCGGCGTGCGCCCGGTGCTCGCCACCGTGATGGCGTGGATGCTGGCCCACAACATCCTGTACACCTATGTGGCGCCGTTCGCCGCACACGCGGGGCTGGCACATCGCGTGGACGTGTTGCTGTTGATCTTCGGCGTTGCGGCACTGGTCGGCATCGGCGTGGCGGCAAAGTTGGTGGAGCAGCATCTGCGTGGCACGGTGTTGGTGTCGTTGGCGACGTTCCTTGCGATCTCAGTGGTGCTGGCGTTGCTGCAAGACGTGCAGCCTGTGGTCTACGTCTGTGTGGCGGTGTGGGGCCTGACCTTTGGCGGCGCGGCGACCCTGCTGCAGACCGCGCTTGCCGACAGCGCAGGCGAAGGCGCCGATGTTGCGCTGTCGCTCAACGTGGTTGCCTGGAACAGCGTCATCGCCGGCGGTGGCGTGGTGGGCGGCGTGCTGCTGGACCGATGGGGCGCGCAGACCTTTCCAATTGCCATGGCCTTGCTGCTGGCAATCGGGTTGCTGATTGCATGGCGTGCCCGGCAGCACGGCTTTGCGGCGGGCGCGCGCTCGCCGGTTGCCGGTCACTAGCGTTGCCCTACCTGATGTCTTCCCGGCTGCGTCCGCCTGGTACCCAGCGAGCGCAGCCGCAGGCAACTGCCGGCATTGCAGGTGTTTATACGTTTCATATACGATTCGTATATTCATGACATTGGAGCTTGCATGGGCATCGTCAATATCGATGACGAACTGCACGATCAACTGCGCCGCGCGTGCACGGTGACCAGCCGGTCGATCAACGCGCAGGCCACTTTCTGGATCAAGGTCGGCATGCTGTGCGAGATGCATCCGGAATCCTCGTTCCAGGACATCGTGGCGCAGGAACTGCGCGCGGCAGGCGTGCGGCCGCAATCCTGAAACCGGCGCGAACATGATCAAGCAGCCGGCGGAGATTGCGTTGATGGCCAACGCCGGTGCGCTGCTGGCGCAGGTGTTCCATGCGCTGGATCAGCTGCCGCTGGCAGGCCGCAGCACGCTGGAACTCAACGACTTCGTCGAGCGGATGATTGTCGACGAGCTGGGCGCGCGGCCGGCCAGCAAAGGGCAGTACGACTTTCCCTTCGTGCTCAACGCCTCCATCGATGATGTGGTGTGCCATGGCGTGCCCGCGGCCGCGGACGTGCTGCGCAACGGGCAGATCGTCAATCTGGATATCACGCTGGAAAAGGACGGCTATATCGCCGACTCCAGCACGACGTATCTAGTGGGCGAGGTGGCGTATCCGGCGCGGCGGCTGGTGCAGGCCACCTATCAGGCGATGTGGAAGGGGATTGCGGCGGTGCGTCCGGGCGCGCGGCTGGGCGACATCGGTCATGCGATCGCGCGGCATGCGCGCGAGCAGGGCTATAGCGTGGTGAAGGAATATTGCGGGCATGGCATCGGCCGGCAGATGCATGAAGAGCCGCAGATCCTGCACTACGGGCATGCCGGAACCGGGATGCAGCTGCAGGAAGGCATGGTGTTCACCATTGAGCCGATGATCAATCAGGGCAGGGCGGCGATCCGCGCCGAGCCGGATCAGTGGCCGGTGCATACGCGCGACGGCAAGTTGTCGGCGCAGTTCGAGCACACCGTGGCGGTGACGCGTACCGGTGTGCGTGTGCTGACCTTGCGCCCCGGGGAAACGCCGCTGTGTGCACTGGGGTGAGAGTGTCGTCCCCCGGCGCGTGGCCTGCGCCCACTGCCGCCGCTGTGTTCGTTGCGTGCACTGCCGCGGCCAGACTGCGGCAGGTCAGCCAGGTTGCTGCACACTAGTCCGCATCGCTGACGTCTCCCGTGCGCCGGCACCCTGATCCGGCGGAGCGCTGGTCTTCCATGCAGCCACTTCCTCACAACCCCACGCACGCCGTGCACCCGGCGGCAGCATCCTGGCGACGGCCGCTGGAGTGGTTGCGCCGGCAGTTGCGCGCCAACGATCTGTGGTTCATCGGGCTGGCAGCCGTGGTGGGGCTGATCGCGGCGGCACTGATGGTGGTGCAGGCCGGCATGGCGCATGCGCTGCAGGCCTGGCTGTACGCGCTTGCACCGGGCGAGCGGCTCAGTACCGCCGAATCGATCACCGCCACCCAGTTGCTGGTGTTGCCGTTGGGCGGCCTGCTGGTGGGCCTGGTGGCCTTGCTGGCGCGGCGGCGCAAGCGGCCGCTGGTGGATGCGGTGGAAGCCAATGCCCTGCACGGCGGGCGCATGTCGATGCGCGACAACCTGATCGTTGCGGTGCAGACGCTGCTGTCCAACGGCTTTGGCGCATCGGTGGGGCTGGAGGCGACCTATACGCAGATGGGCGCAGGCGCCGGTTCGCAGCTGGGCCGTGTCCTGCGGGTACGCCGGGCCGACATGCGCACGCTGGTCGGTGCCGGCGCGGCAGGCGCGATCGCCGGTGCGTTCGGGGCGCCGCTGGCCGGTGCGTTCTACGCGTTCGAGATCGTGATCGGCGCCTATACGCCCTCGGCGCTTGCGCCGGTGGCCGCAGCGGCGCTGGCCGGCGCGTTCATGGCCAATGCGCTTGGTGCCGCGCCGTATTCGTTGCCGGCGGCGGTCGCCTATCAATTGCAGCCGCGTGACTATGCGATCTACATCGCGTTGGGGCTGACCTGCGCGTTGATCGGCATCGCGGTGATGCGGCTGGTGGCCGGTATCGAACGCGCCGTGGGGCGGATCGAGCTGCCGATCTGGGGGCGCCCGGTGGTGGGCGGGTTGCTGCTGATACCGTTGGCGATGTATTCGCCGCAAGTGCTGTCGTCGGGACATGGCGCCCTGCATCTGGACCTGACCAGTAGCAGCACGCTGCAGGTATTGGCCGGTTTGCTGGTGCTCAAATGCATCGCGTCGGGCATCTCGCTGGGTTTCGGCTTCCGTGGCGGGCTGTTCTTCGCCTCGCTGTTCATGGGCTCGCTGGTGGGCAGCCTGTTTGCGGTGTTCCTGAACCTTCTGGTCGGCGCCGCGGCGGTGGACATCACCAGCGCTTCGTTGGTGGGCATGGCCGCGTTGGCGGCGGCCATTGTCGGTGCGCCGATGACGATGGCCATGCTGATCCTGGAAGGCACGCACGACTTTGTGCTGGCGAGCGCGGTGATGGTGGCGGTGCTGGTGGCCAATACCGTGGTGCGCCAGGTGTTTGGCTATTCGTTCTCCACCTGGCGCCTGCATCTGCGTGGCGAGAACATCCGCAGCGCACGCGACGTGGGGTGGGTGCGCAATCTGTCGGCCGGCAAGATGATGCGCAAGGACGCCAACCACACTGCGCACGACACCACGGTGAGCGAGTTTCGCCGGCGGTTTCCATTGGGGTCCACGCAGCGCGTGGTGCTGGAAGACGCCGCCGGCCATTACGCCGGTGTGGTGCCGCTGGCGGTGCTGTATGCGGACAACGTGCAGGCCGATGCGCCGGTGAGCGACTACGCCAAGCACCGCGATGCGGCATTGCTGGCAGACACCGACATCGTGGCGGTCATGAAGGTCTTCGACGCTACGCAGGCCGACGAGCTGGCGGTGATCGATGCACAACGCAAGGTGCTGGGCGTGTTGTCGGAAGGCTTCGTGCGCAAGCGCTATGCCGAAGAACTGGAAAAGCGCGAACGCGAACTGATGGGTGAGCGTGTGCTCGGCGACGACTGAGCCACGCGCTGCCGGCAGCGGCTGAAGCGACGGGGCGCATGCTGGCCCGGTAGATCCACTGCGTGCAGAAGGTGTCTCACGCAACGCCCTGCGCCCGCGACGCATGCAGCTTGCCCTCGCCAGCGGCAGCATGCGATGCCAGCACGCAGCTTCCAGCGGCCTGTGCGTTGATGTTGCTCATGCATTGGCAGCGTTGCTCGGCTCGACGCGCGTGCGCAGCAGCGCGCCATCGGGTTGTGCAGACCGACCTCAGCGCGTTAGCATGCAGCCTCGTCCAGAGCGATTTCCTCCGACACATGACACCACCCTGACCTAAGGCATCACGCGCTCGCAGTTGCTGCGAAGGTCCAGGTGTTTGACGTTCATGTATTCGCGCCGTGTGTTTGCCGGTGCGCGGAGTCGTTTCAATGTCCAGAGTTTTCTCGTTGCGCCAGCAATGGCTCGGCAACGTGCGTGGCGATGTGCTCGCCGGCATCGTGGTCGCGCTTGCGCTGATTCCCGAAGCCATTGCCTTTTCGATCATTGCCGGCGTCGACCCCAAGGTCGGGCTGTACGCGGCGTTCTGCATTGCGGTGGTGACCTCGATCGCCGGTGGCCGGCCCGGCATGATTTCGGCCGCCACCGGCGCAATGGCGTTGTTGATGGTGGACCTGGTCAAGGACCACGGCCTGCAGTACCTGCTGGCGGCCACCGTGCTGGCCGGCGTGCTGCAGCTGATCGCCGCGGCATTGCGCCTGGGCGCATTGATGCGCTTTGTTTCGCGCTCGGTGATCACCGGCTTCGTCAATGCGTTGGCGATCCTGATCTTCCTGGCGCAGTTGCCGGAGCTGGTCGGCATGCCATGGCCGGTGCATGCGGTGTGTGCAGCGGGCCTGGCCATCATCTATCTGCTGCCGCGCTTCACCACGGCGATTCCCTCGCCGCTGGTCGCCATCGTGGTGCTGACGGCGGTGTGCGCGTACTGGCACATCGACATCCGCAGCGTGGGCGACATGGGCCGTCTGCCCGACAGCTTGCCGGTGTTCCTGCTGCCGGACGTACCGCTGACGTGGGACAGCATGCGCATCCTGCTGCCGGTGTCGACGACGCTGGCCGTGGTGGGCCTGCTGGAGTCGTTGATGACCGCGCAGATTGTCGAAGACCTCACCGACACCCCGTCGCAGCGCAACCGCGAATGCGCAGGGCAGGGGCTGGCAAACCTGCTGGCCGGGTGCTTCGGTGGCATGGCCGGCTGCGCGATGATCGGGCAATCGGTGATCAATGTGCGCTCGGGCGGGCGCGGGCGTTTGTCGTGCCTGGTGGCCGGTGTCGTCCTGCTGCTGATGGTGGTGTATGGCGCGCCCTGGGTGCGCCAGATTCCGATGGCGGCGTTGGTGGCGGTGATGATCATGGTCAGCATCGGCACCTTCAGCTGGGGCTCGCTACGCGATCTACGCACGCACCCGGGGAGTTCGTCGGTGGTGATGCTGGGCACCGTCGTGGTCACGGTATGGACGCACGATCTGGCCCGCGGCGTGCTGGCCGGGGTGCTGCTGTCGGCGCTGTTCTTTGCGCGCAAGGTCGGGCGCATGTTGCAGGTGCAGGCCAGCGAGCGTGACGACGGAGTGCGCGTGTATGCGGTGCGCGGCCAGGTGTTCTTTGCATCGGCCGGGCAGTTCGTGGCCAGCTTCGATTTCCCGGGCACGCCGCCGAAGGTGCTGATCGATCTGAGCCACGCGCACTTCTGGGACATCAGCGCGGTGGCGGCGCTGGATCGGGTGGTGCTCAAGCTGCGCGCGCACGGCGCCGAGGTCGAGGTGATCGGCGTGAATCAGGCCAGCGACACGCTGATCGAAACCTTAGGAACCCATCGACGCGATGGCGCGCGCCTGCAGCTGGGGCACTGAGCCCGGCTGCTCGTGCGCAGCCAGCGCGGCCGTCGGCGCCGCCGCGTGGCGTGCATGGTCGTCCAGCAACGCGGATAGGCGACGATGGCAGTCGCGGAAGGCCAGCGCGGAGGCGGGCATGTCGCAGGCATCGAAGGTTCCGGCCTCGGCCTTCCAGGCGGCGAGCAGGTCTTTCAGGTCGCAGATCAGGCTCGGCATGCGGGCGACTCCGTGGGCGTTCTCATCACTACGGCCACAGGCGCCGGCCGGATGCAGTCGCGCTCGTTCGCCTCACGCGTGGCCGCACGGGCGCGCTGCCATCGTGCAGGACACACGTGCGCGTCACATCGGCGGGAGGAGGGTGGCCGTGCGGTCTTTTACCGCTGGAGCAGACCATGAGCAACGACGAAAACGGCAACCGCGGCGTAGACGATCCGACCCCGCCCAATGGCATCAAGGCACCGGGCAGCGACAACACACCGATCCAGGAAGGGCCTGCACAGGACAGCGAGATCGATGACGACGATGGCATCGAAGACCCGGTCGAGGACGATGACGACCTGGGCGCGGAAGACGACGAAGACGAAGACGACGACCAGTAAGCGCGTGGCAGCGTTGCACGCGGCCGTGCAACGCTGAACCCGGCAGAGGGCACCGGTTGCGCGGCATGTGCTGGCTGTGGCCGGCCATGCTGCCTAGACTTGCGGATTGCCCATCCTGTGACATCCATGGACACCTCCCTGTCGCCATTGCCCAACATCGCGTTGGGCCAGTACCGCCACTTCAAGGGCGGCCGTTATGACGTGCTCGGCGTCGTGCGTTGCAGCGAAACGCTGGCCCCGCTGGTGCTCTATCGCCCGTTGGACAGCGAGGTCGGTCTGTGGGTGCGGCCGTATGCGATGTTCGTCGAGCAGGTCGAGGTGGACGGCGTTGCGCGTCCCCGATTTGCGCGGGTCGAGTAGGCGCGGCTTGGTCTGCACGACGTTACTTGGTTGTTGGCGAGTGCATTGGCAATGACGGCTGCCGCCGCTGCGCCAGTCACCACGCCCGATGGCCGGTATCTGATCGTGCGTGGCCGGCTCTGGCGTACCGCCAACCCGCATCTGCGCGAAGACGTGCGTGCCGGGCTGGTCGGCGCCTTGATGGACGCGCGACGCGCGGTCAAGGCGGCCAAGCGCGATGAGGATGCCGGGGGGCTGGCTGCAGCGCGTGCGGCGGTCGATCGTGCCAAGACGGCGCTGGGAGAGCGCGGCCCGGTGTGGTGGAGCGATGGTGCCAAAGACTTCAATCGGCATCTGGTCAAGAACACGCCATACGCGGACTGGTTTGCGGCGCTTGCCGCGCCCGAGGCCTGAGTGCGCGTTGCGGCGGGCCAGGCCTGCCGCCGCCTGCAACGACAAGGCCCGGGAATGCCGGGCCTTGTCTGCTGGATCGCACGCCCAGCGGTGTAGAGCGGCTGAGCAGGCTGCTGCGCTCAGCGCCAGGTGGGTACGGCTGGTGCCAGACATCGGCAAGGGCCATTCGGGCACTCCGATGCCGGAGGCGCCGTTCGCACCCACCTGACGACTGCTCGCAACATGGGTGTCAGCCGCTCTTGATCGACGTGGCTGGAGAAGCGGGCAGCCGGCCTCAGCCCAGGTCGCAATTGCTCGGCTGCGGCCAAGTGGTGGCGGGCAGCATGGCCTTGACGGCGGCCGGTGCGGTGATGCCGATGGTGCTGGCGCCGTAGAGGTCTTCCAGTTCGTCGATGCTGACGATGTAGCTGTCCAGCGAACCGAGGTTGGCGCTGTTGGGAATCAGCCAGCTGATCGCGCGGGTGCCGCCGCCCGGGTTGGCGGTGATGATCGTCTTCCAGAAGAAGTCCGGGGTGCGGATGCCGTGGCTGCTCAGGAAGTAATCGTTGGTCGTGTCGCTGTAGATCACACCGCCGTAGACCTGCACGCTGGCGATGTCGCGGTAACACTCGGCCACGTTTTCGGCGCGTACCCAGATGCCCTGGTTAAAGCTGGACACCTGCGGCACGATGTTGGACATCAGGTTGGCGCGACGGATGTAGGTCGCGTTGTAGTCCATGTGGTTGGAGGTCACCAGGTGCCCGCGATCGTAGCCGGTGCGCACGCTGGCGTAGGAGGCGGTGGAGGTCTGGCCGGCGCAGCCGCTGGGCAGTTCGGTGTCCAGATTGAAACTGGACGGGCGTGCGGCCGAGCCGGTATCGGCTTGCAGCACGTACTCATAGCGCAGCGCGGTGTGGTTGGTGCAGTCGTAGCGCAAGGTGTAGCCGCCCTTGTTGAGGGTGACGACCTGGGCGTTTGCGCTAGCACTGGCAGCGGTGAACAGCAGAACGGCGAAGAAAGTCCGGAAGCGCATGGGCAGTGAATCTCCTGGAAAATCAATCGGACGCACGACGCCACCGCCGGCTGCCGGGGGGCAGATCGACGCTCAGCGGAACGCGCGCTGGAAGGGGGACAGTTGGCTCGCTGTTTTTAGCGAGCGCGACAGCTATCGCATGCAAATGTTGCTTGGTGGTGACGTAGGCGTGAGGAATGTGCGGTCACGTCAGTTTTTCCGACAAAACTGTGACCGGTCTCGCGCATTGGGCGGCATACGGGCTGGCAGGCGATAAGCGCGTGGTTATGCCTGAGCGCGCGGATGCGCCTGCCGCGTCGGTCGTTTTGCGATGGCGCACAGCTGCGCCATCAGCAAGGCGCGGTCGCTGCTGTCGGACAACTGCCCGCCTTGCGGTCGGGATACGCCAGCACACATCGGCAGGCGACACCGCCAGACGTCAGGTCGGAAGCAGCGCAGTGCCGTTCGTCGGCGCAAGATGCGCGCCTTGCGACACTGCCGTGCCAGCGCCGCGTTCGCCACCGGCGGAACAAAAAACCCCCTTCTGCAGTCCATGCAGAAGAGGGCGTCAAAGACGTCGCGAGAGGATTGTCTCGGTCGACTATGCGACCTCTTTTTCCAGCTGCGGTGCGCTGGCAGGCTGCAGCTGGAACAGCGAGACCAGCTGGGTCAGGGTGCTGGACTGCTTTTCCATCGCCCGTGCCGCGGCCATGGCTTCCTCCACCAGCGCTGCATTCTGCTGGGTGGTTTCGTCCATCTGGATCACCGTCTGGTTGACCTGTTCGATGCCGGCCGATTGCTCGCTGGATGCAGCGGTGATCTCACCCATGATGTCGGTGACCCGATTCACGCTGGCGACGATCTCGGTCATGGTGGTGCCGGCCTTGTGCACCAGCACCGAGCCTTCGGCCACCTTGCCCACCGAGGCGTCGATCAGCTCCTTGATCTCCTTGGCCGCAGCGGACGAACGCTGCGCAAGCGTGCGCACTTCCGAGGCCACCACCGCAAAGCCGCGGCCCTGTTCGCCGGCACGGGCGGCTTCCACCGCCGCGTTCAAGGCCAGGATATTGGTCTGGAAGGCGATGCCATCGATGACGCTGATGATCTCGGCGATCTTCTTCGAGGAGGTTTCGATGCCCGACATGGTGCCGACGACCTGGCTGACCACCTCGCCGCCCTTGGAGGCCACACCGGCTGCATTGCGTGCCAGTTCGTTGGCCTGTCGCGCATGCTCGGCGTTCTGCTTGACGGTGGAGGTGAGTTCCTCCATCGAGGCGGCGGTTTCTTCCAGGCTGGCCGCCTGCTGTTCGGTACGCCGCGACAGGTCCTGATTGCCGGCGGCAATTTCACCGGCCGCAGTATCGATCTCCGATGAGGAATGCTGGATGCGCCCGACGATGTCGGTCAGGCGGTCCACCGTGGTGTTGGCATCGTCGCGCATGCGCGCGAACACGCCGGCAAAGTCGCCGTGCATGCGCGTGGTCAGGTCGCCGCTCGCAATCGCCTGCAACACTTGCGACACCGCGCCCAGGCTCTGGTCCGAGCTGCTCATCAGGTGATTGAGGTCCACCACGATCTGGCGGAAATCATGCTCGAACGCGGTCTCGTCGCCACGCGCGCTGAAGTCGCCTGCCGCCGCCGCCGATGCCAGCCGCTTGATCTCGCCATTGATCGACAACAGGCTGGCCCGCACATCGTTGATCGATTGACTGATCACCGCCTTCTCGCCCGGCAACGGCTCCAGCTGCTGCGACAGGTCGCCGGCGGCATAGCGCTCGGTCAATGCAACGATCTGCATCGTCACCGCGATATGGCTGGACACCAGCGCGTTGCTGGCCCGCACCATGCTGCCGAATTCGCCGGGGAATTCCTGCTCGGCGATACGGTGACTGACCATGCCGGCTTCATGCTTGTCGCCCATGTCGGTCTGCGCCTGGATCACGCGACGCAGCTGGCGCTGCATGCTGTCCATCGCCTGCAGCAGCTGGCCGACCTCGTCGTTGCGGTCGATCGAGATGCTGTTGTCCAGCTTGCCCGACGACACCGCATGCGCAATGCCCACCGCACGGTTCAGCGGCTGGGTGATGGCGCGTGCCACGATCCAGCCGAAGGCGATGCACAGCACCGCACCGACCAGGCCCAGCACCAGCCCGCCGATGCTTGCCGCCACCGAGCTGTCCACCGCTTCCTGCACGGTGCCGCGGAAGCGTGCATCGGCACGCTTCTGCATGGCGGTCAGGGTGGTGCGATAGGTTTCCAGTGCCGGTGCCATGGCGCTCATCTGCGCCGCATCGGGTTCGCGCTGTTCCACGAACGCGGCGGCCACGCCGTGCGCCAGGCTGTAGTACTGATCGAACTCCTTGCCCAGGCGTGCCAGCTCCGTCGCATTGGCGGGATCGGATTTCTGCAGTTTCACGTAGGAGGCGTGGATCTCGTCGGCCACCGGCTTGGTGGCCGCCAACATGTCGGCATCGCCGGCGGCAGCGGCGCCGTTGAGCCCGTTGATGAGCTTGTCCAGCGCAGCCACGTTGCGTGTCATGGCGTCGAGCATCGGAAAATGCACGTCGCGTACCGCTTCCAGGCGGTCGTTGTTGCGGTGAAAGACCAGCGTACTGAAGGCCACATAGCTCGATAGGCAAAGGATCGCCACCGCGGCCGGCATCAGGATTTTCCAGAACAACGGTAGCGACAGGATGCGTCTCATGACTTGAGTCTCGAGCAGGTGGCGGGTCACGGCTTCAGGACGACCTTGACGCTGGCGTCGACTGCGCTGGCGCTGATGTAACCGATGGCGCCGGGCGTGGCGGCAACGGCCTTCTTGACCGCATCGTCGCCACTGACACGCTTGGGACGCTGCGCCTTGCCGGTGAACATCAGCTGCGACCAGTACGACTTCAGCTGTGCCGCGTCGCGTGAGGCCACTTTCTTGTAGAACTCATCGCGGGTGGCGACGCCTTCTTCCTGATCGATCGGCACCGCCGCGCCGCCACCGGGCAGGCTGTTGGATTTGGCCAGGAAGATCTGCGACACCTGCGCGGCGCTGAGGCTGTCCGGGCCGCCCTTGGCCGACATCACCACCACGACATCGGCATTGGCGCAGAACGCGCTCAGCGACAACGCGGCAAGCAGGGAGACTGCAAAACACTTGGAAATGGTCATGGGGGCTCTCTTAGAACACGAAGTCGACGGAGGCCGACAGCAGGTTGTAGCTGCCGCCCGGACGGAAGCCCGGCTGGATGTTGTTCAACGATCCGAACGAGCCCGCGTTGTTGTTGATGTGGCTGGCCTGCAGCTTGAACGCGACGCTTTCACGCGCGTCCCAACGCAGCGATGCGGTAAAGCTGTGACGGCCGCTCTCGGCCTGCGCCAGTGCGCGCGTCATCACGCCGACCGGATCCTGGCCGGCCGCGATGGTCGGGCCCTTGCGATCGACGTTGGCATAGGTGATCGACGGCGTCAGCGTGCCGAAGCGACCGCCGACACTGAGATAGCCGGAGGTGGTCTTGCCGTTGAGCGAGGGCGAGTAATCGGCGCGGATCACTTCGCTGCGCAGGAACCAGCTGCCCGGATCGTAGGCGTAACCCAGGCTGGCAAAGCTGCCGTCCACGCCATAGGTGGTCAGGCGATCGGCCAGTGCGGGATTGATGCGCTGATAGACCGAGAACAGGCGATCCAGCGACGGTGTATCGAAATCGGTGGTGCCCACGATGTAGGCGGCGCGGAACGTGGACGCACCCGATTCCAGGCCCAGCGCCAGGCCGCGCATGGCGTACACATCAGCCTTCTTCGAGTTGATGCGGCCGTAGAAACCCTGCACGCTGACCACACTCTCGCCGGCGTTGATGGTGTACACGCCTTCGACGCCGTCCATCGGCAGCAGGTAGTTGTAGACCTCGTACGGCGGACGCACCCACGGGGTGGCGTAACCGACGCGCTGGTACTCGGACAGCATGTACAGCGGCGCAGTGATGCGGCCCAGGCGCGCGGCGAACTGCGGGCCGAACTGATACTTCACATGCGCCAGCGTGACCTTGGGATCGTAATCGCCGCGTTCGGCGTACTCACTGGTCACCTGCAACACGCCGGTGAACTTGTCGGTGAAGTTGGCATTGACCTGGCCGGCGATACGCGAGTCCGGACGTGCCGAGGTGGAGTGGCTGGCACCGGCACCTTCCACGGTCTGGATGTCGGGCGTGAAGTCGGCCTGGTCCTCGGTCGAATGCACCACGCCCAGCGTGCCGAAGCCGCTGAAGGAAAACATCGAGTCCTGCTGCGCGTAGGCGCAGGTCGATGACGCCAGGGCGATGGCGCCACTGAGAAGCTTGACGGTCAATTTCATTGAGAATCTCGGCTGAGTGGGTGATGGACGCAGCGCCATGGGAGGCGCGCGGGCAGAACGGTAATGAGCGTCGCAACGCCCTGGATTGCGGTAGCGGCCGTCTGCATCATTGCTTTAGCGAGATTTTTACAACTTGGAAAAACCGGTTAAGAAAGCAAAGCGCCACAAGAATCTGACGATAGTTTTGCCCTATCGAGGCGCACGATTTAGGTGTTTGAAACAGCTGGGATGAATATCGGCGGACATAATCGTCCGCATCGCAGGCCTGCCGATGAGTAGCGCAGCCGGTGAAGGGCGAGGTAAGCAAAAAACCGAGTTTTTCCCGGGGGAAATTGACAAAGAGGCGTTTGCTCCGAAGTGCGCACGCAAAAAAACGCCACGCACTGGCGAGCCAGGCGTGGCGGTCTTTGAATTATTTCGCGTGGGCGCGCCAGTTACTTATCGCCAGTGCGATGCGGCCAACAAAGATTTGCTTCGGCTGCATGCAGACGCAACGAGATACAGCCGGCAAGTTACTGGAAACGTTTACTGCTGCCGTGTCGGGAGTTTCACCACGACCTTGATCTCGAACCGGAAGCCCGCCAGCCAGGTCACGCCCACTGCGGTGACGGTGGGGTAGGGCGCCGGGCCCCAGTAGCTCACCCATTTGTCCCACATGGCCTCGAACACCACGTCGGGGTCGAGCATGAACAGCGTGACGTCGACGACGTCCTGTGTGCTGCAGCCGGCTGCGGCGAGGATGGCATCGAGATTGGCGAAGGCACGGGCGATCTCTGCCTCCAGCTCCGGCTCCGGCGAGCCGTCTTCGCGGCTGCCGACCTGGCCGGCGACGAACAGCAAGCCATCGGCGCGGACTGCCGGCGAATAGCGGTGGCGCTCGTACAGCGCGTGCCGCCCCTGCGGAAAAACTGCCTCACGTGTTGCCATGGTGACCTCCATCGGGTGGCGAATCGGAACAGGCAGGCAGCGTAGGTGCTTGCCTGCGCGCGATAAATCGGCGATGGCGAGCAGCACTGTTTGTAGAATCCAAACAATCTTGGGGTCGGGAGTGGCGATGGACCGGTTCGACGCGATGCAGGCGTTTGCGCGGGTGGTGGAGACCGGCAGCTTCACCAAGGCGGCCGAGACCTTGCACATGAGCCGGGCCAGCGTGACCCAGCTGGTGCAGCAGCTGGAGGCACGCCTGCGCGTGAGGCTGCTCAACCGCACCACGCGGCAGGTGCATGTCACCGCCGATGGCGCGGCGTACTACGAACGCGTGCTGCGGCTGCTGGCGGACATGGACGATGCCGAGACCAGCCTGTCCGATGCGTCGGCGCTGCCGCGCGGCCGCCTGCGCGTGGATGTGCCCAGCCCGCTGGCGCGCCTGATCCTGATGCCGGCACTGCCGGCCTTTCATGCGCGTTATCCGGATATCCAGCTGGACATGGGCGTGAGCGATCGCCGCGTGGACCTGATCGGCGAGCACGTGGATTGCGTGGTGCGCGGCGGCACCATCACCGATCAGTCGCTGATCGCGCGCCGCGTGGGCGACCTGCAGGCGGGTGTGTACGCGGCGCCGGTGTATCTGCAGCGGCTGGGCATGCCGGCACATCCGCGCGAGCTGGAAAACACCCGGCATCGCTGTGTGGGCTTCATGCGCTGGCGCAGCAGCAAGACCGTGCCCTATGTCATGCAGCGCGGCAGCGAGGCGGTGCACCTGCAAGGGCGTTACGTGGTGGCGTCCGACGACGGCAATGCCTATCTGGCCGCCGGGCTGGCCGGCATGGGCGTGCTGTGGTTGCCGGTGTACATGGCCAGGGCGCACGTGGCCAGTGGCGAACTGGTGCCGCTGTTCGAGGACTGGCGGATGGAGCCGATGCCGCTGTCGATCGCGTTCCCGCCCAACCGGCATGTCAGCGCCAAGCTGCGTGTGTTCATCGAGTGGGTGAGTGCGTTGATGGCCGAGCATGCGCCAGTGGAAGCGCCGGCGCTGCGCTGAGCGCGCTGCGTGGCGTGGCTGATGTGGTCGTGGTCGTGCACGCAAGACACGGGGGCACGCACGCATGATGGAGTGCGCAGTGCGTGGTGAAGCGTCCTGTCTGCCGACATGCAAGCGACGTTGCTGCCGGTATCGATGCCGATGCGGTTGCGGTTGCCGTTGCCGTTGCCGTCGCCACTGGCCTTGCGCAATGCGCGATACGAGAGAGGCTCAAGCCGCATTGCCGATCCCACAGCGTGCAATCGGCAATGCGCAGGGTCACTCCGCCAGCTGGCGCCGCACCGGATAACGCCAGCCGTTGATCGCCGCATACGGCGAGCGCGCATAGATCCATTGCAGCCGCGCATCGCCATCGGCGCGGAATGCGGCATCGTCTGCGAGCTTGCGTTCGAATGCGGCGCGCAGGGCGGCGTCGCTGCGCAGCACGCGCTCGCTGAAGTCCACCAGCTCGGCGCCGTACAAGCCGCTGTCGGGGCTGCCGGCATTGCGGAAACGCCCGCTGGCCAGCAACGAGTCGCTGCTCTGCGGCTCCAGCAACGCGGCTGCCAGCATGCGCATGGGTTGATCGGCAGGCACGCGGACGCTGCCGGCGACGAAGGTTTCTTCCACGGGCTCGGCGTGCGGCGTTTGCGTGCCGGCATCCTTCACGACGCGGATCTGCTGCACCTGGAGCTGGCGCGGCTGCTGCAGGCGTTCGTAAGTGATGCCGTGCGCCTTGAGCAGTTCCACCACATCGTCGTTGCCGGGCGGGATCCACCAGGCGAGCGGGTAGCGCACCGCCTGGGTCTGGCGATAGCCGATCACCGGCATGGTCCAGGTTTCATCGCGGCCCTCCCAGCGCAGTTCCTGCCGCCCGGACACCGGCGACAACGCGCGGGTGTAGCTCACGCCCTTGAACGGCACCTGGGCGATCGGCTGTTGCAGGCGTTCCCAGGCCACCATCAGTTCCTGCGGGCGGGCGGCGCGATCGGCGCGCTTGGCCGCATCGATGTTGCCTGCATCGCGGGCAACCACGCGCAGTGCTGCTTCCAGCAGCACATAGTCGCCCAGCACGCGCTGCCGGTACGACTTCAGGCGATGGTTCTCCACCAGCACGGTGGGGATGCCGGCAAAGTCGCCATACCCGGTGGAATAGCGCGGGCCTTCCGGCGCGTAACGCAGGCCCGAGCGCGGCTCGTTTTCGTCGATCAGGCTCGGGTAGATGGCCGGTTCGTGGCCCTGTTTGCGCAATGCGCTGTTCACCGCCGGCGTGAAGCGTTGCTGCAGCCAGTCGGCGGTGGCGCGCGAGCGCGCATAGGTGCCCCAGCCGGCGAAGGTAAAGGTGATGTCGTACTGGTGATCCAGCCCGCCGCTGACATGCAGGTCGATGTAGAGCGCCGGATCCAGGCGATGCAGCAACGCGACCATCGCGCGCGTTTCCGGCGCTTCCAGGGTGAGGTAGTCGCGATTGAGATTGATGCCGCGCGTGGTGGTGTTCCAGCCCATCTGCTGTGGGCCGCGCAATGCGGCGCCGATCAGCGGGCCGCGCTGCTCGTGACCGTCGGCATTGAAGATCGGCACGAACACCAGATCCACCTGGTCGAGCAGGTGGTCCTTGCCGCGTTGCGCGATATCGCGCAGCAACATCAGGCCGGCATCCTTGCCATCGATCTCGCCGGCGTGGATGCCGGCCTGCGCCAGCACCACCGGCTTGCCGGGCGCGCCCTTGTGCGCGCGGACCAGCAGCAGGTCGCGGCCCTCGCTGCTCTTGCCGAACACCTCCAGCGACAGCAGCGGCGAGGCGGCGACCAGGCGTTCCAGCCACGCGCGCGTCTCGTCATAGCTGGGCGTGCTGGCGAAATCGTTGCGCTCTGCCGGGGTGCTCCACGGATCGTCCGGTGTGACGATCAACGCCTCGCTGGCCCCATGCCAGGCACGTACCGGTGGCAGCGGCGCGCTGGTGTCGATGGACTGCGCGCTGGCCTGGGCGGCAGTCAACAGGGTTGCGGCGAGCAGGCCGGCAGCGGCACGCGTGGTGCTGCGGCTGGCAGGCCCGGCGGCGTTGGCGGAAGCGGGTGCGGGAGGGGGCGAGGCATGCGGGGCAGAGGGGCGCGTATCGGAAGTCATGTGGGACGTACGGGATCTCGATTGAGGGGAGAACGTGGCAAGGCTTGCTGCTCCTGGGTGGTTGCGACGGCAGCGGCGTTAGACGGCCGCCATGCCGCATCGCGGCGTTGCAGCGGACTGCGTGGGTCGGAGGGCGGAGGGCTGGTCATTCCCTGGGAGCGGGTCGCGCGGTGCAAGGAGTTCCTGCCTCCGGCGCTGCAGCAACCGCAGAACATTTGCGTAATACAGTAACATTTGACGGGCCGCGCTCGCGTCGACGGTCGCGCAGCCGCAGCGGCTAGCCTGCTTCCTGTGGTGCTGTCGTCCAAGCGGGATCGCACCGCGCGTTCACCTCTCCGGCGGGCGCTTGCGCGGCGTCGCCCGGTCCCCTGCAAGCGTTGAAAGCAATGTGATAACGTATCATTTCGTTAAGCCATTGCCTTGCCATGCTTTCCAGTTCTCAAGCCGCCCCTGCCATCTCGATCAGCAACCTGCACGTGGCCTACCGCGGCCGCGCCGTGCTGCAGGGGCTGGATCTGCAGGTCGCCCCCGGCAGTGTCTACGCCTTGCTGGGCGGCAATGGCGCTGGCAAGTCCTCCACGCTTTCCAGCTTGCTCGGCTTTGTCAAACCCACCTCCGGCAGCCTGCGGGTCGATGGCATCGACCCGGTCGCCGACCCTGGCGGCGCGCGTGCGCGGCTGGCCTATCTGCCGGAAAACGTGGCGCTCTACGAGCACCTGAGCGCGCTGGAAAATGCCGACTATTTGCTCGCGCTGGCCGGCCAGCGCCGCAGCCAGGCCGAGATCGGCCAGGCGCTGGCCGCTGCCGGCCTGCAGCGCGAGGCCTGGCGTCAGCGACTGGCGGGCTTTTCCAAGGGCATGCGCCAGAAGGTGGCGATTGCAGTGGCCACGCTGCGCCAGGTGCCGGTGTTGCTGCTGGACGAGCCCACCTCCGGCCTGGACCCGCGCGCCATTGCCGACTTCAACCGGCTGCTCGGCAGCGTGCGCGAACGCGGTGGCGCGGTGTTGATGGTGACCCACGACCTGCTCGGCGCAGTGGATGTCGCCGACCGGATCGGGTTCCTGGAACACGGGCGCATTGCCGAAGACATCGGTGCCGGCGACAGTGGCTTCGACGTGCGCAGCTTGCATGCGCGTTTTGCGCGTGCGCAGGATCGGGCGGCATGAGTCCTGTGCTGTTGGTTGCGCGCGAAGAACTGCGCTTCATGGCGCGCAACCGTTCCGCTGCCATCGGTGTGGTGCTGCTGATGCTGCTCACGCTGGTGGCGGCATTGACCGCCGCGCATCATCAGCGCGAGGTGGCCGAGTTCCGCACACGCCAACAATTGGCCGCGCAGCAAGCCTTCGAAGCGCAGCCGGACCGCCACCCGCATCGGGTGGTGCACTACGGCCACTTCATCTATCGCCCGTTGCCGGCGCTGGCCGCCTTCGATGCCGGCGTGGACGCGTTCACCGGCAACAGCATGTTCCTGGAAGGCCATCGCCAGAACACCGCCAACTTCGGCGATGTGCGTCAGAGCTCGCTGCTGGTGCGCTTCGGCCAGCTCACCCCGGCGTTCGTGTTGCAGGTGCTGGCGCCGCTGCTGCTGGTGTTTCTCGGCTATGGCGCGGTGGCGCGCGAGCAGGAGACCGGCACCTTGCGCGCGCTGTTGCTGCAGGGGGCCACGCGTGGGCAATTGTTCGGCGGCAAATATCTCGCGCTCGCGGTGGTGGCCGCTGCCTGCCTGTTGCCGGCCCTGGTCGGGTTGCTGCCGATCGCGTCGTTGCCGGGTCAGGCGCTGCGGGTCGCGCTGCTGGTACTGGCGTATGCGGTGTATCTGCTGGTGTGGTGCGCGTTGGTGCTGTCGGTGTCGATGCTGTGCCGGCGTGGCCGCGATGCGTTGCTGGTGTCGCTGGCGGTGTGGGTGTGGCTGGCCCTGCTGGTGCCGCGCGTGGCGCCGGATGCGGCCAGTGCGGCGTACCGCCTGCCGACGCGGCTGGAGACCGATGTGGCGATCCAGCGCGACCTGCGCACGCTCGGCGACAGCCACAACCCGGATGACCCGCACTTTGCGCAGTTCAAGCAGCAGACACTGGCGCGCTATGGCGTGCAGCGGGTGGAAGAGCTGCCGGTCAACTACAAGGGCCTGCTGGCGCTGGAAGGCGAGCGGCTCACCGCGAGCCTGTTCGAGCGCTATGCCGCGCGTGATTCGGCCATCCAACAGCAACAGAATCTACTGGTGCGCACGTTCGCCTTGTTGAGCCCCACGGTTGCGCTGCGCGAGCTGTCGATGACGCTGGCAGAAACCGACCTGCGTGCGCACGAGCGGTTTCTCGCCCAGGCCGAGCATTACCGCTACACGCTAGTGCAGCAGCTCAACCAGCTGCAGGCCGATGCGGTGAGCATGGCCGACGACACCGCGCAGGATGCCGGTGCCGACCAACGCAAGCGCATCTCCTCCGCGCATTGGCATGCGATCCCGGTGTTCGCATTCCAGCCGCCGGCCACCACCGAGGTGCTGCGCGCCGCGGGCGCGGCGCTCGGCCTGGTCGGTGCCTGGCTGCTGGCGGCGCTGTGCATGCTGGTGGTGGCCGGCCGGCGTGTGGGAGTGGCGCGCTGATGCTGCTGTGGAAATACGAACTGCTGCTGTTGCTGCGCGCACGCGCCGCGCTGGCCGGCCTGCTGTTGCTGGCGGTGTTGACGGTGTGCAGCCTGCTCTCCGGCCAGCACCTCATCGCTGCGCAACGCGCCAACATCGCGCGCATTGCAGCGCTGCAGCAGGAGGACATTGCAGCGGTGCAAGACTATGTGGCGCGCTCCAACGACGCCGGCAGCGCGGCCTACTACAGCTTCCATCCGACCTGGGATGTGCCCACGCCACTGGCATTTGCTGCGGTGGGCATGCGCGATGTCTCGCCGTACATCCTGCGTGTCCGCGCGCTGGGCTTGGAAGCGCAGATCCACGATGGCGACAGCTACAACCCGGAGCTGGCACTGGCCGGGCGCTTCGACTACGCCTTCGTGCTGGTGTTCCTGCTGCCGTTGTTCGTGATCGCGTTGCTGTTCGATCTGCGCTCGGGCGAGCGCGAGGCCGGGCGTGCGCGCATGCTCGCCGCATTGCCGGGCGCGGGCACCGCGCTGCTGGTGCGGCGCGTGGCGGTGCGTGCCGCTGCGGTGCTGGTGTGTCTGAGTGTGCCGTTTGTGATTGCCGCAACCCTCAATGCGGTGCCGCTGCTGCAACAGCTCGCGGTGCTGGCAATGACCTGCGCCTATCTGCTGTTCTGGGTGTTGCTGTCGGTGCTGGTCGGGCGCCTCCACTGGCGCCCGGCCGCGCATGCCACCGCCCTGGCGACCTGCTGGGTGGTGCTGGCGCTGGTCGCACCGGCGTTGGCGCATGTGGCGATCAATCAGGCAGTGCCGGTCAGCCAAGGCAGCGAGATCGCGCGGCTGCAGCGCGAGGCGGTCAACCACGCCTGGGATATTCCGCGCCAGCACACCATGCGGGCCTTCTACGCGCAGAACCCGCAGTGGGCGGACTCGGCGCCGCTGACCGGCGCGTTCCACTACAAGTGGTATTTCGCCTTCCACGAAAACGGCGACCAACAGGTGGCCCCGCAGGTCGCGGCGTATCGCCAAGGTTTGCAGCGACGCGAAGCACTGGCGCAGCGCGTTGCCAGCGTGTTGCCACCGGTGGCGTTGCAGGCCGCGTTGACCCGCCTGGCAGGCACCGATCTGCGCGCGCAACTGGCGTACCAGGACCGCATCCGCGCCTACCACCAGGCACTGCGGACGTTCTATTACGGCTATCTGTTCCGCGACCGCCCGTTTACGCGCGAGGACTTCGGGCGCGCGCCACGTTTCGATGCAAGCGCCGATCCTGCGTCATAGCGGCCGCTGCGATTCACCCTCCGCCTCCGCCTGCGTTGTCCACGCTGCGTCGCTGGCTGACGACACCGACTGGCGACAGTCGCCCCTGCGCGTTTGATGAACCGCGCCAGCGCCGGTCGGGCGGATGCGAACGACCCGCGCACTGGCTGCGATCATGCCGGACACATGCGCCAGGCGGGTTTCAGCCAACGGCCGTGTGCGTGCAGCGCCAGCGCGACTGACCGGTCGCGCTAGCTGCGCCGCGTGGACGGACGCTTGCTGCGCTTCTTGCCCGGCGCCACCGGCGCGACATCCTCGCTGGCCAACGCGCCACCGCTGTGCAGCTGTTCCAGCCACGACAGCGCGTCGACATAGCCGAGGAAGTGCTGCAGATAGCCCGGTGAGCACTCGCGCATCAGGCTGATGCAGCGATGCACCAGCACGCTGGAATTGAGCGGGCCGGCGTCCTTGGGGGCGTCCTGCAGCGACTGCCGCACCTGGCTGGCAGTGCGCACCGTGGTCCAGGTGCGGCGAAAATCCTCCAGCGCCGGCAGCTCGGGAAACTGCGTGGCTTCGGCGCTGGCGGTCTTTCTGCTGTCCACTTCCATCAACGCGGCGTGGCCTGCCATCCGGTCGGCTAACGCGCCAAGCGCGCTGCGTTGCGACGGCTGTGCGGCAGCGCTGGCGACACGGCGGCGCGCGGCCTGCTCCACCGTCGCCGCATACGCATCGACCAGCTTGCCCAGCTTTTCTTCCAGCACCTCGCGCACTGGCTCGGCCTGTGTGCCGGCACGCGCGGCCAGCGTTTCCATCAGGTGGAAACGCACCGGATCCAGCTGGTCGGCACCCTGGCTGCGCCAGCGCTGCAGGCGCGCGTGCGCGGATGTCGCCTGCGTGCTCATCGCGTGCCTGCGGCTGCTGTCGGCTTGGCGGCAGAAGGCGCTCGCGACGTGGACGGGCGCGCAATCGGTGCGATCTCCACACGGCGGTTCCTGGCGCGGCGCGTTTCATCGGCATTGGAATCCACCGGCTGTTGCGAACCGAAGGCCGCGGCAAACACCGATGCGGCCGGCACGCCTTCGGCGATCAATGCACGCGTCACCGTGAGTGCGCGTTGGGCAGACAGTTCCCAGTTGTCGGCGTAGCGCCGGTTGCCGCCCAGCACCGGGCGGTCGTCGGTAAAGCCGCTGACCATCAGGATCTCCTCGCGCGCCGCCAGGTATTCGGTCAGCGGCGCGGCCAGCGTCTTCAGCACCTCGCGGCCCTCCGGCTGCAACTGATCGGAATTGAAGGCGAACAGCACATTGCCGCGGATGCCGATGCGGCCGTCGACCAGGGTCACGCGGCCGGCGGCCAGCGGCGCCGCCAGTGCCTGCTCCAGCGTCTTGCGGCGCTGCGCTTCGGCCTGACGCTGTTTGACCTCTTCGTCCAGGCGGCTGGATAGCTGTAGCTGCACACCGATCACCCCGACCAGGATCAGCACGAACGCGCCCAGCAGCACCGACATCAGGTCGCCGAAGGCAGCCCAGATCGGTGTGCCCGATTCGCCGTCGATGTCGATCTCGTCGCTCATGCCGCGCTGGCCTCGCCGGCAGCGGCCTCACCGGCATCGCCGCGACCGCGATCGAGCTGGCGCAGTTCTTCGATGATCTGCTTCTGCGACAGCATGCTGAGGTCGACCACCTCGCGCGCCTGCGCCACGTAGTACGCCAGTTGGTCGTCGCTGCGTGCAAGCGAGGCATCCAGTGCGCTGGCGACATGCTGCAGGCGCTCGTTGAGTTCGCTGGTGGAGCCGCTGAACAGCTGCACCGCCACGCCGAAGGCTTCGCCCAGGCTGGCCACTTCCACCGCGCTGCCGCTGACATGTGCGGCCACCGCGCCGAGCTTGCCGGTCTCGCTGCCGATCTGCTCGGTGAGCTGGGTGCCCACGCGTTGCAGCAGGTCGGCCGAGGTGGTGACCAGCGCATCGACCGCTGCGCGTTGTTCGGTGGAGGCGTGATTGACCGCGTTGAGCAAGGTGTCCAGGGTGGCGAGCAGCTTGCTGCGTTCTTCCAGCATCGCGGTGTCGCGCACCATGCCCTCGGACAGGTTCTGGCGCAGCTCGGCCACCACATCGGCGGCCGCCTTGGGCGCTTCGGAGGCGATCTGCATCAGGCGCGCCACTTCGCTGATGGTGGCACTGGCCTGTGCCTGCGCCTGCGTGGACAGCTCGCTGGCGGTGCTGGCCAGGGTGTCGCAGATCGCCTGCTGTTGCTGGGTGACGCGCTCGCCGGTGCGCTCCCACTGCGTGCTCAGGTCTGCGCTCATCGCGCTGAAGCGCTCGCTCCACAGCGCCAGGCGCTGGGTGTCGCGGGCTTCCAGTGCGGCCTGCAGCTCGGTGTGCGATTGCTGCAAGGTGCCGACCAGGGCGGCGGCATGCGCGTCGAAGCTGGCGGTGGCGGCTGCCAGTGCGCCCTGGTGCTGGGCGGCCAAGGCGGCGCTGGCGTCCTGTTGCTGCGCCAGCGCGGCGTTCCAGGCGCTGGCGGTCTCGCTGCTGGACTGATCCATGCGCCTGGACACCGCATCGACCAGCGCGCTGGAGCGCGCGTCGAAGGTGCTGGCGAACTGGGTCAGCGTCCCCTGCAGCTCCTGCGTCAGCGCGTGGTTTGCACGTTGCTGTTCGGCCACCGCCGCGGTCCAGGTGGCGGCGGCAGCAGCGGTGCTGCTTTCGAAGCCGTTGCTCAGTCCATCGAGTTGCTGCTGTACGGCCTGCTGCACGCCGTCCTGCAGTGCGCTGCTCTGCTGGGCGAGCTGTGCGAGCGTGGCCTGCAATTGCGCGTTCAACGCCGCGCCTGCGCGCTGCTGCTCGGCGAGCACCGCGGCCCAGTGCTCGGCCGTGTCGGCATTGCTGCGTTCGAATCCGTCATTGAGCGCGGCCAACTGCTGCTGCACCGCGTGGGTCACGCCATCCTGCACCGCGATGCTGCGCTGATCGATCTGCGCCAACGTGGTCTGCAACTGCTCGGTCAACGCGTGCTGCGCACGGTCCTGCGCGGCCAGCACGGCCTGCCAGTGCTCGGCGGCCGTCTGCGCACTGTGCTGGAAGCCGTCGTTGAGCGCGTGCAACTGCTGCTGCACGGCGGTGCCGACGCCGTCCTGCACGGCAGCGGTCTGCTGTGTGATCTGCTCCAGCGTGGCCTGCAACCGCGTGTCGAGCGCTTGCTGCGCGCGTTCCTGTGCGGCGAGCGCGCTGGTCCAGTGCGCGGCCGCGGCACTGGCGCTGTGCTGGAAGCCGCTGGTGATGCCGTCCAGTTGCTGCTGCACGGCATGGGTGAGGCGCTCGTGCAGGGCGGCGGTGTCGCGCGCGATGCTGGTCATGGTCGCTTCCATCGCCGGCTGCAAGGCCGCGCCCACCGCGCGTGCGCTTTCTGCCACGCCGCTCTGCAGCGATTGCTGCATCGCCGTGGCCAGGCGCGCATAGGCCGCTTCGCTTCGGGCGTGGAATTCGGCCTGCTGCGCGGCAAGGCGTTCGTCGGCGGCAATGCTCTGCTGCTCGATGCTGTGCATCAGCGTCTGCAGGCGATCGATCAGCGTCGGCATCAGCGCGCTTTGCTGCTGCTGCAACTTGAACACTTCGCCACGCTGGTGCGCGTCCGAGTGCGGATGCAGTTCGGAGGCGATCTTCAGGTCCAGCCGCTGCACTGCCTGCAGCCGCTCGCGCCGGCACAGTGCCGACAACAGCCCCAGCATCGCGGAGGTTGCAACGCCGGCGATCGAGGTGCCGAACGCAAACGCCAGGCCTTCCACCGGTGCGGCCAGCGAGCCGCGGATGGCCTGCAGGTCGGTGGCGCTCTGCAATGCGAAGCCGGTGCCCTTGAGCGTGGCCATCATGCCGAGCAGGGTGCCGAGCATGCCCAGCAACACCAGCAGGCCGACCAGATACGGCGTCAGCACCGGTGCCGGCAACGCCACGCGCTCGCCCTTGATGCGCAGGCGCACCGCATTGCGCAGGCTCGGATGCAGGCGCTCCAGCCATTCGCCCAACGCCGATGGCGCGGTGGTCAATGCGGTGACGGCAGCATCCAGCGTCGCGCTGGCCTGGCGATAGCGGTACAGCTCCAGCGCGCCGGCCACATAACAGGCGCCGATCACTGCCGCGACGCAGGCGCCGAGCGGATTGGAGCCCAGATAACCGATGCCGACCCAGCAAACCGCCAACAGGCCGACGACAAACACACACAGGTGGACGAGAGTTCTGAACATGAGGTCCCAGTTAGCGGGTACGAAGCGCTGCGAGCAGGCCTTCGATCGGGTGAAAACGGACATCCAGTTCGGCGAGCAACACGCTCTGCATGTCTTTGCGAAACACATCCAGCCAGCCGTCGGAGAGCGCGCGTGGCGCGGCCTCGCCGTCGGGTGCCGGGTTCTGCGCCTGCGCGGCATCGCGCAGGCGCTCGAAATGCGCGCCGAGCAGGTTCGGCACATGATTCAGCAGGGTCTGCTCGCGTGGGCTCAAGGTCAGCTCCATCACCGCATCCACCTCGGCCAGCCGCGCCATCGGCGCCGATTCCAGCGCCAGCATGTCGCGCAGGCGGCCACGCAGGTCGCCGGTGGCGGTGCGCATCGCGCGCTGCATTGCCAGGTAGTGCTGGCGGAACGGGGCATAGTCAAGCGCGGGCGGCGCTGCCGCTGCGTCGATGTCGGCAGCGGCGCTGCGCGCATCGCGACGCGCGCGCGCGAGCACGGCATCCAGCTCGACCACGCTGCTGGTCGCCAGCCCGGTGCGCACGCGGGCGCAGGCCTCGGTGTCGAGTCTGCGCGTGTCGGGCAGCGCTTCGATCTCCGGCAGCTTGCCATCCAGCGCCTTGGACACGGCGACCGCGCGCGTCCAGTCGATCCATTGGCTGAGCCGGTCGGCGAGCGCATGGTTGGACTGGGCCACGTGGGCATCGGTGAGGCGAGCAAGCAGGCGAATGAACGCCGGGCCCGACAGGGGCGCCCGTGGAGAAGCTTTCGCCATTGTTCCGGTCAAAGACCGCGCATTTTACACGGGAAGCTGCGCGGTTCGGCGCTTTGCCCGGCAGCTGCGGGCTTGGCCGCGCAGGCCGGCCCTGGCGGCATTCAGCCGGCCTGGTGTGGGGGTGTGCGTGCGATTGCAGCGTGCAGCGCAGCGATCCAGTAGGCGCAGCGCCCAAGGATCAAGTCCATCTGTAGCGGTATCTGGCTTGCGCTCCCGTGGTCGTGCGCAGCGAGCGCGACCAACGCTGCGGGCCAGGGGCGCCTGGCCCGCAACGCGACATCTCAGCCTCGGGCGCGATGTACCAACGGAATCAGCACCACCCCCAGCAGCGCCACCGCCGCGGCCACATAGCCGATGCTGCCCAGCCCCCAGGCTGGAATCACCAGCCCGCCGATGATGGCGCCGATGCCGATGCCGGCATTGGCCGCCGACACATTGGTAGTGCCGGCCAGTGCCTGCGAGTGGGTCACCGAGTTCATCACCCGCACCTGGCTGATCGGAAACAGCGCGGTGTAGGCAATGCCCCAGACCGCCAGGGTCAGATAGAGCAGCACGCCGGTCTTGGCCACCGGCACGCACAGGGCCATGCCCAGCGCGAGCAGCAGCAGGAACACCGCCGTGGCACGCAGCGGCGAGCGATCCACCACCCGCCCGCCCAGCCAGTTGCCGATCAGGCCGATCGCGCCAAAGCCCATCAGCCACCAGCCCACATTCGCCGCCGGCACGCCCACGCTGCGTTCCAGCAGGTCGGCCAGATAGGTGTAGGCGGTGAACATGGCGGTGAAGACCACCACCGACAGGATTACATTGGCCAGGAAGAAGCGCTCGCCGAAGATGCCGGCCTGCTGACGCAGATTCACCCGTTCGCTGCGGGCCACGGTCGGCATCCAGAGCGCCAGCGCCGCGGCCATCGCCAGCGACAGGGCAGCCAGGATCCAGAACGCGCCACGCCAGCCGATGCTGTTGGCGGCCACCGTGCCCAGCGGAATGCCGAACAGCAGCGCCGCCGAAATGCCCAGATACACCCGCGATACCGCGCGCCCTGCGTGCTGCGGCCCGGCCAGTTGCCCGGCGGTTTCGCTGGCGGTTCCCCAGAACACCGGCAGCGCCAGCGCCGGTACGAAGCGGGCAAAGGCCAGCACCCAGATATTGGGCGCCAGCGCGGCCACCGCGTTGGAGACCGCAAACACCAGCAGGATCATGACAAACAGGCGCTTGCGATCCAGATGCGACAGCCACGCGGTCAGCGGCGGGCCGAACAGCATCACGGTGAAGGCGAACAACGTCACCAGCTGGCCGGCCGCGGAGATGGAAATTTCCATGTCGCGTGCAAGGCCGGGCAGCAGCCCGACGATCAGGTACTCGGTGGTGACGATCACGAACGCGGCAAACACCAGGATGAAGATCGCCAGGCCGCTGCGAGCAGCGGCCGGTGCCGCGGTGGCGGAAACGGGAGAGGAAGTAGAGCCGACAGCAGACATGGCATGCGTCGCAGTGTGGGCTGGCCATCATAGGAAAGAATTAAGATCGTATATCGGGAGTATTTTCCGTACATTGCGGACTTCAGTTCTTGAATGTATACCCATGCATCCCTCTGAACGCGTCAAAGGCATCGATATCTTTGTCAGCGCCGCCGATGCCGGCAGCTTCACGGCCGCCGCCGAGCGGCTCAGCCTGACCAGCTCGGCAGTGGGCAAAGCCATCGCACGCCTGGAGACGCGTCTGGGCGTGCGCCTGTTCGCACGCACCACCCGGCGGCTGGCGCTGACCGACGCAGGCGCGGCGTTCTACCGGGTCTGCGTCAAGGTGCTCGATGAGCTGGAGGAGGCCGAGCACGTGCTGCGCGCCGAAGGCCAGGCGCCCACCGGCCGGCTGCGGCTGGACCTGCCGGTGAGCTTCGGCCGGCACAAGGTGTTGCCGGTGTTGCTGCCGTTCTTCCAGCGTTATCCCGGCCTGCAGCCGGTCATTTCGTTCACCGATCGCTTCGTCGACATGGCCGAAGAAGGCATCGACATCGCGGTGCGCATCGGCGGTCCGGATCAGTGGCACAGCAGCCTGGGGCACCGCTATCTGGGCCATGAAAAACGCGTGTTCTGCGCCGCACCGCAGTACCTGGCGCAGCGCGGCACGCCCGACAGCATTGCCGCCTTGCTGGCGCACGATGCGGTGCTCTACGGCAAGGCCGACGGCAGCAGTAGCCCGTGGTTGCTGCGGCATGGCGCAGGGCCGGTGGAACAGCGTGCGATGGACGCGCGGGTGGTGTTCGGCAATGCCGAGGCGCAGGTGGACGCGGTGGTGGCCGGGCTGGGTATCGCACAGCTGCCGACCTGGCTGATCGATCAGCACCTGCAGCGCGGCAGCCTGGTCGCGGTACTGCCGCAATGCGATACCGAAGGCCTGCCACTGCATCTGGTGTGGATGCGCGCGCGCCAGTTGCTGCCCAAGCTGAGCCGGTTGCTGGAATGCCTGCAGCAGGGCTTGCAGGATGCGGCGTGAGTGCGGCGCCTGGCGTGGGGTCGTGCATGATCGCGGCAGCGGTTGCGCATGGTGCACATCGACGTGCCGCAATGCAGCGCCAGGTTCGGGTCAGCGCACATGCCAGCACACGCAGCAGCGGGCCCGATCAAGCGCAATCACGCCGGTCTGCGCCTGCTCTCTGACCAATTCAGCTCCAACTGCGCTGTCTCACGGCCGACCCTGTTTTGTAAGGTGAACGCGTGTAGGCTGCCGGTCCGGGGACGACTCCCCAACGAGGTGACCACAATGGACCGCTGCGACATGCAGGTGTCCGATCTCATGGTCCTGGAGTTACAAGGGTTCCACGACGCCTATGGCAGTGGACCGGACTTCTGGGACGCGTATCAACGCATCATGACTCTTGCCGCGCAAGCCGGCGGCGATCTGATCACACTGGCCAACGAGATGGCTTCACTGGCACAGGGACTGGGCGCGACCAAACACGCGCAACTGCTGTAATCCGCGCTTGCCTGTTGGCGACGCGGGTCTGCGTGCCGGAAGGCGGTCATTTTTTCGAAGCCGACGATGCCGGCGCTGTGGGTTCAGCCGGCTGCGGTGTGTGCACGCAGCGCGGCATCGATCGCCCAACTCCAACTCCAACAGCGACAGCCACAACGCAGGTGTGCTGCCACTGCGACGCGCTTACTCGGCGTCGGTTGTTGCGGTTGTCGCGGTCTCTGCGTCGGACGCGTCGGTTGCCTTGGCAGCGGGTTTTTTGACTGCCTTGGCAGGAGCGGCCTCGGGCTCGCCGCGCTTCTTGTCGCGACGCAGCGGGGTATCGCCCAGGCGCTCGATCGCGCCACCGGATTGCTGGAACGCCTCCAGGTCGGCAGCCAGCCGTTGCTCGGACAAGCGCGGCTTGCCTGGCTGATTGCTCACGGTCATCGACTGACGGCGGGAGTTGTTCATGGCGAAATCCTCATGCGTTGTACAGCGTCAAGGGAATGCCCCGCCGGCGTTGGTCGTCGTAGGTGGCACGCACGTCGCGGCAATACGGCCCGGACATGACGAAACGCCGGCAGATTGCCGGCCGCGTCTCGTAGATCGAACAACACATGCGCGCCGCATCGATGGCCACGCACCAGCCTTCCTCGTCACGCGCCATCACGTGCCAACCTTGCGGTGTCACGCTGGTCAAGTGGTTGGGGATGCGGTCGGATGGATCGACCATGACGGTGAGCCGGCAACAGACGGCGTCGCAACGTTCGCAGAGATTCTTGATGGAGAAGGCCAGATAGAGTGAGGGCGACACCGGAGTCCGGCCGCCCTTGCACCATACACCCTGGGCGCGCCGGGGTGTGAACCGGTCCCCGCCGTGGCGGCAGCAGCCTGTTTTCTCGCGGCGCGAAAACGCAATGATCACATTGCCGGCAGTGCCGTGTGTTGCGTGGGTGCGTGTGGACGCAAGCACGGCATGCTGCGCGCTCGATCGTGCTGTGGTCCGCGTGCGTACGATTGCGACGTTGCGACAACCTGCCGAGGCATCAGACGTTTGCCTAAACGGTTGCCTTTGTCACGCCGATGCGAAGACCTCTTTCACCTGTGCCGCCGGCAGGCCACCGTAGCGTTGGGTGGTCCGCATCAACGCGACAGGAGATCCCATGAATACTGCCCATCAACACGCAACTGCGCCCGATCTGGCCGGCGATCACGAAGACCAACGCAGCGAGAAGGAAAAACAGGACGCCTTGCAGGACGATGCGCTGGAAGAAACCTTTCCGGCCAGCGATCCGGTGTCGCCGTTCGTGCCGGCCAAGCCGCTGGACTGACCAGGCCACACGAGCCAGCAACGCAAACGGCGCGGTCATCGACCGCGCCGTTTGCGTTTGCAGCGTTGCTGGCTGTTACGGCGTCAACACCACCTTGCGGCAATCGTCCTGCTTCTTGTCGAACAGCTCATAGCCGCGCGCTGCATCGGCCAGCGGCATGCGATGGGAGATGATCGCGCTGGGCTTGAGGTCGCCATTGCCAATGCATTCCAGCAAATGCGGCATATGCTTCTGCACATGGGTCTGGCCCATCTTGAAGCTCAGCCCCTTGTCGAAGGCATCGCCGAACATGAAGGCGTGGATGAAGCCGGCATACACGCCCGGCACGCTGACCACACCGCAGCGGCGCGTTGCCGCGATGCATTGGCGGATTGCAACACCGCTGCTGCCTTCCAGCTTCAAGTTGGTCAACGCGGTTTCGATCGCGCTGCCTTCGGCCTCGAAGCCCACCGCTTCGATGCTGGCATCCACGCCGCGGCCATCGGTTTGCGACACGATGACATCGGCCGGGTCGTCGACCTCGTCGAAGTTGATCGGAATGATGCCGTAGGCCTTGGATGCAAAGTCCAGCCGGTAGGCATGCCGGTCGACCATGAAGATGCGCTCGGCGCCCAGCATGCGGCAGCACGCCGCCGCCATCAGGCCCACCGGGCCGGCACCGAAGATCGCCACCGTCGAACCCTGCTTGACCCCGGCATCGATGACGGCCTGATAGCCGGTCGGCAGGATGTCGGACAGGAACAGCACCTGCTCGTCGTGCAATGCATCGGGTACCACCAGCGGCCCGACATTGGCCTTGGGCACGCGCACGTATTCGGCCTGCCCGCCGGACAGACCGCCGTACAGATGACTGAAGCCGAACAGCGCCGCCGGCGGCCGCATGTCCTTGTGGTTGAGCGCCGCGCCCTTGCCGGTGTTGGTGGTCTCGCAGGCGGAGAATTCCTGCAGCATGCAGTGGAAGCAGCGTCCGCAGGCCACCACGAAGGGGATCACCACGCGGTCGCCGCGTTTGACGGCGGTGACGTCGGGGCCCACGTCTTCGACAATGCCCATGAACTCATGGCCGAGGATATCGCCGTGCCGCAGATCCGGAATCTTGCCGCGGTACAGATGCAGATCCGAACCGCAGATGGCGGTGGCGGTCACGCGCAGGATGAGATCGTCGCGTTCGACCAGGACCGGGTCCGGCACGGTTTCGACCCGGACATCGCGTGAGCCGTGGTAGTTGAGGGCGAGCATGGGGGTTCTCCGGAAAGGCCGTCGATGTGCGGCAACACAGCCAGTGTCGGCAGCGCGCCGTTAAGTCCGTCAGCACGGCACGTGCGCACGGTGTGGACGCGTTCGATTGGCGACGCGGCGTTGATGCGTGTGTCACGCCTGGATAACCCGCGCGCTCGCACTCTCGAATGCCACGCTGAATCGTTCGCAGCTCATGCGTACAGCGACCATGCGACCCCGACAATCAACGATCGTGCCTTGCGCGATCAACCAGGAGACAACGATGGGAATTTTCAAGATGGTGACCGCCGGTGCAGTGGGCTACGTGGCTTACAAGGCATGGCAGCGTCGCCAGAACGAGTCCGGTGAAGCGGCCAGCCCGAAGAACAACGATCGCGATATTCAACCGCAGACGCTGAGCGCGCCGGCCAATGCGGGCAGCACGCCGCCGCATGGCGACCCGTTGCGTGATGCCGCTGCAATCTCCGGCGATCGCAAGCAGGCGCTTGGTGCGCTGGTGGTGTTTAACGAGCAGGAGCGCACGCTGGCGCAACTGGCAGTCGTCAAGGGACTTGGCGGCGAGACCTTGCAGTTTGCACGCAAGATGGACGAGGCCCACAGTGCGGCGCTCACCGATCTCAGCCGGTTTGCACCGGATCGCAGCGGCACGCTGGCGCAGGCTGCAACCACCCGCGCTGATGGCACCCGCAAGCGTCTGGAAGGCTTGAACGGCAAGGAGTTCGAAACGCAGTACCTGCAGGCCAGCGTGACCAGCCATGAGCAAGCGTTGACGTTGCTGGATGCGCAGCTGGCCAGCGAGCCGGGTTCGAGCGATCTGGGCAAGGAACTGCAGCGCGCACGCGAGACCGTCGCCCAGCATCTGGAGCATGCCAAGTCGCTGCGTGCCAAGTCGAACCAGCCGCACTGATCAGGCAGCGATGTGGATCAGGCACCGCGTGACGCGCGGTGCGATGCAGGCAACAGGCAGCTTCGGCTGCCTGTTGTCGTTGTGGGCATGCGTGGGGCGTGTCTACTCGATCTGCTGCACACCTGCAGCATGCTCGGCCGGTACCGGGCGATCGCATCGCAAGGCCGTCTTCATGACGCATCAGGCGCAGCCCGCTCGAATCCCGCCGCCTGGCGTTGCCACAGACCATCGAACACGCCACCGTGACCACGCAGCTGTGCCGGGTTGCCGTCTTCGACCACGCGGCCTTCCTGCAGCACCACGATACGATCGAAGCCGATCACCGTGGACAGGCGATGCGCCACCGCCAGTGCGGTGCGTTCGCGCATCAGGTGATCCAGCGCGGCCTGGATTTCCGCTTCCGATTCGGTGTCCAGTGCCGAGGTGGCTTCGTCCAGGATCAGGATCGGCGGGTCCTTCAGGAACGCGCGCGCGATGCCCAGACGCTGGCGTTGACCACCGGAGAGCATGACCCCGCGTTCGCCGACCTGGGTGTCGTAGCCCTGCGGCAGCTGCCGGACGAAGCCATCGCAGAATGCGTGCCGCGCGGCGTCCTGCACTTCCGCATCGCCGGCCTCCGGGCGGCCGTAGCGGATGTTGTCGGCAATGCTGCGATTGAACAGCGCGGTTTCCTGCGGAACCACCGCAATCTTTTCGCGCAGGCTGTCCTGGCTGAGGCTGCGATGTCCTGGCCATCGATCAGCACGCGTCCGGATTGCACATCGTCCAGGCGCTGGATCAGCGCGATCAAGGGGGACTTGCCGGCACCGGAGGGCCCGACGATGCCGACCTTCTGGCCGGCAGGGATGTGCAGGTTCAATCCATCCAGCACCGCCGCCCGCTCCGGATAGGCAAAGCGCACCTCTTCGAACCGCACATCGCCCTGGGCCAGGGCCAGCGGTGCGTCCGCGTCAACGATGGTATGTGGCTGCAGGATGATCTGCAGCGTGTCGGCGAGGGCGCCCAACTGCTGGGTGGTGTCCACCAGCGTCAGCGCCAGGTCGCGCGAGCCGGGCAGGATGCGGAAAGTCAGCGCGCTGACCAGCACCACGTCGCCCGCGCTCACCGTGCCGGCGCGCCGCATGCTGATCGCCCACATCAGCATGCCGCCGGCCATCACCGACAGGCAGATGTCGTGGATCACGCGGGCCTTTTCCACGTACATCCAGCTGCGGCGATGGGCCACCGCCTCGTCGCCGATCTGCTCGGCCAGCCGCGCGCTTTCGCGATCGCGTGCGGCAAACGCCTTGATCTTCCACACAGTGGACACCGCATCCACCAGCTCGCCGCCCACGCGCGCGGCCTGCCGCCTCGCTAAGCAAGCGAGGCGGGCTTTGCGAGCAGCTGCAGCGCTGGACGGCGTTACAGCGTGACCGCGCCACCGGCAATGGTGAGCAATGTGCCCGAGGTGTAGCTGGCGGTATCGGCTGCCAGCATCACGTACGCCGATGCCAGCTCCACCGGTTGCCCGGGGCGTCCCATCGGTGTCTGGCCGCCGAAGTTTTCCACCGACTCCTCGTCCATGCCGGCGGGAATGAACGGCGTCCAGATCGGGCCCGGCAGCACCGCGTTGACGCGGATGTGCTTGTCGGCCAGCACGCCTGCCAGGCCAATCGTCAGGTTGGCCAGCGCGCCCTTGGTAGCGGCATACGGCAGGATGTTCGGCGTCGGCTTCTTGGACTGCACCGAGGCGGTATTGATGATGGAGCCGCCGTCTTTCATCAGCGGTACCGACAACTGCACCAGGTGGAACACGGCATGCACGTTGGTGTCGAAGGTCTTGCGCCATTCCTCCAGCGTGATGTCTTCGAAGTTCTCAAAATATTTCTGATAGCCGGCGTTGTTGACCAAGATATCCAGGCCGCCGAACGTGCTGTTGACCTGTTCGATCAACGCAGCCGCCTGGGCCGGGTCGCTGATGTCGCAGCCCACCAGCAAGGCCTTGACGCCAGCCTTTTCGATCAATGCGCCGATTCTGGCGGCGTCTTCCTGCTCGTCGGGAAGATAGGCGATCGCCACGTCGGCACCCTCGCGTGCATAGGCGATCGCCACGGCCGCACCGATGCCGCTGTCGCCGCCGGTGATCAGGGCACGCTTGCCGGTGAGCTGCCCATGACCGACATAGCTGTCTTCGCCGTGATCCGGGCGTGGGTCCATCTTCTCGGTACGCCCGGGAAAGTTCTGCTGCTGCGGCTTGAATGGCGGGCGCGGGTAATTGGGTACGGGCATTTCAGTCTCCTGGCGGTGTGACGCATCACGATGCACTGCAGTGTGCGTGCGCAGACGTAAACGGGCGGGCTAGGCGATGTCGGCGGCGTGTGTGTTGACGATGTCGCCGCCTGTGCATGCGGCGATTGCTTCACGCCATCGCGCAGCTTTGTTCACTGCTGTGCAATGCACGCCGGCCTAGCGTGGGCTCACGACCACAAACGCAGGAGAACGACGATGGGCAGCGAACCGAAAAAGCCATGGGGCCCGGACGACGACCAGCAAAAGCCGTTTACGCCGCAGGAACAGCGCAACGAGGATGTCGAGTGGAAGGTGCACGACATGCCCGACGAAGACCGCGATGTGAACAAGGCCGACCCCGAGCACGATTACGAGCGACCGGACGGCTCCGAGAAGCGCTGAGTCGCGCTCGACGCTGCAGTTCCGGCGTTCGCGATGCAGGCGCACGCAACTCTGCCGTCGTGTCACAGCGCCGGCCTTGGCCGCTCCATGCACGTTTTCTCCACGGCCGATGCGTAGGCTATTGGCAACACAGCGCACCCGACGGCTCGCGGCCGGGCGTGCACAAGGCATCCACCGGCAATGATCCACGTCGGCGCGAGCCGACAGTCCAGCAGGCGCGTCGTAGCGCAAGCCAAGCGAGCTGATCCGTCAGCTCAGTCCAACGGTACCCGTGTCCGGGTTGCCCTCCATCTCCCGCAAACCTTGCGCTCCTTGGCGTTTCGCCCAAGACGACGCGCTGACCTACCCCGACCATGACGCTTGGCACTGGCGTAATCCAGCGCCGCCATGCGTACTTCGGTCGACCATCTACGGCGAGCTCGACTTGGGGGGAAGCGGGCGCCATACGGCCGGATGGCCGTGACACGGATGTGCCATCTCGTGGTGACGTACAGGCGCGTTTTTCGCGCAGCCGTCACAATTCTCAACTGAACATGTATTAGTCATTGCGGACAGAAGCGCCCATGGACCGTCTTTCCTGCGCCATCATCGACGACGACGTGGAGTTCTGCGATCAGGTGGTTGAGTTAGCCACCGATAGCGGCTTCCGTGCCAAGGGCATCCACACCCTTGGCGAAGCCAGCCGTTGGCTGGACAGCAACTTCCCCGACCTGTTGGTGGTGGACGTTGGTCTGCCCGACGGTAGCGGTTTCGATCTCATCGAACGGCTCGACCCGGATCACACGCCGCAGATTGTGGTGGTTTCGGGCGATTACGCCTACGAAACCCAGGGCCGCGCGCAGCAGTTCGGCGTCAGTGAGTTCCTCACCAAGCCGTTTGCGCCCGAGCGGCTGGAGCGCGTGCTCGGCGGCCTGCGCGACGCGCAGCAGGGCAATCTGGGCATCATCGGCAACAGCGACAGCATCGTGCTGCTGCGCAAGGACATCCTGCGCGTCGCGCCGACCGATCTGAATGTGCTGGTGACCGGCGAGACCGGCACCGGCAAGGATCTGGTCGCGCGCGCGATCCACCGGGTCTCCGGCCGGCGTGGTCGCTTCGTGCCGGTCAACTGCGGTGCCATTCCCGAGGAGCTGCTCGCCAGCCAGTTGTTCGGCCACGAGCGCGGCAGCTTCACCGGTGCCGATCGTCGGCACGCCGGCTTCCTGGAGCAGGCCGCCGATGGCACGCTGTTCCTGGATGAGATCGGCGAGATGCCGACCCGGCTGCAGGTCTACCTGCTGCGCGCGATCGAGTCGCGCAGCTTCATGCGCGTGGGGGGCAGCGAGGAGATTCCACTGGATGCGCGCGTGGTCGCGGCGACGCACCAGCATGTGCAACGCGAGCACGGCGTGCTGCGCGAGGATCTGTTCTATCGGCTCAACGAGTACCCGATCCAGGTGCCGCCGCTGCGCGAGCGTCGCGGCGATGCGCGGCTGCTGGGCCTGCGCGTGATCGATGAGCTCAACGTCAAGTACGGCACCCGCAAGCTGCCGACCAAGTCGTTGCTGCGCTATCTGGCCTACCACACCTGGCCGGGCAACGTGCGCGAACTGCGCTCGTTCATCCGCTATCTGTACCTGCGCGCGGACGGCGACCTGCTGAGCGCACCGGATGTGGTGCAGACCGTGCCGCAGGCCGATGAAGACGGCTTGCTGATTCCGGCGGGATGGACCATGCGCCAGGCCGAGGACGCCATGATCGAGGCAGCACTGGCGCGCACCCGCTTCAACAAGAAGGCGGCGGCGCGCGAGTTGGGGATCAGTGTGCGCACCCTGCACAACCGGCTCAGCGACAAGGACGCGTAGTGGGCGATGCATCCCAGGGGCGGCGGCGCGAGCTGCTGCATCAGCTGCGCAACCGCCTCAACGTGATGGGCTTTGCGTTGTATGCGTTACGCAACGAGACCTCCAAGCCCATGGAGACCTTGCGCACCACCCATCAGTCGGCGGTGGAGTTGCTCAATCAACTGGGCGAAGAAGAGCGCGCCCTGCGCCAGGACGATGCGATGTCCACCGACAGCGCCGATCAGTAATGCTCGGCAGGCTGGGTCTGGTTGCTGAGCAGTGCGGTGATGGTGCGCGGGTTGTAGGGCTTCATGCAGTACGACAGATGCGCAAACCGCGGCGGTAGCGTGTAGCGGTCGTAGCCGGAGCAGAACGAGAACGGCACGCCGCGCTCCAGCAGCGCATCGGCGACCGGAAACACCGGTTGGCCACGCACATTGACGTCGAGCAAAGCGCCATCGATGGTCTGGCCGGAGGCCACCAGCGACAATGCCTCCGGCACATTGCCCACCGGCCCGAGTACATAGACGCCGGCTTCCACCAACAGATCGTTGAGCGATTCGGCCAGCAGATAATCGTCCTCGACCACGAGGATGCGACGGCCGTTGAGTGGATTGTCCTGCATGGCGAGCTCCTGGAGCGGTGGCGCTGTCTGGCGACGCGCAAGCCATAGTGCGCGTCGCGTCGGTTAACGCCGCGCGTAAGCAGGCGCTTCCAGAACCGGTGGTGCAAGGCAGCTGTACCGCTCAGACGCCGCGTAGCAGTAGAGGCGGGTTTGCGCCATCATTGACGATTGCGCCTCACACCCGACGCGATCGATGCGATGACTGACGACGACACTTCCTGCGACGACACCGCAGCGACCCCTGTGCACGACGCCGTGGCGCCACCGCCGTTATTCGTTCTCGGTGTCGGCGCCGATGGCCTGGATGCCACCCGCCTGGCCGAGCTGCTCGACGCGGTCGCCGGGGCGCCCAATCTGGTCATCATGCTGTTGTTGCGCGATCGCCACCTGCTGGACGAGCCGCGCCTGCGCGAGTTGCTCGGCCCGCAATCCAGCCTGCTGCTGGCGCCGGAGGATGGCGATGCGCTGCATCCCGGGCGCATTTACCTGCCGCCCAGCCAGACCCTGGTGACCCTGGAAGAAGGCCGGCTGCGGCTGCGCCCGTTGGAGGAAGCCAGCGATCACGGCTTGATCGACAGTTTCTTCGTTTCGATGGCGCACGACCAGGACGGCAACGTGATCGGCCTGATCATGGGCCGCTTCGATGGCGACGGCACCCTGGGTACCGCCGCGATCAAGGAATGTGGCGGTCTGGCGCTGGCGGTGGACGACCCGTCGTTACATGGCATGGATCTGCGCAGTGCCGGCAACCCGGCCGCCATCAGCGACGACATCCTGCCGCTGCCGCGCGTGGCCGCACGCATCGCCGCGCATATGCAACGCCACCATCGCTTCGGTCATCCGGCACCGGTGGGCGTGCGCAACGGTAGCGAGAACGATCAGCTCAGCCAGGTCGCCAGCATCCTGCGCAATGCCACCGGCCATGATTTCCACGGGTACAAGCGCGCCACCTTCCTGCGCCGCGTGCAGCGACGCATGCAGGTGGTGCAGGTGGACACGCTGGAACAGTATCTGGAGCAGCTGCGCAGCCGCTTCGACGAACCGCTGCTGCTGTTCAACGATCTGCTGATCGGCGTCACCCAGTTCTTCCGCGACCGCCGCGAGTTCGAATTTCTGGAGCAGCAGGTGATTCCGCGCCTGTTCCAGGGCAAGCAGCCGGGCGATCACCTGCGGGTGTGGGTGCTGGGTTGCTCCACCGGCGAAGAGGCCTATTCGTTGGCGATGCTGTTGCGCGAGCATGCGCAGACGCTGGACGTGGCGCCGCGCATCCAGATCTTCGCCAGCGACATCGACGGGCGGGCGTTGGCCATCGCACGGGTGGGGCGTTATTCGTCCAGCATCGTCGCCGACGTGGGGCCGGAGCGCCTGCAGCGCTGGTTCGTCAAGGAGGGCGATACCTATGTGGTGAGCAAGCAGCTGCGCGAGCTGTGCGTGTTCTCGCAGCACAGCATCGTCAAGGACCCGCCGTTCTCGCGGCTGGATCTGGTGTCGTGCCGCAATCTGCTGATCTACCTGGACGCCGAGCTGCAGAACCGGGTGATCCCGGTGTTTCACTTCGCCCTCAAGCCCGGCGGCTATCTGTTCCTGGGCAACGCCGAAAACGTCTCGCGGCATGCCAAGTTGTTCGCACCGGTGGAGCGCAGCTTCCGCGTGTTCCAGAAGATCGATGCCGACAGCCGCATGCATGCGACCTTCCCGTCATCTTCGCTGGGACTGGACGGCCATGCACCGGCGGCCAACCGCCAGCAGCACAGCGTCAGCAATGCACTGGTGCGCGCCGGCGAGCGCATCGCCGATCGCTATGCCCCGGCCTATGCGGTGCTGGACGAGCATTTCGACGTGCTGCATTTCTCTTCCCAGGCCGGGCGTTTCATTCGTCCCGGCGGCGGCGCACCCAGCCTCAACCTGCTCAACCTGGTTCACCGCGACCTGCGGCTGGAGTTGCGCAGCGCGCTCAGCCGTGCCGAAGCGGACATGACGCCGGTGCAGGCCAGGGGCATCCAGATGCACGAGGACGCGGCGACCCTGGCGGTGGACCTGTTCGTGGAGCCGACCTCCGATTCGGACGTGCCGCGCGGCTATGTGGTGTTGTTCCAGGAAGTGGAAGCGCGTGAACTGGCCGAGCTGGCGCCGCCGAAAGATACGGTGTCCGACAATGCGCACGTGCAGGCGCTGGAGAACGAGCTGCGTATGACCCGCGAGCGTCTGCAGTCGATGATCGAGGAGCTGGAAAGCACCAACGAGGAGCTCAAGTCCTCCAACGAGGAGTACCAGTCGCTCAACGAAGAACTGCAGAGCGCCAACGAAGAGCTGGAAACCTCCAAGGAAGAGCTGCAGTCGGTCAACGAGGAGGTCACCACGGTCAACGGTGAGCTGGCCCACCGCGTGCAGGAACTCGCGCATGCCAACAGCGACCTGAAGAACCTGCTGGAAAGCACCCAGATCGCCACCGTGTTCCTGGACAACGAGCTGCGCGTCACCAACTTTACTCCCGCGGTCACCGACATCCTGCCGCTGGTGGAAAGCGACATCCACCGGCCGATCAGCAACATCAAGCTGCACGTGGCCTACGACGAGCTGCAGGACGACGTGCGCCGGGTGATCCGCACGCTGGCGGTGCTGGACCGCGAGGTGGAAAACCCCGCCACGCGCGCGCGCTACATGGTGCGCGTACTGCCGTACCGCACCGTCAACAATTTCATCGGCGGTGCGGTGTTGACCTTCATGGACGTCACCCCGCTGACACGCGCCGAGCGCGCGTTGCGCAGCAGCGAGCAGCGCCTGCGTACCTTGATGGAAGGCATTCCGCAACTGGTGTGGCGCTCGCTCGATGGCGGTCGCTGGACCTGGTCCAGCCCGCAGTGGTCCAGCTACACCGGCCAGCGCGATGGCGAGAGCCTGGAACTGGGCTGGCTGCAGGTGGTGCATCCGGACGAGCGCGAGCTGACCCTGAATGCCTGGCACGACAGTGCGCGTACCGGCGGGCTGGATGTGGAACACCGCCTGTTCAACGCAGCCGAAGACGGCTACCGCTGGTTCCATACGCGCAGCGCGCCGGTGCTGGACGAGCGCGGCCAGGTGCTGGAATGGCTGGGAACCTCCACCGAATCGGACAATTTGCGCCGCCTGCAGGACGAACAGCGCGTGCTGGTCAGCGAATTGCAGCACCGCACCCGCAACCTGATCACCGTGGTGCAGTCGGTTGCCAAGCAGACCGTCCAGACCAGCCACAGCATGCCGGAATTCGCCGGCAGGTTTGACGACCGGCTCTCTGCGTTGTCGCGTGTGCAAGGACTGTTGTCGCAGTCGGACAACGTGCCCACCACCATCGGTGCGCTGCTGCGGATGGAGCTGGATGCACTTGGTGCCGAGCCCGACCAACAGCGCATCGTGGTGGAAGGCCCGGATGTGGCGCTGCGCAAGTCCACGGTGCAGACGCTGGCGCTGGCGCTGCACGAACTGGCAACCAATGCACTCAAGTACGGGGCGCTGGCGGTGGAGACCGGCACGCTGTCGGTGCGCTGGGACGTGGTGTCCACCAACGACGCCTCCGCGCGTCTGGTGCTGTCGTGGATCGAGGAAGGTGCCAGCCAGCAGCGGCGCGACGACCGCGACCAGGCGGGCGGATTCGGCCGCCGTCTGATCGAAAAGGCGCTGCCGTACAGCCATGGCGCACAGACGCGTTACGAGCTCAGCGATACACGCCTGGAATGCGAGATCCAGTTGCCGTTGACCTCGCTGCACGAGCGCTAGAGACCTGCACGCGCGCGTGCAGTCCGTGCGCACTCTGGCAGGCGCGGCCATGCCGATGTGCAAAATGCTGCGCGTCCCGACGCGCCCCTCACGGAAATTCTTGCGCGTGCGTGCACATGTTGCGACGGATTCGCACCTCGCAACGATGCCGATGCCACGGCCGTCATGCAGGACCATTGCGGTGCATCAGTGCGCGGCATCCCTAAAACTTGGCGCGTATTGTGCGTAGCTCCTGCTGTCATCCAGATGCACAGTGGAGTAAACATGATTACGCGCATTCTTCAGTTGTCGGGCCGCGTTGCGAGCAATGCCTGGGTCGAGATCGGTGTGGGTGCCGATGCCGACATTCTGGTTGCCGACCGTGGCGGCAAGCGCGAGGAGCGTGCAACCTTCGGTCGACGTGCTCCGGGACAGCAGCGCTCGATCAATACCCAGGAGCCGGAGTGGCTGGGGCGCGTGGACCTCGCCATCTGGGAAACCCAGCGCTGCCTGATCCCGCTGTGTGGCTTTGTCTGCGCCGCATCGGCTGATGGCGCCACGTCGGCGACCTGGCTGAGTCAGGACGGTGGCGCGCTGTACGCCGCGGGCCTGCGCAATGTCATGGATATCGGTGGCCGCCTGCAGATGGGGTTCTCGTTGCTGGTCGCTTCCTCGACCAGCCTGCCGACACAACGCCCGTTATGCGTCGAAGGCGATGCCACGCAATGGCTACAGGTCAGTGGCGAGGAGGCCATGCGTCATTTGATGCCGTGGCGGCTGGAGCGTTGCACCACGGCAGCAGGCGTGCGACCGGAGTGGGCCAGCGAAGCGCATGCCATGCACACCGCGCCGGTATGAGCGGCGCGGGCACGCGCTGACACCAGGAGGCCTGTCGGGGCCTCTTTTCTTTTCAGTCGTTCGGTAACCCTTACGCATTCGTCGACGTCTTGTATCGACCCACCCGTGTTGCATGGGCGTCGCAAATCACGCGCCGACGTTGTCTTGATAACCACCGCAAGACGACCAACTGCATGCAGCCCGCTGTCCACAGTAGGTTACGCATTAAAAAGCCCGGATCGCGAACGACCCGGGCCAGTCTCGGCAACTGCTAGCGCTGAAGATCAGCGTTGGATGTCGCCGGTGGTGGAGCCGGCACCCGGGCCTGCGCCCAGGTCTGCGCCGGTCACCCGATCCAGTTCCGGATTGGACAGCAGGCGCAGCGACATCGCGTCCAGCGCTTCGGTCTGGGTCGCATTCAGCGCAACCGTGGCCGAACCATCGCCACCGTCGACTGCGGACTGCAGCTCACGGTCTGCCACCACATCCCACTGCTCGCCGGCATTCCACGGGCCGACCGTATCTCCTTCGCCCTGCGACATGTTGTAGTAGATGTCGGTGAAGCGCGGGTCGCCCGGCAGCTTGCCCGGCGGGAAGTTCGGCTCGATCGAATACAGCGCCTTCTCGAACGACTTCTGGTGCGCCACTTCGCGCGTCATCAAAAAGCGCAGCGCATCCACGATGCCCGGATCATCGGTGACGGTGATCAGGCGCTCATAGACCAGCTTGGCGCGTGCTTCGGCAGCGATGTTCGAACGCATGTCCGAAGTCGGGCAACCGATCGAATCGATATAGGCCGAGGTCCACGGCACGCCACTGGAGTTGACCAGCGCCGGGCCACCGCCATACAGGATCTGCTGGGTGTGGCTGGTGCTGTTCTGGGTCATGGAGCGCATCTCCATGGCCTCTTCCATGCCCTCGGACAACACGGCCTTGGGGCCCTTGTTGAGCATGGCGATGATCGAGCCGATGATTTCCAGGTGGCTCAGTTCTTCGGTAGCGATATCGAACAACAGATCCTTGCGGCCCGGATCGTCTTCGCCCAATGCCTGGGTGAAGTACCGCATCGCTGCAGCAAGCTCGCCTTGCGGTCCGCCGAACTGCTCGAGCATCAACGTGGCCAGATCCGGATTGGGTTCGGCAACTCGAACGGTGTACATCAGACGCTTGTTATGCATAAACATGGATGGTATTTCCTGGCTGGCGCCCGACGACGACTGCAACGCGGCATGCGCGCAGAAACCTGAGGCTGGCTACGGGTGGGGGTTGCCCGCGGAATGCGGGCAAACGCAGGCGGGAGCGCCGCCCGCGCGGTGCATCAGGCCGCTTTGCTGGCCTTGGATGCCTTTTGATTGCCGCCTTGCTCGGCGAGCAGGGTCAGCTTTTCATCGGTGGCCTTTTCTTCTTCCAGCGTGGAAAGCAGCAGGCTGACCGCATCGGTATAGCCCAGCTGCTTCGCAATCGCAGCGATGGTGCCGTACGAGGCGATCTCGTAATGCTCCACCTTCTGTGCGCCGCCGATCAGTGCCGCATCGCGTACCGGACCTTCTTCGATCTCGTCGATCACCTCGCGGCTTTCCTCGACCAGGCCTTCCATCGCGGCACACTTGATGCGCTTGAGCTTGATGCCGAGCAGTTCGACGATCTGGTCGATGCGTTCGATCTGGCCCTGGGTTTCCTCCAGGTGCAGCTTGAACGCTTCCACCAGCTTGGGTTCGGTGGCCGCACGTGCCAGACGCGGCAGCGATTTGGTCAACTGCTTTTCTGCGCTGTAGATGTCCGACAGCTCGTGGACGAAAAGCTCTTCAATTGTCTTGATCGCCATGGGCGGCTCCTTTGGATGGATAGGTGGATAAACAGTGCGGCACACCGTGTGCGTATTGCCTTCAATTGCGTGCGAGCCAGTTGCGTCACCACTTCGGCATCGCATTGCCTGGCGTCACGCCAAGCCTGCAATGCAGCGTTGTTGTCGTGCTTGCTCAAGCTGTCTCGCATGGTCGCTACGCTAATCGTCGGCGTGTTAGCGCGATCGGTAGATGCGGTGATGCCGAGGCGATAACGACCTGTGCCGTGAGCGGCGCGGTGATGATGCGCATGCAATCGATTCGCCAGCGCCGAGCCGCCGCAACCGCGCTGCAAACGACCGAGATCGATGCCGGCTGCTCGAGATGCGTGAGCACAAGGCGCATGACCGCGGCCGTGCGTGCGGCATCGCCGGTGCGCCTGTGCCGATGTCGATGCCATTGCGCGGATGTCGATGCGCACGCGCAGCGATTGCACCGGCACCGTGCGGCATGCACGGCGGGGAATGCACGCCGTTGCAGACCGATGCGCTACAACCTATGGCTCGTTCTTGCTCCTGGAGCTGCCATGACGCCGTTGGACAAACCGTTACGCCGCGAGCTGCAGATCGGCGAGCAGGCCTATACCTTGATCATCGACCCGCAGGGCTTGAAGCTGGTCGAAAAAGGCCGACGCAAGGGCGTGGCCTTGCGTTGGGACGAGCTGGTCAGCGGCGATGCCGCCCTGGCCCGTGCGCTGCAGGCCTCGCTCGGCGAGCCCTGAGCGCAGCGCGCGGGAAAGCTGCCTCAGCGCGCAGGAAACAAGCGTGCCAGCTCGCGGACCGCTGCTGCGGAGGCGGCGTGATCCGGCGTGGCATCGGGGTTGTTGAAATCGTGAGCACCTTGCGACTGCACCAGCAAGCCATCGCGGCGTGGCACCACATTGAGATTGTGGCCGCGCCAGACCAAGCCGTAGGTCACTTCCGGTTGCGGAATCAGGCGCGCGGTCTGCCCACGTACCGGGATGACGCTGTCATCGCCAAGCAGTGCACGCGCGCCATAGCCGGTGGCATTGACCAGGATCTTTTCGCGCAACTGGCCGAACTGGCGCGGATGCTCGAAGTTGCGCGTGTACAGCTCGCCGCCGGCCTGCAAAAAGTCGTCCATCAGCAGGCGCGCGTAGGCGCTGAGGTTGAAGGTGAGCTGGCTGTAGCGGCGCACGAATGGCACCGGAAATGGATGACTGCCGGGCGCAACCGGTTGCGAGCGCGGACCGAGATCGTCAAGCAGGTCGCGCTCCAGCGGCGGGTAGTCCGGCTCATGCGCTTCGGCCGATGCGCTCGGTTGATCGAACGACACATCCGACAACGCATAGCCATCGCGCCATTCGATCGGCTCGCCCGGCAGGCCCAGCAGGGTCTGGTAGCGGCGAAACGAAATGCGCGCCATCTCTTCCCAGCGGGTCCTGAAATCCGCGCTGGCGTGCTCGCTGGTGCACACGCGTGAGTCCGGCGACCACACGCCGGTAGCGTAGAACGAGCGCACATCCGGCAGGCGCTCGCGCGCATAGATGCGCACGCGCAGGCCCGCACGTTGCGCCACCAGCGCGGTGGTCAGCCCGATCGCGCCGCAGCCGATCACCGCCAGCTCGCGCGCATCCGCATCGGCGGCCTGCACCAGCCGCAGCGCATGCTCGGCCGCGCCCCACGACAGCGACCACCCGCTGCCGCCATGTCCGTAGTTGTGCACCACCATCTTGCGGCCGATGCGCTCGGCCTCGATCCGCGGCCCCTGTGCACGGAACGGACGGGTGCAGCCGTTGATCGCGATGATGCGATCCACCGCCGCACGGATCGGCGCCAGCGGCGGCGCTGCGGCGAACTGGTCGGGCGAGGCACCCGGCGGCATGGCGGGTAGCGGCGAAGACGGCGTAGCGGCCACCTTGCCGGTCGCGGCCCAGCTCCCGGTGGAAGCGGCCGCGAGCGCGAGGCCGGCGCTGTGCAGGAAATGACGACGGTGCATGCGGCTCCTGAGCGATGTGCAGAAAGTGATTGGGGTAACGGCGCCTGCGTGACCGGCCACGCGTAGCGCGCGCGGTGCAGTACCGGTAAACGCCAGGCCCTGCGCTGCGCGCCAGCGACAGGCACCCCGCAGCATCGTCGGTCGCGCACGCCGAGCATACCGCGCGCATCTGTGCCTGCCACCGTCGATCAGGCAGGTTTCGCACCGCGATCCGGGCAGTTGAAGCCGCGCCAGCGGCCATTCGTCGCCCGGGGGCGTTCGCCCGATCGCTTGCCGGCTATGCTCGCCGCGTCCCAACCCAACGAGCTCCCACCCGTGTCTGCCAGCGTCTTCCTGATCGTGCGTATCGTGTTCGCCTGGGCCGCCGCGTTGCTGGTGGCCGCGATCATGTGGGCGCAGTTGTTCGGCTCCACCGGCGCCTTCTTCGGGCTGATCTGCGTGGTGCTGCTGACATTGGCCCTGATGAGTGCGATCACGCATGTGCGCCGGGTGCGCCTGATCGCCGGGCGGCTGGATCACGACACCTTGTCGACCCGCCAGCGCCGCCAGATCGAGGTGCCGCTGGACGTGCAGGCCAGCTTTGCCGTGGTCGAAGAGGCCGTGCGCGCGTTGCCGCGCGTGCAGGACATCGAATGCGCGCCCGGCAGCCTGCTGATCCGCGCCAAGGTGCGCCGCATCGACCCTTACGAAGGACGTCAGCCCTCGCGCTGGAACCTGTTCGCGCGTTTTGCGATCAAGCGCAACCAGGTGCTGGTGACGATCACGCCGGGGCAGGGCACCAGCAGCGTCACGGTGTTGTGCGAACCCGACGCCGGTGCCTGGGTGGATCTGTTCGCGGTGGACGAAGGCAGCAATTACGAGAATGCCGAGGCGATCAATCGCGCGGTGGTGCGCCGGGTCGGCGAGCAACGTCGCGACGAGCAGGCCGCGGCCGAGCAATCGGTGATGGAAAAGGAACTGGCGGTGGCCCGCCTGAACCTGCTGCATGCGCAGGTCGAGCCGCACTTTCTCTACAACACGCTGGCCAGCGCACAGGTGCTGGCACGCACCGACCCGCCGCGCGCGGAGATCATGATCGGGCACCTGATCCAGTACCTGCGCAGCTCGCTGCCCAGCGCCGACGGGGCCATCTCCACCCTGGGCGAGGAACTCGAACGCACCCAGGCCTATCTGGAAATCCTGCGCATCCGCATGGGCACGCGGCTGGTCCTGCAGGTGGAGGTGCCGTACGAGCTGCGCGCGCTGCAACTGCCGTCGATGATGCTGCAAACCCTGGTGGAGAACGCGATCAAGCACGGGCTGGAACCCAAGCCCGGCGGCGGCACGATATGGATCCTTGCGCGTCGCGTCGACGACCACGCCACGCTGACCGTGGCCGACGATGGCCAGGGCTTCGGCACCCACACCCAAGGCACCGGCATCGGCCTGAAGAACCTGCGCGAGCGGCTACAGTTGATCTACGCCGGCAAGGCCAGCTTTGCCATCGTGTCCAATTTCCCCAGCGGTGTGGCCGCCACCATCAGCCTGCCGCTGCCGGCGCAGATGACCGCCACACGCATGCCGCCGCCCTTGCCCGGCGCGCACAGCTCCACCGCGCAGGTGCAGGCATGAGCGCGCTGCGTGCGGTGATCGCCGAAGACGAAGCGTTGCTGCGGCAATCCCTGCTCGCGCTGCTGGCCGAGGTGTGCCCGCAGCTGCAGGTGGTGGGCGAATGCGAAGACGGTGCCAGCGCGCTGGAGACCATCGCCACCCAGCAGCCCGATGTGGTGTTCCTGGATATCCGCATGCCCGGGCTCACCGGCATCGAGGTGGCGGGTGCGCTGCGCGAGGTCAGCCCGCGTACCCAGGTGGTGTTCGTCACAGCCTACGACCAGTACGCCATCGATGCGTTCGAACACGGCGCGGTGGACTACCTGCTCAAGCCGATCAGCCGCGAGCGCCTGCAGGCCACCTGGCAGCGCGTGCAGCAGCGCGCCGCCGCCGGTCAGCCGGATGGCCAATTGCTGGAGACCTTGCTGAAGCGCCTGTCAGCACGCCCTGCTGCCCCCAGCGCCGCGCCGCCACTGGCCTGGCTCACCGCCAGCAGCGGCCGCGAGACGCGCCTGATCGCGCTGGACGAGGTGGCGTATTTCCAGGCCGACCAGAAATACACCACGGTGATGACCGCCGCCGGCGAGGCGATCCTGCGCACGCCGCTGCGCGAGTTGCTCGACGTGCTGGACCCGCAGGTGTTCAAGCAGATCCACCGCTCCACCATCGTCAACATGAAGGCGGTCGCCTCGGTGGTGCGCGAGGACACCGGCAAGGGCCGGCTGGCGCTGCGCGGGCGCAGCGAAACGCTCACCGTCAGCCAGCCCTTCATGAGCCTGTTCCGCGGCATGTAATTCCCCCGATCGCATCGACTGAAAGGATTGCTGATATGCGCCTGATCGCCTCCCTCGTGTATTGCCTGCTTGCCTTGGCCGGTTGTCACGACCGCAACGGCACCACCTCCATCACCCGCGCCACCAGCAATGGCCAGGACGTGATCTTCAGCAAGACCCTGGCCACCGCCACCGACCTCAATGTGCACTGCCTGGCCAGCAGCAGCGGTCGCTGCCATTACCTGGTGTACGAGGAACACTGCGCCGCGCCTGCCGCAAGCAACACGACGGGTACACCAGCCTGCGCACGCAGGACGCTGGACAGCTTTGCGCTGACACCCGGGCAGGTGCGCGAACTGCGTGGCATTCCGCGTCAGGCGCACACCTGTGTGGATACCAGCGCGCCCAGCGCCGACTGCCATGGCTGAGCGGGCGTTGCCGGCCTGGCTTGGCCGAAAGCCCTTTCGGCTATGTCGCAAGCCATGCAACCGGACGCAAGCCTGAATACGCACTGACGATCAGCGGCCGCTTCTGCGATGATTGCCGGCTTGTTGCCGGTTCACGGCGTCCTCACTGCCAGGCTTCTCATGTCCGAACAATCGCTACGCCGCGACGTTGGCCCCTTCGCCCTCATGCTCACCGGCCTGGGCTCGATCATCGGTTCCGGCTGGCTGTTCGGTGCCTGGCGCGCCGCCGGCCTGGCCGGCCCCGGTGCGATCTGGGCCTGGATTCTGGGTGCAGCGATCATCACCACCATCGCGCTGTCCTACGCGGAACTGGGCGCGATGTTCCCCGAGTCCGGCGGCATGGTGCGCTACAGCCATTACTCGCACGGCTCACTGGTGGGCTTCATCGCCGGCTGGGCCAACTGGATCGCGATCGTGTCGGTGATCCCGGTCGAGGCCGAGGCCTCGGTGCAGTACATGGCCTCCTGGCCATGGGCCTGGGCGCAGGGCCTGTATGTGCAGGCACCCGGCGGGGCGGGGGAGTTGTCGGTGCCCGGCCTGCTGATCTCGGCGGTGCTGGTGCTGGTGTATTTCTTCCTCAATTTCTGGAGCGTCAAGCTGTTCGCGCGCTCCAATACGCTGATCACCGTGTTCAAGCTGGTGGTGCCGGCGGCGACCGGCGTGGCCTTGATCGCCAGCGGCTTCCACAGCGAGAACTTCAGCGTCGGCATCCACGGCGATGCGCACGTGATCGACCTGGCCGCGGTGCTGACCGCGGTGGCTACCGCCGGCATCGTCTTCAGCTTCAACGGCTTCCAGAGCCCGGTGAACCTGGCCGGTGAAGCGCGCAACCCGGGCCGCAGCATTCCGTTCGCGGTGCTGGGCTCGATTGCGCTGGCCACGGTGGTCTACGTGATCCTGCAGGTGGCCTACATCGGCGCGGTGCCGCCGGACCTGCTGGCCAAGGCCGGCTGGCACGGCATCGATTTCCGCTCCCCGTTCGCCGAGCTGGCCATCATCGTCAACCTGCATTGGCTGGCCATGCTGCTGTACATCGATGCGTTCGTCAGCCCCAGCGGTACCGGCATCACCTATACCGCCACCACCGCGCGCATGGTCTACGGCATGGAAAAGAACGGCACCATGCCGTCGGTGCTGGGCAAGCTGCACCCGGTCTGGGGCGTGCCGCGCATGGCGATGTTCTTCAACCTGGCGGTGTCGTTCGTGTTCCTGTTCTTCTTCCGCGGCTGGGGCACGCTGGCGGCGGTGATCTCGGTGGCGACCATCATTTCCTACCTCACCGGCCCGATCAGCGCGATGGCGCTGCGCCGGCACGCGCCGGAGCTGCATCGCCCGCTGCGCATCGCCGCGCTGCCGGTGCTGGCCGGCGTGGCCTTCGTGATGGCGACCGAGCTGCTGTACTGGGCGCGCTGGCCGCTGACCGGCGAGATCATCCTGCTGATGGTCGTGGCGCTACCGGTGTACTGCTACTACCAGGCCAAGCAGGGCTGGCCGGACCTTGGCCGCAACCTCAAGGGCGCGGCCTGGATGATCTGCTATCTGCCGACGATCGCGCTGCTGTCCTGGGCCGGCAGCAGCGACTTCGGCGGCCATGGCTATCTCAGCTACGGCACCGATCTTGCGGTAGTGGCTGCAGTCGGCGCGGTGTTCTACATCTGGGGTGTGCGCAGCGGTTGGCGCACCCCGTCGGTGGAGAAGGCCGTCGCGCAGGCGTGAGCGCCTGATCGCTGATTGCTGCTGAAACAAGGCGTCTGTCTCCGGACGCCGCAAACAGGAACGGCCGGTGCACTGCACCGGCCGTTTTTTGTTGGTCGTCACGCACGCGATGGAGTGCAGCGACCGGCGCCGCCTGGCAGCGCACGCCGTGTTGCGATCGGACGTCGGGCAGATCAATCAGAACGTTTCGTCAGGCGCGCGGCCTTGCCGATGCCTTGCGGCAATCACCGCATCCATCGCCACACCGCTACGCCAGCGTCCCCGCCGCCGCGCTGTGGGGAGCGGTATTGGTCACCAGCCGCGGCGCACCATCGAAGCGGTCCAGATCACGCAGCAATTCGGTGTAGCGACGCAGCCGCCCCATCTCGCGCATGTTGACGATGTCCTCGTGGCGCAGCTCGCGCTTGGAACTGACCTCCTGCTTGTAGCGCAGCACTTCTGGATAGCGGCGGGTCATGTCCAGCGCATCGGCCACGCATTCGACCGAGTCGGCATCCGGGGTGACCCGTGCACGGCTGTTGAAGGCGCGCAGCCAGCGTTCGAAACCGGCGCTGTGGTCGAACAGATCGGCGATGTACCACATGACGAACAGGATCGACGCCCACGAAGTAAAGATGATCACCACGCGGCTGAAGGTCAGGTGGTAGTCGTTCTGCCAGAGCTGGTGGGTGATCACGCCCAGCAGTACCAGCGAGATCGCCTGCCAGCCGATGATCGAGGCGATCACCCACTGTTTCTTGGCCACCTTGAGCAGATTGAGCTCCTGGTCGAGCTGTTCGTCGGTCTTTTCGCGCCAGTGCGCGACCTGCTCGTCGAAGGAGAGCCGATGGAGTGCGTTGTCCTGCAATAGCAGGCCCAAACCCTGGAACAAAGCGATCATGACAAGCTCCTGACGGATGGCTGGTACGAACGACTTGCTGCACCCGGCAACGCGCCGGTGCCCTGGAGCGACCGGGCAGCGGCTGGCAGTGATGCTGGCCGGTACACGGACGGCCCTAGTTCTAGCACTTTCGCCGTGCTTGGCAATGCCTGCTGCGCGCCGAAGGCCAGCCAATCCTGCGTACCGGCGCACAAATCGCGGTATTCAGGCGATTTGCAGCGTTTGCCGGGCGATCGCAGCTGCGGTGCGCCGTGATTCTTGTTGCACTGCACACTCCCACCTGCGTGATTGCATCCGCGGCGGTTGCGACCGGCGCGACCCAGTCCGGCGTACAGATCGCGTGAGCGCCGCGCAAGCATGCATGCCGCGCAAGGTCCCACGGGCGGGCAAGCACCCGCCGAGAATGTCGGCACGCATGGAGACGAGCAGCGCACACGCCGCCGCCTTTCACCAATCCCGAATCCCCAATCCCCAATCCCCAATCCCCAATCCCAGCCCCTCAGCACCACGACGCGGTCTTGCAACCGCCTAGGTATCCTTGCGCGCATGTCAGCCGTCCTGCGTACCCTCACTGCTCCCGCCGCCAGGCAGATCCATCGCTGGGTGCTGGGCGCGTTTCCGCGTGGCCAGAGCACCATCGATTACGACCAGCCACTCGGGGATCCCGGCATCTTCGGGCCCGACAGCGTCACCTGGCGCGTGCATTCCGAATTCCCCGGCATGTTGTCCGGCGGACTGTGCGCATTGATGCTGCAGCTGCTGCACCCACGCGCGCTGGCCGGGGTCTACGACCATTCCAACTTCCGCGCCGACCTGATCGGGCGGTTGCGGCGCACCACCAACTTCGTCGCCGGCACCACCTATGCCCCGCGCGCCGAGGCCGAGCAACTGATCGCCCGCGTGCGCAGCATCCATTCGCATATCCACGGCCACACCGCCGACGGCGTGCCGTACGACGCCAACGACCCGCAGTTGCTGACCTGGGTGCACGTCACCGAAGCCTACGGTTTTCTGCAGGGCTGCCGACGTTATTGCCGCGACGTGCCGGCGCACATTGCCGATCGTTACTACGACGAAGCGCGCCGCGTTGCCGAAGCGCTGGGCGCCGCCGATGTGCCCGCCAGCGAAGCGCAGGTCGATGCGTATTTCGCCACCGTGCGCGGGCAGTTGCGCATGGACACGCGCTCGCGCGAGGTGCTCGACATCCTCACCAGCATCCAGTTGCCGGTGCCGGCGGCCGGTCTGTCGCGCGGGGTATTCCTCGGTGCCGGTACCGCCCTGTTGCCGGGCTGGGCCAGCGACATGCTCGGCCGCACCACCACGCAGCGTGCACAGGCACACGCGTCGGCGCGGCTGTTGCGCAGCCTGTCGCCCCTGTTCCGCACCGCGCTACGCGACGGGCTGTCCGCACGCGCCTGCCGCCGCATGCAGCTGCCGCAGACGATGTTGCTGGAGTGGCCCGGGGCGCAGTGAGTGCGGGTGCTTGCCTGGTATGCAGGGCGGTGGTGTGACGCGGGGGCTGGCTACCAGATCCGCACCCGCTGCTCGGGCGGCAGGTACAACTGCTCGCCCTGCTGCACATTGAACGCCGGATACCAGGCATCGAGGTTGCGCACGGTCTGCGCGCGGAAACGTCCGGGTGCGTGCACGTCGGTGAGCACGGCATTGCGTAGCGCCGCGTCGCGGTACTTGCCGCGCCAGGCCTGGGCAAAGCCCAGGAAAAAGCGCTGGTCCGGGCTGAAACCGTCGATGGTCTGCGGCTGCTTGCCCTGCAGCGACAGCTGATAGGCGTCGTAGGCAGTGGCCAGGCCGGCGACATCGGCGATGTTCTCGCCCAGCGTCAGCTTGCCGTTGACGCTCAGGTCGTCGAACGGCTTGTACGCGCTGAACTGCGCGGCGAGCGCATTGCCGGCGGCCTCGAATTTTTTCAGATCCTGCGGCGTCCACCAGTTGTGCAGCTCGCCATGTTCGTCGAACTGCGCGCCCATGTTGTCGAAGCTGTGGCTGATCTCGTGGCCGATCACCGCGCCGATGGCGCCGTAGTTCACCGCGTCGTCGGCGGCCGGGTCGAAGAACGGCGGCTGCAGGATCGCGGCCGGAAACAGCAGGCGGTTTTCCAGCGGTACGTTCAGCGCGTTGACCTCCTGCGGCAGCATGTACCACTCGCGGTGATCCACGGCCTTGCCCAGCTTGGCCAGATTGCGCCGGTACTCGAACAGCTCGGCGCGCTGCACATTTCCCAGCGCGTCGTCGCGGCGCACATCCAGCGCGCTGTAGTCGCGCCAGGTGTCCGGATAGCCCACCGCCACCGTCAGCCCGGAAATCTTGGCCTTGGCATGCTGCTTGGTCTGCGGGCTCATCCACTCCAGCGCGTCGATGCGTTTGCCGAAGGCGGTGACGATGTTCCTGACCATCTCCTCGGCACGCGTCTTGGTCTGGGCGCTGACGTACTTCTGCACATAGCGCTCGCCCACCGCTTCGCCCAGGGCCGCGTTGGTGGCGTCGATACCGCGCTTCCAGCGCTGCCGTTGTTGCGGTGTGCCTTCCAGCGTGGTGCCGTAGAACGCAAAGCGCTCATCGGCAAAGGCCTTGGACAGATACGGCGAGGCGCGGTCCAGGGCGCGAAAGCTCAGGTAATCCTTCCAGGTCTGCAGCGACTCGGAGCGCACCAGCGCCGACAACCCGGTCACCGCGCCGGGCTGCCAGACGATGAAGTCCTGCTGCGCCTTCAGGCCGGCCGCTTCGAAGAACGGCGCCCAGTCCAGGCCGGGCGCGTTACGCGCAAAATCGGCCTGTTTCCAGGGGTTGGCGCCGGCCTGCACGTTGTTGGTCTGTTCGGCGGTGGCGTGCACGCGCGCCATCGCGGTTTCCAGGGCCAGGATCCGCTCGGCCCTGGCCGCCGCGTCATCGATGCCGGCCAGTTCCAGCAGCTTGACGATGTGCGCGCGGTAGGCGTCGCGCATCTGCGTCATGCGCCCGTCGTCCAGATAGAAGCTACGGTCCGGCATGCCCAGGCCGCCCTGCACCAGATACGGCACGTAGCGGCCCGGGTGATGCAGATCCTGCGAGATCCACAGACCGAACAGCCGGTCGGTGTGGAAGTTGGTGGAGTTGAGCAGATCCACATCGGCGCGCAGCTGGCCGCCCAGGGTGCGCGCCAGCGCCTGCTTGTCATCCAGCTGCGCAATCGCGTCCAGTTCCGGTTGCACCGGGCGCACGCCCTTGGCCTCGATGCCGGCTTCGTCCATGTAGGCCGCGTAGTAATCGCCAATCTGCTTGTCTTCGCCGGTGACACGGTCGTTGGCGGCGGCGCCCTCGATGATGTCGCGGCTGTGCTGCTCGGTCTCGATCGCGATGCTGACGAAGCTGTTGAAGCTGGAGCGGTCGTCCGGGATCTGGGTGGTCCTGACCCAGTTGCCGCTGGCGTAGCTGAAGAAGTCGTCGCCTGGTGCCACGCTGCGGTCCATGCCTGCCGCATCGAAACCGAAATCGCCCAGCTTGGGCGTGGTGGGCGCGGGCTTCGCGTGCGCCGTCGTTGCCGGTGAAGTGCCATCCCGGTGGCACGCGGCGGTGCTCAGCAGGGCAGCCGACAGCGCAGCGATCAGGACGGGGCGGTGCAGAAGAGCCATGCGAGTGCAACTCGGAAACGAAAAACAGACATACCAGTGTAAATTGCCGCCGTCGCCACGTCCCGACGCGATGGCAGCGCGCGGCCGGCATGGCGGCCTGCGGACACGCGCGGTTCAGCGCCGGCGCTGGTACCAGAAACCCAGCGCATCGCGGGTCTGCAGCATGCCGCGCCCGCGCCATAGAAAGCGCAGCAGCAGGCTCAGGTGCTCGCGCTTGGAAAAGCTGCGCAGCTTGCGGTCGGAGGTGTGCACGGTCTGGCGCAGGATCACGAACCGCCCGCAGCGTGCCAGCGCGCGGCTCAATGCCACGTCTTCGCCGGCGTAATAACGCGTATCGAAGCCGCCGGCGCTGACGAATGCCGCGCGCGTGCAGAACAGGAAGCAGCCCGGGGCAATGCCGCTGAGACGGAACAGCCAGCCGAACGTCGCCTGCGCCATGCGTTCGAACCACGCGCGCCTGCCCTGCAGATGTACCTGCGCGCCACCGCCGACCGCGCCGGCATCCAGCGCCGCCAGCGCTGCGCCGACCACCTGCGGGTTGATCAGCGTATCGGCGTCGAGAAACAACAGGCAATCGCCTTGCGCCTGCTGCGCGCCGGCATTGCGGGTGGCGGCGATATGGCGCAATTGCACCTCCAGCACCTGCACACCGGCCGCGCGCGCGATGGCGGCAGTGTCATCCTCGCAGGCATCGGCCACCACGATGACCTCGTAGTCCAGTTGCATGGCCTGCGCACAGGCGTGCAGGCATTGCAGCGTCTGGCCGATCAGTGCGGCCTCGTCATGGGCGGGGATCACGAACGACAGCATGGCAGGACGTGGCACTCGGAAGGTGGTGATGCCAAGTGTGCGAGCCATACCGGTGCGATGGCGTGAGCGCATGCAATCGCCGCACAGCTGCGACTGCGTGCACTCACGTGAGCACGCTCAGCGGCTGAGCGCGCCCATCATCGCTTCCGGATACCGCGTACCGGACGCGGCCTGCAGCGGGAAGATCGCATCGATGCGTGCGAGTTCGTCCGGCATCAGCGCCACATCGAGCGCGCCCAGGTTTTCTTCCAGGTAGGCCAGACGCTTGGTGCCCGGGATCGGCACCAGGTCCTGGCCCTGCGCCAGCACCCAGGCCAGCGCCAGCTGCCCCGGCGTGATGCTCTTGTCGGCGGCGATCGCCTTGACCTGCTCCACCAGTTGCAGGTTGCGGGTGAAGTTCTCGCCCTGGAAACGCGGCGAATGGCGACGGTAATCGTCGGCCTCGAAGTCGTCCGGCGAGGCGAATGCGCCGGTCAGGAACCCGCGGCCCAGCGGCGAATACGGAACGAAGCCGATCCCGAGCTCGCGCACGGTGGCAAAGACGCCGTTGTCCTCGGGCTCGCGCGACCACAGCGAGTATTCGGTCTGCACCGCGGTGATGGGATGCACCGCATGCGCACGGCGGATGGTGGCTGCAGCGGCTTCCGACAGCCCCAGGAAACGCACCTTGCCCTGTTCGACCAGCCGCGACATCGCACCGACGGTGTCTTCGATCGGCACGTTGGGGTCCACGCGGTGCTGGTAGTACAGGTCGATGTGCTCCACGCCCAGGCGGCGCAGGCTGGCTTCGCAGGCCGCTTGCACATAGTCCGGGCTGCCGTCGATGCCGCGCACCGACGGGTCGTTGGGGTCGAGCTTGATGCCGAACTTGGTGGCCAGGAACACCTCGTGCCGGCGCGCGGCAATGGCCTTGCCGACCAGGATTTCGTTGGTGTGCGGGCCGTACATGTCGGCGGTGTCGAGCAGGCTGACGCCGTGATCGAGGGCGCGATGGATCACTGCGATCGAGCCGGCCTCGTCGCTGCGATCGCCGTAGAACGCGCTCATGCCCATACAGCCGAGGCCGAGCGCAGAGACGGTGGGGCCGGAACGGCCAAGCGTGCGGGTTTGCATGGTGGAGGAAACTCCGTGCGGCGAACAAGTCAGGAGAGGATGCGGCGGCGCGCGTTAGCACGATGTGGCCCGTGCGATGACGGCGCTGTGGGCGGCTGGCGGGCTGCCGTGGCGTCCGCTGGGCGCACAGGCAAACGGCGCACAGCCAAGCAGTTGGAAGCACAGCGCGCAAAAAACCGGGCGCGCGACGCGACTTCACGCAAGACCCGCGCATGGCGGCAGGCCAGGGCCCACCGCCATGCGCGGGTGTTCTTACGTGGGCGCTACCACTGGCCGCTTCAGCCCTTGAGCTTGCCGGCGAATTCGGCCACGCGCTTGCCGAGCAGCTTGGCGGTTTCCAGATCGCCGCTGCGCGGCGCTTCTTCCGGCGAGGCATCGGAGGGCGAGATCGCCAGCGCGCCTGCCGAGCCGGCGGTCCAGTTGATGTCCTGCGGACCGTGCGCCTTGGTGTTGGACGGCAGCAGGCCGGTACCCACCCAGACCTGGCCGTGCTGCTGCGACAGCGTCCAGAAATACTGGATGGTGGCGTACTTGTCGCCGTTCACCGAGGCCGAGTTGGTGAAGCCGGCGGCGATCTTGTCCTTCCAGGCCTGCGCAAACCACGGCTTGGAGCTGGCGTCGGCAAACTTCTTGAACTGCCACGCCGGCCCGCCCATGTAGGTGGGGCTGCCGTAGATGATGGCGTCGGCTGCGCCGATCGCCTCCCAGGCGTCATCGGGCAGGTTGCCGTCCTGATCGATGCGGTACAGCGTGGCCTCGCCGACGCTGGCAGCGCCGGCATGCACGGCTTCGGCCAGTTTGACGGTGTGGCCGTAGCCGCTGAAGTAGATGATGGCGATCTTGCTCATGCGCAATCCTGTTGATCCGGGTGGGGGCCCGATTGTGACCACACATGCCGTGTCAGGTTAATGACCATCGACGGGACGTACTGTTGCCGGGCTCATCAGCGCCCGGGATCGCCCATGCTGTTGACCAGGTAGTCGATGAAGCTGCGCACCTTCGGGGCCAGGTGGCTGCGGCTGGTATAGACGGCAAAGATGCCGATCTCCCCCAGTGCGTACTGCGGAAGGATGCGCACCAGCCGGCCGGCGGCCAGATGCTCGTCGGCCAGGAAGTCCGGCTGCATCGCGATGCCCAGGCCGGCCACCGCCGCTGCGCTCAGCACATGCCCGTTGTTGGCGCGCAGGCTGCCGTGGATGCGCACATCGCTATCGCCATCGGGCCCATGGAAGCGCACCTCGTCGCCGTTGGGCGAGTAGTGGTACAGCAGGCATTCGTGGCCGGCCAGGTCGGACGGATGCATCGGGGTGCCGGCACGGGCCAGGTAGGCCGGCGCCGCGCACGGCACCAGGCGGACCGTGCCCAGGCGCCGGGCGATCAGCGTCGGCGCCGGCTGCCGGGTAATACGGATGGCGACATCGAAACCTTCTTCGACCATGTCCACCAGCCGGTCCGACAGCGACAGGTCCAGTTCCACCTGCGGGTAGCGCGCGCAAAAGCCCGGCAGCAGCGCGGCCAGGCGCTCGATGCCATAGCTCACCGGCGCATTGACCCGCAGCACCCCGGCCGGCTCCAGCGCCTGCGCGCCGACCGTGGCCTCCAGATCGTCCAGGTCGGCCAGCAGTTGCAGGCAGCGCTGGTAATACGCGGTGCCGGCGCTGGTCAGGCTGACCCGCCGGGTGGTGCGATTGAGCAGGCGGGTGCCCAGCCGTTGCTCGAGCGCGGCGACCTGCCTGGTCACGCTGGCGGTAGAGCGGTCCAGCGCATCGGCGGCCGCACTGAAGCCGCTGCGTTCGGCCACTGCCGCGAACACGCGCATCGCATCGAGGGTATCCATGGGTGTCCGATTGTTGCTTTGATCGCAATAAATTATCCGAACTAAAACTATTTATCAGAAATTTGTAAGCAATAGGCTGTGCAGGTCCTCACCGAAGTCCGTCCAATGTCCACCTCGCTTGCTTCCCCGCGTACCGCTGCCTACGGCGCCGCCTTGTTGCGCATCAGCCTGGGCGCGCTGTTCCTGGTCCACGGCCTGACCAAGCTGCTGGTGTTCACCCCGGCCGGCACCGTGGCCTATTTCCACTCGCTGGGCCTGCCGGGCGCGCTGGCCTATCTCACCATTGCGCTGGAACTGGGTCTGGGCCTGTCCCTGCTGCTGGGCATCTATGCGCGCTGGATCGGGTTGCTGGGCGTGCCGCTGCTGCTGGGCACCATCGTCAGCGTGCACGGCGGCAACGGCTTCGGTTTCTCCAATCCGGGCGGCGGCTGGGAATACCCGGCGCTGTGGGCGGTCTTGCTGATCGTGCAAGCCCTGCTCGGCGAAGGCGCGTGGGCGCTGAAGCCGGCGCGTTGAGGCTGCCTGTCGTTCTTCCGAGGAGTACGCCATGACCCGTTTGCCTTCCCTGTACATCTCGCACGGATCGCCGATGACTGCGCTGCAGCCAGGGCAGGTCGGCGAGCGCCTGGCCGAGCTCGCGCAGACCTTGCCGCGGCCGCGCGCGATCGTGGTGGCATCCGCGCACTGGCTGGGCCGTCGCCCGCTGGTCAGCGGCGCGGCGCGGCCGCCCACCATCCATGACTTCGGCGGCTTTCCGGCGCCGCTGTACGAGCTGGAATATCCCGCGCCCGGCGAGCCGGCGCTGGCGCAGCAGATCCTGCGCCGGCTGGAACAGGCCGGCCTGCATCCGCACCTGGATCCGCAGCGCGGCTTCGATCATGGCGTGTGGGTGCCGCTGCGCCTGCTGTATCCGGCCGCCGACATCCCGGTGGTGTCGGTGTCGATCCAGCCCGAGCTGGGCCCGGCGCACCAGTTTGCGGTCGGCCGCGCGCTGGCGCCGCTGCGCGAAGACGGGGTGCTGGTGATCGGCTCGGGCAGCATCACCCATAACCTGCACGACTTCCGCCATGGCTACAGTGCCGAGCGCGAGGTGCCGTATGTGCGGCCCTTCATCGAGTGGACCGAGCGCAAACTGGTGGAGGACGACATCGCCGCGTTGCTGGACTATCGCCGGCAGGCACCGCATGCGGCACGGGCGCATCCCACCGACGAGCACCTGTTGCCGCTGTACGTGGCGATGGGCGCCGCCGGCGCCGACCGGCTCGGCGCACAGCGCATCGATGCCGGCATCGACGCGGGGTTTCTGGCGATGGATATCTACCGGTTCGACGGCGATCCCGGTAATGATCGCGCGCTTGCGGGCCCGGTCGCCGCCTGAGTCCAGGCGACCGCAGCACGCCTGCACCGTCGCTATCGACGGGGCAGGCAGCATGTCGGCCCCGCAATCCCGAGGCACCACCCAGCCGCATGCAAGCCATGGCATGTGGCCAATTAGTGCCGCTGCAAGCAGGTGTGGTGCGGTAGCTATAGCCCGCAAGACCCATGGCGATACGGCTTGGTACCTACGGCACACCGGCCCGCAGCGACAAGGCATGCTGCCGACAAGCGCCGGCAGCGCAGCCAAGGCATGCTGCCCACAAGTGCCGGCAGCGCAGCCACAAGGCATGCTGCGACAAGTGCCGGCAGCGCAGCGCTCTGAAGCATTCACGATGAAATGCGGTGCAGTCTCATAGGCTGAGACGCCTTCACGACATGCTGCTTGCGTGAAAATCCTCGACAAACTCGCAGTGCTGGCCGATGCGGCCAAATACGACGCGTCCTGCGCCTCCAGTGGCGCGAACAAGCGCAATTCGCTCGGCACCGGCGGGATCGGCAGCACCGAGGGCATGGGCATCTGCCACTCGTACACGCCCGACGGCCGCTGCGTGTCGCTGTTGAAGATCCTGCTCACCAATTTCTGCGTGTTCGATTGCGCGTATTGCGTCAACCGCGTGTCCAGCAATGTGCGCCGTGCGCGCTTCACGCCGGAAGAAGTGGTCACGCTGACGCTGGACTTCTACAAGCGCAATTACATCGAAGGCCTGTTCCTGTCCAGCGGCATCATCCGCAACTCCGATTACACGATGGAGCAGCTGGTGGAAGTGGCGCGGCAGCTGCGCGAGGTGCATCACTTCGCCGGCTACATCCACCTCAAGACCATCCCCGATGCCACGCCGGAATTGCTGGCCGCCGCCGGCCGCTATGCCGACCGCCTGAGCATCAACGTGGAGCTGCCGACCGAGCAGGGATTGACGCTGCTGGCGCCGGAAAAAAGCGTTGGCGGCATTCGCTCGGCAATGGGCGAACTGCGTTGGCGCATCGAAGAAAACCAGCTGGAGCGTAAGGCCGAAAAGCTGCGCCGCGCCAAGCCGCCGCGCTTTGCACCGGCCGGGCAGAGCACGCAGATGATCGTCGGCGCCGACGATGCCAACGATCGCAGCATCCTGGACACCAGCCACAATCTCTACGGCAATTACCGGATGCGCCGGGTGTATTACTCGGCCTTCAGCCCGATCCCGGATGCCTCGTCCAAATTGCCGCTGCAGGCACCGCCGTTGCAGCGCGAGCACCGGCTGTATCAGGCCGACTGGTTGCTGCGCTTCTACGAGTTCAGCGTGGAGGAGATCGCACCGGCGCAGTCCAGCGGCATGCTCGATCTGGACGTGGATCCGAAGCTGGCCTGGGCGCTACGCAATCCGGAGCGGTTTCCGGTGGATCTGAACGCGGCGCCGCGCGAGATGCTGCTACGGGTGCCGGGCCTGGGCACCCGCAATGTGGAGCGCCTGTTGTTGTCGCGCCGGCATGCGCGCCTGCGGGTGGGCGACCTGGCGCGGTTGCGGGTGCCGATGAAGAAGCTGCTGCCGTTTGTGAGCGTGCTGGACCATCATCCGCGCCAGCGCCTGGACGACCCGGTGCGCTTGCGCGCGCAACTGGCGCCGGCACCCCGGCAGGCGAGTCTGTTCGATTGAAACCGCAGCTGGCCGCCGCCATCCGGCGCACCGCCGCGTCCGCTGGCGTCTGCCGTGTAGCCGGGCAAGCTGCCCGAAAGGCGGAGAAGGATGGCATCAAGTGCAAAGACCGCCGAAAGCGCAAAGGCCACCGAACGCCAGTGCTGACACAGGAACGCGACGCTTTGCGAATCCCCAATCCCAAATCCCCAATCCCACCTCTCCATCCTGACCACCGCGATGTTCAACGCTGACGTCGAGCCGGGCTGGAGCCTTGCAGCATGGCGTGCGCTGGCGCGGGCAGGGTGGTGCGCGCAGGTGGAGCCCGACTCCATCGCATGGAATGGCGGAGCGCAGGGCGGCTTGTTGATGGGGCAGGGGCTGCTGGATTTGCCGGCCGTGGCTGCGGCGCCGCGGGTGTCGGCGGAGTTCCTGCAGATGGCCGGAGCGGTGTTGTGTCACCGCGATCCGCAGCGCTATGCGGTGCTGTACCGGCTGTTGTGGCGGGTGGCCTGCGGCGAGCGCGCGCTGCTGGAGCGGGCCACCGATGTCGATGTGCATCGGGTGACGCAGTGGCAAAAGGCGGTGCAGCGCGATACGCACAAGATGAAGGCGTTCGTGCGCTTTCGGCGTTTGCCGGTGGAAGAAGAAGACTTCGTGGCGTGGTTCGAGCCCGAACATTGGATCGTGGATCGGGTGGCGCCGTTTTTCGCGCGCCGCTTCGCCGGCATGCGCTGGGCGATCCTCACCCCGTATCGCAGCGTGCGCTGGGACGGTGAGGCGTTGACGTTCGGCGAGGGCGCCGTGCGCACCCAGGTGCCGGCCGACGATGCGCAGGAGACGCTCTGGCGCACCTATTACGCGCATATCTTCAATCCGGCGCGTCTCAATCCGACCATGATGCGGCAGGAAATGCCGCAGAAATACTGGAAGAACCTGCCCGAGGCGAGCCTGTTGCCGGAGCTGATCCGCGAGGCCGGGGTGCGCGTGCGCGAGATGGCCGAGCGTGCGCCCGAGCCGGTGCGGCGGCGAGTGCCGGCGGCGCCGGCGCCGACGCCGGAAGTGGCCACGCAAAGCCTGGCGCAGTTGCGTGTGGCCGCGCGCGATTGCCGGCGTTGCGCGTTATGGCAGCCGGCAACGCAGACGGTGTTCGGCGAAGGGCCGAGCGATGCGTCGGTGATGGTGATCGGTGAGCAGCCCGGCGACGAAGAGGATCTGAGCGGGCGTCCGTTCGTCGGGCCGGCCGGGCGTTTGTTCAACATGGCGCTGGGCGAAATCGGCATCGACCGCGCCACGGTCTACGTGACCAATGCGGTCAAGCATTTCCGCTTCGAGCAACGCGGCAAGCGGCGGCTGCATCGCAACCCGGAACGGTCGCATGTGCAGGCCTGCAGCGGCTGGTTGCATGCCGAACGCGCGCAGCTGCGTCCGGCGCAGATCGTCTGCCTGGGCGCGACCGCGGCACAGGCGGTGTTGGGAAGCAGCTTTCGCTTGATGCAGCAGCGCGGCCAGTGGCAGCGGCTGGACGACGGCACGCCGGTGCTGACCACCGTGCATCCCTCCTGGGTATTGCGGCAGGGCTCGGAGGCCGCGCGCGAGGAAGGCTACCGCGGGTTTGTCGAGGACTTGCGCCAGTTGCTGGATGCACCGGTTGCTGCAGAGCACATGGCGAAGACATAAAAAATGCGCGTGCAAATGCACGCGCACGGTGTCGGAGAACGAGACACCAAGTGGAACCACTGGCGAGCCAGTGGCTCCCTCACCGCCGCTTTGCGGTGTGGTGGCGCTGCCTGGAGCTTGTTTCCAGGCATGCGCGGATACAACGATTCAGCAGTGTCTACACCTAAGTCATGTGCAGCTGATGCACTGGCGTTGCCGTGCAACGCCAGTGCAACCAATCACTTGAGGCAGCTGCCGACACGACTGCTGCATGTTGGTCAGACAGGCGCGGTCGGTGTTCGACATCGGCATGCACCACCGTACCTGCCGGTGTCGAGCGCAGCGTCCACGCCTACCCGAGTGCTTGCGGCAATGCAGCTGCTCTGAACGTTGCTGGCGTGCGCAGTTCGTCGTCGACCCATCGACGGAACCTGGCTGCGTTCCGCCGATGCAGGTCACGCGCCTGCGACTGCCTGCGTCAGGCAGCGAGCTGCCGTTACGGCATCAACACCTTGTCGACCACGTGAATCACGCCATTGCTCTGCATGACATCGGCAATGGTGACGTTGGCGGTGTTGCCCTTGGCATCGGTGATGGTGACCTTCTTGCCGTTGAGCTTTGCGGTCAACGCCTCGCCCTGCACGGTGGTCAGCGAGGCGCTGCCGCCGCCTGCCTTGATCTTGGCGATCAGCGATGCGGCGTCGACCTTGCCCGGTACCACGTGATAGGTCAGGACCTTGGTCAGCGTGGGCTTGGATTCGGGCTTGAGCAGCGTTTCCACCGTGCCGGCCGGCAGGGCGGCGAATGCGGCGTTGGTCGGGGCAAACACGGTGAACGGGCCCGGCCCCTTCAGCGTGTCGACCAGGCCGGCGGCCTTGACCGCGGCGACCAGGGTAGTGTGGTCCTTGGAGTTGACGGCGTTGTCGACGATGTCCTTGGTCACCAGCATCGGCGCACCGCCCACGGTCGGGTTCGATGCGGCGTAAGCGGGGGCCATGGCGCTGGTCAGGGCAATGGCGGTGGCAATGGCAAGCGACTGGAATGAGGTCTTCATGAGGCATCGATCCTTTGGGTAAGCGACTGCCTGGATGGCAATCGTAGTGCTGGATACGCGGGTAGATGCAGCGCGGATGCATCACGCGGTTTTTACACGGGCGTACCTGGCACCGCGTTGCTCGAGATCGTCATAACGCAGACGTCGACACAGCCTGTTGCGCTCGCTGGGCTCGGGCGGCAGCTGCAACCCAGGCATGTGCCGGTGGTCGAAACCGAAGCGATGCAGGTCGAGGTGCCATTGCAGACAGGACGCGATCGACTTGCCGCCGTCCATGCGATGCGCAGCCAGTGCAGGCAAGGTTCAATGCGTTGCTGACGACAGTTACCAGCAAGCGCAAATAGGGCGGGCAGGATTATCTTTGGTCCTGCAACCTGATTATCGAATACGTGAATATCAGGTGGTTTTTGCTACATAAGTTCGTGAGTGAAGCCGGACTAAATAACCACGGCTGTAGCATGATGACGGTAGTGATCTGCTGCTTGTGTCATGTAACCTCGCGCCACCGGCTGCACTTATCTCAGCTAGCGTGGAGTGCAGATAATGACGCTGAACCTTGCAGGCTGGCTCCGCATTTGCGGCCAACGCAATTCACCGAATCACGCAGAAAGGTTGTAGCTAGATGACGCAGAAAAAAACCCAATGCACGCGGCTGGCACTGGCAGCATGCCTGGCTGCAAGCGTGATGGTGTGCGGCATCACGCAGGTCTCGGCCGCAGCGCCGGCTTCGACGCCAACGCCGGCAAAGGCCGTTGCTCCGTCCAGTGAAGCCTATCGGCCACGGCAGCAATGGATTGTTCCGGGCGAATGGCAGTTCACCGTCGATGCCGTGCGCCAGGTCAAGGTGAACATCCATGACGATGGCGGTGGATCCTGGCGTCCCACGCAGGTGCTGCTGGTGAGTTACAGCTACAGGAACATCGGGTTCGATGACAGCGCCAACGACAAGGATGGCGGGCCGTCGACGCTGGCGTTTTCAAAAGCCCATATCGATGTGGTCGATGCCAACGATGCGGACAATGGCGGTGCAGGCAATTACCCGGTGCACCTCAACCTCGTGGAAGACGCCAACGGCCAGAAGATCGGCCAGCAGATGGTCGGCGCGCAGTGGCCGTATGCCTTCCGGAAAAAGCCCAAGGTAGTCAAGGTGGTGGTGAGTCACTACGACTCCAGGCTGCAACTACAGCAAGCGACCTTCATCGTCCCGGTCGAGACCACGCGGCAATCGTCCCCGCATGCGAAGCGGCACGTTCGCCATAGCTGATTGCAGTCTGTCGGTGAACTGCCTGGCAGGGCGCTCCCGCAACAGAGCGCGCGCGTCCATTCGCTGGCGTATCCAACGGCGCCGCGCCGACCCGAGTCGGCAACGGTGTGACATTGACGGGCCCCTATGGCAGATCTGCCGCAACGAACGGCAAGCCGGGCGAGGTGGCGCAAAGGTTTCATCGCCGGATGCAAACCGGTATGTTTCCGTAGGCGCGTGATGGTGCGTTGCACTATGCGATGCCGCACGCGCGCACCGTTTCTTCTTCCGGGTTTTCCATGCATTCGATCGATGTCGTCCTCGCCATGTTGCTGGCGGTCGCGGCCAGCGGTTATCTGATCCGCATCCTGCCGTTCTCGTTGCCCTTGCCGTTGGTCCAGATTGCGCTTGGCGCGGTGGTTTCGGGTGTGTTCGATGCCGGGCACGAGCTGGAACCGGAGTTGTTCTTCCTGTTGTTCCTGCCGCCGCTGCTGTTCCTGGATGGCTGGCGCATTCCCAAACAAGGCCTGTTCCGCGACAAGGCGGCCATCCTCGAGCTGGCGCTGGGGCTGGTGGTGTTCACCGTGATCGGTGCGGGCCTGCTGATCCATTGGCTGATCCCGGCGATGCCGCTGGCGGTGGCCTTCGCGCTGGCGGCGATCATCTCGCCGACCGATCCGGTGGCGGTGTCCTCGATCGCCTCCAAGGTGTCGATCCCCAAGCGGCTGATGCACATCCTGGAAGGCGAGTCCCTGCTCAACGATGCTTCCGGGCTGGTGTGCTTCCAGTTCGCGGTGGCCGCGGTGCTGACCGGCAGCTTCTCGCTCGCCACCGCCTCGCTGACCTTCCTGTGGGTGGCATTGGCCGGCTTGGCGCTGGGCGTGGCCACCACGTTTGGCCTGAGCCGCATCCAGGCCTGGATCTGGCGCCACTTCGGCGAGGAGCCGGGTTCGGCGATCCTGGTCAATCTGCTGACCCCGTTCGCGGCCTATTTGCTGGCCGAAGCCTTCCATGCCTCCGGCATCCTGGCCGCAGTAGCCGCCGGCGTCACCATGAGTTACGTGGAGATGGCCGGCAACGCGCCGGGCAATATGCGGCTGCAGCGCTCGGCGGTGTGGGACACGGTGCAGTTCACCTTCAACGGCATCATCTTCGTGCTGCTGGGCGAACAGTTGCCGGGCATCCTGGACGGGGCGGTGCGCAGCGTGCAGGAGGCCGGGCACCTCAATCCGTGGTGGCTGGCGGTGTACGTGGCCACCATCAGCGCCAGCCTGATGGCGTTGCGCTTCGTGTGGGTGTTCCTGTCGCTGCGCTGGAACATCTTCAAGGCGCAGTGGCGCGGCGAGCAGCATGTCAGCCCGCCGTGGCGCATCGTGGTGGCGGTCTCGCTGGCCGGCGTGCGCGGTGCGATCACCCTGGCCGGCGTGCTCACGCTGCCGTTGATGCTGGAAGACGGCTCGCCGTTTCCGGCCCGCCAGTTGGCGATCTTCCTGGCCGCCTCGGTGATCCTGGTGTCGCTGCTGGTGGCCAGCGTGGCCTTGCCGCGGCTGCTGCGCGGGCTGGAATTGCCCGAAGAGGAAGACGAGCAGCTCAAGGAAGACTTGGCGGTGAAGGCGGCCTCGCAGGCGGCGCTGGAAGCGGTGGAAAAACTGCGTCAGCGGCTGGTGGACGGCAGCAAGCATGCCGAGCGCTACAACGCCGCCGCCAACCAGGTCAGCCAGCGCTATCAACGCAAGCTCGGCGCGGTGGACATGGCCGAGACCGATCCGGAAGAGGCCGGCGCCTACGAACAGGCGCTGCGCCAGTTCCGCCATGCCGCGTTGGTGGCCGAGCGCAACGAGCTGTTCAAGCTGGCCAGGCGCCGCGAGATTTCCGACGACCTGTCGCGCCGGCTGGTGCGCAATCTGGACCTGATCGAGTCGCGCAAGCGCGCGTGAGCGCGCGGGAATCGGGAGTGGGGAATCGCAGGAGCAGCAGCGGTTGCCGTGTTCGGGTAGGAGCGCACCTGGGCGCGATGGGGCGTTGGCGGGAAAGCCCCATCGCGCTCAGGCGCGCTCCTACGGAGATGCGCCGACTAACGGACGCAGCAGGCGTGCGCGGTCCAGTTCGCTGAGGCTTCCCGGCGCGCGCCGGAAGACACCATTCCATCCGCACTTCTCCCATCTTCATGGCGCACGGCCTACCCTGTGCGGCTGATCGCTCCAGTGCAGAAGACATGACTCCAATCGTTTCCATCCAGGGATTGAGCAAGACCTACGCTGGCGGTTTTCAGGCGCTCAAGCAGGTGGACCTTCAGATCCGGCGCGGCGAGATCTTCGCGCTGCTCGGTCCCAACGGCGCCGGCAAGACCACGCTGATCAGCATCATTTGCGGGCTGATCAACCCCAGCACCGGCACCGTGCTGGCCGATGGCCACGACATCGTGCGCGACTACCGCGCCGCGCGTGCCAGCATCGGCCTGGTGCCGCAGGAGCTGGCCACCGACGCGTTCGAAACCGTCTGGGCCACCGTGCGCTTCAGTCGCGGGCTGTTCGGCAAGCCGGCCAATGCGGCGTATCTGGAAACAGTGCTGCGCGAGCTCTCGCTGTGGGACAAGCGCCACAACAAGATTTCCACGCTGTCCGGCGGCATGAAGCGGCGCGTGCTGATCGCCAAGGCGCTGGCGCACGAGCCGCGCATCCTGTTTCTGGACGAACCCACCGCAGGCGTGGACGTGGAGCTGCGTCACGACATGTGGCAGATGGTGCGCAGGCTGCGCGAGCAGGGCACCACGGTGATCCTGACCACCCATTACATCGAGGAAGCCGAAGACATGGCCGACCGGGTCGGGGTGATCAATCGCGGCGAGCTGGTGCTGGTGGAAGACAAGCACACGCTGATGCGCAAGCTCGGCAAGAAGCAGCTCACGCTGAGCCTGCAGGCGCCGCTGCAGGCCATCCCGGCCGCGCTGGCCGATCTGCCGCTGGAGCTGTCGGCCGACGGCAACAGCCTGGTCTACACCTTCGACACCCAGGCCGAGCAGACCGGTATCGGTGCGTTGCTGCGGCGGCTCAACGAGCAGGGCATCGACTTCAAGGACCTGCATTCCAGCGAGAGTTCGCTGGAGGAGATCTTCGTCAACCTGGTGCATGGCGCCCGCAACGTGGAGGTGCGCGCATGAACCGGCATGCGATCGCGGCGATCTACCGCTTCGAAATGGCGCGCGCCTTCCGCACGCTGACCCAGTCGATCGCCTCGCCGGTGTTGTCGACCTCGCTGTATTTCGTGGTGTTCGGCGCGGCGATCGGCTCGCGCATGGGCGACATCGACGGCATCAGCTACGGCGCCTTCATCATTCCCGGGCTGGTGATGCTGTCCCTGCTCAACGAGAGCATTTCCAACGCCTCGTTCGGCATCTACATGCCGCGCTGGGCCGGCACCATCTACGAGGTGCTGTCGGCGCCGGTGGCCTGGTGGGAGATCGTGATCGGCTATGTGGGCGCGGCGGCCACCAAGTCGGTGTTGCTGGGCTTGCTGATCCTGCTCACCGCGCGGCTGTTCGTGCCTTACGAGATCGCGCATCCGCTGTGGATGCTGGGCTTTCTGGTGCTCACCGCGCTGACCTTCAGCCTGTTCGGTTTCATCATCGGCATCTGGGCCGACGGCTTCGAAAAACTGCAGGTGATCCCGCTGATGGTGGTGACGCCGCTGACCTTCCTGGGCGGCAGTTTCTACTCGATCAACATGCTGCCGCCGCTATGGCAGAAGGTCACCCTGTTCAATCCGGTGGTGTACCTGATCAGCGGGTTCCGCTGGAGTTTCTACGGCAAGGCCGACGTGCACATCGCGGTGAGCACCGGCATGACTTTCCTGTTCCTGCTGGTGTGCCTGGGCGTGGTGGCGGCAATCTTCCGCAGCGGTTACCGGCTCAAGGCGTGAGTGGTGACGGCAGTGGTTTGGTCGGCCGCACCCTGGTGGATGCCGTCGGCAGTCCGGGTCAACGTTGACTGGGGCGAGTGCGCGGCGCCCTTGCCGCTCGCGGGACGCGCCGTGAACCCGGCCCTGGGGACTCGGTAGCCGCATCCATGCCGTCCCACGGTCTCGCAATCGGCGAGGGCGCCACGCCAGAGAGTTTGCCGGCTGCTTTATTGAAAGCTCTGCGCAACGAAACGACCACCTCCGATGGTCCTCGCCCTCTCGCAGTCGCCAGCGCTGATGCGGCATGGATGCCGCGCCAGCGCTTATGCAAGGACGTACTTGCAGCGTGCCCGGCGAGGGTGGGCGGGCCAGGGCCCTGCAGCCACGGCACAGGGCAGCCGGCCTGCAGTAGCCCGGCGTGACGTGGTGGTGTCAGCCGCTCTTATTCGGCAGCCGGCTTGGCGTCGCTCTTGGTGTCCAGGAAGTAGGCCACCACCTCACCCTTGATCTTCATCGTCATCGGGTTGCCGCGACGGTCGCGGGCCTTGCCGACCTGCACCTTGATCCAGCCTTCGCTGACCGAATACTCCTCCACGTTGTCGCGTTCGACACCGTTGAAGCGCACGCCGACGCCGCGGCTGAGCGCATCGGCATTGTGGAACGGGCTGCGTGCATCGATGGCCAGATGATCGGGAGGGGTATCGCTCATGGGAAAGGCGTCATGGCGGCCGGGATGGCCGTCTTCGGCCGCACAGGATACGGGCCCGCGCCGCGAAGATCAGCCCCGGCGCTGCCGGCGCACGCGCCGGGCGGTTTGCTTGCGCCCCGTCAGGCCTCACACTTCACGCCTGCACTCCTGGAACCAGACCGCCATGCCCGATAACAGCGCCGATTACGAAGACGACGAAGGCCTGCAGCCCGAAGGCGACGAAGACGATGTCGACGACCACCCGGCGCGGGTGTGGAATCTGCTGGTGCTGATCAATCCCGGCGACGAAGACACCGCCCTGGGCCAGTTCGATACCTGGCGCGAGGCACAGGCCGACCTGGACGACGACGAGGGCGACGATGCCTGGTTGTGGGCCTTGAAGGATGCGATCGACTGGCGCTCGGGCTTTTTCGTGGACTGGAAGGACACCGACGCGTTCATTGCCGCCATCGACGAACTCAGCGCGCGCTGGAACCTGCGCATCGACTGGGGCGGCGACCTGGATGACGAGGAGTTTTCCAGCGATCTGAGTGTGCCCGACCTGATGGCGGTGGCCTTTGATCGTCTGCGCGAGCACGGCTACTCGCTGTGGAACTGGAACACCGGCGGCGACGCCTATGCCGGCTGGATCGCGCTCAGCCGCGACGACGACGCCATGCTGGCGCTGACCTCGCTGTTGGGGGTGGAAGTGCGGCTGGGGAACGAAGCGTTCTGAGGCAGGGCCGGGATTGGGGAATCGGGATTGGGGGATTCCGGATTCGGGATTCGCAGGAACGATGTGTGGGTGTGGTTGTGTCGAGCCGCGGTGGTGCGTGCTGCCGCAGCAGCATGCCAAGCGCCTGGTGGCCACTAAGGTCTGCCGCGCAGGCATGGTCCACAGCCCGGCGATTGCCACGTAGGAGCGTGCCTGCGCGCGACGGGCGTTACCGGGACAGCTCCTCGCGCTCGGGCGCGCTCCTACAACAGCGTGCCGTCATGTGCAGAGGGATGCCGTCATCATGGGTACTGGAAGTTGCAGGCCTCCAGGCCAGGACGCATGAACGGGCCAGCGCTTGCCACGTAGGAGCGTGCCCGCGCGCGATCGGGCATTACCGCGACAGCTCCTCGCGCTCAGGCGCGCTCCTACAACGGCGTGCCGTCATGTGCAGAGGGATGCCGTCATCATGGGTGCTGGAAGTTGCAGGCCTCCAGGCCAGGACGCATGAACGGGCCAGCGCTTGCCACGTAGGAGCGTGCCTGCGCGCGACGGGCGTTACCGGGACGGGTCCTCGCGCTCGGGCGCGCTCCTACAACGGCGCGCCGCCAATCAGGTTGTGGCGATCGCCGTTACGACTCCCCAATCCCGACTCCCCAATCCCCGCCTCAAGGCGCCTCGCCGCGCGCCTGTGCACGCGCGTTGGCGATCAAGGCCTTGAGCAGGGCGCGGTCGGTGTGACGGGAGATCGCAATGGCACCGAGCGCGATCGCTTCGGCGCGTAGCGTTGCGGACACGTCGTAGTGCGCGCCGCTGAGTTTGTTCTGGAAGGCGCGGCGGGGAATGCCCAGCCGCGCCGCCATCGCATGCAGCTCGTCCAGCGTATCGCCGAGCAGGTGCGCCCAGCGCTGCTCGCGCCACGGATGCACCGCATCGTCGACGTAGACGGCCACGGGCAGGCCTTAGGCCTTCTTGCCCTTCTTCTTGCCGTCGTCGGTTGCGTCGTCGGCGTCGTCCTGCGACGCGTCGCCTGCGGTGTCGGCAGCGGCGTCTTCGGCGCTGGCATCAGCATCGGCATCGGTGTCCGCATCGGCATCTGCCGGGGCATCGCCTGCCTCGGCGTCTGCGTCTTCGGCTTCGCCGTCGTCGCCTTCAGCGTCGCTGTTCTCGAACTCGGACACCAGCGTGGTCAGGTATTCCTCGGCGGTCTTGCCGTCTTCGGCGGCCAGGTCGTCGATCATCTGCTGCAGCTGGGTGGAGTATTCCAGCGAGATGGTCTTGCCTTCCTTCTCCTGCAGATTGGCCAGGTGCTTGAGCATGGCCAGCATCGGCACCGGGTTGTCGGCGCTGCCCATGGTCTGGCCGCCGATCGACAGCAGCCATTCGCTGCCGTTCTGCAAGCCGATCGCAGCGACCACGCGGCCGTCGGCATCCTGCAGCACGGCATGGTTGGCGATCTGCGGCGCCTGGCCCAGACGGACGATCGGGCGCTTGGGTTGGGACTTCTTGCGCTTGTCGCGCTTGGCCTTGGAATTGCGGGACACGGTGTTCTCGACGCTGGGAATGGCCGACCATTCTAGGCGCTTGCGCGTGACCCGGCTCGGGTACCTCCGCCAGGCCGATGAACGCCGGCCGCGCCGGGGGATGCTGCTGTCGGCGCTTCCGGCGCTCCGAAGGCCGCTGACGCCGATATGTCGGACAGGCTGCAGCGGCTGGCACCGCGGGTCTGTCGGAGCGCCAACGCGCGATTGCCGGTCAGGATCGGCATTCAGGACGACAAGCCCTACAAGCCCGACAAGCAGCCCGCAGGGCGACCAGATCCGGGATGCAAATCAAGTTCGGGATGCACATCGGATTCGACATGCACGATAACGTCTGCCGTCTGCCGTCTGCCGTCTGCCGCCGCCCGCTGCCCGCTGCCCGCAACCGCCAAGAACGCCAAGAACGCCAAGAACGCCAAGAACGCCAAAAACCGCCAGGCAACCTCAGGCCAAGTTCCCGCAGACGCCGTCAGCGCCGCGCGGGTACTTCGCTGACCGCAGTGCGCGGTGCGGCCACGGCGGCTTCGGCAGCCTTGGCCAGTGCGGTGGCCGAAGCCACCTGGCTGCGCGTGGAGACGCGCGGTGCCGCCGGCGCGGCGCTGGTGGCCGGGGGCGCTGCAGCGGGCGATGTGGCGCTGGCCGCAGCCGCAGGTCCGCCCGTCGGCGCAGCAGCGCTGGGTCCTGCCGCAGGCAGCGCGGCCGGGGTCCCCACCGCGGTGGTGGCGGTTGCTGCGGCACTCAGATCCGGCACATGGGTGTCGGCATCGTGGGTCGGCTTGCCCAGCGCAATGCCCTGGCCGGCGCCGGCCAGCGCGGCCTGTTCGGCATCCTGGGTCATCACCACGATGCTGATGCGGCGGTTGATCGGGTTCTGCGGGTCGGTCTTGTCGAACAGCACCGACGAGGACAGCCCCACCACGCGGGTGACCTTGGCATCGTCCATGCCGCCGCCCACCAGCGCACGGCGCGCGGCGTTGGCGCGGTCGGCGCTGAGTTCCCAGTTGGTGTAACCGGTATCGCTGCTGTAGGCGGTGGTGTCGGTGTGGCCGGTGATGCTGATGTGGTTGGGCACCTGGTTGATGAAGCTGGACAGCTCGCGCAGGATCGCCACGGTGTACGGCTTGAGCTGGTCGCGGCCCATGTCGAACATCGGCCGGTTCTGCTTGTCCACGATCTGGATGCGCAGGCCGTCCGGGGTGAGGTCGAGCAGCAACTGGTCCTTGAACGGCTCCAGCGCCTGGCTCTTGTCGATGGCCTCTTTCAGGTCCTGCATCAGCGCTTCCAGGCGCTTCTTGTCCCTGGCGCGGCTGTCTTCGTTGGTGTCGGCAGCGTTGTCGCGCTTGCGGCCCATCTCGTCCTTCTGCCCCTTGGCCATGTCGGCGGTGCCGCCGAGCTTGATCATCGAGGTGCTGGCGCCACCAGGGCCGTTCATGCCCGGGGAGGGGGCCGGCGACTTGCCCGACAACGGGCTGGGATTGCGGAAGTATTCCGAGATCGCCGCGCGCTGCTCCTTGGTGGTGGCGGCCATCAGCCACAGCACCAGGAAGAACGCCATCATCGCGGTCACGAAGTCGGCAAACGCCACCTTCCAGGCGCCGCCATGATGGCCGCCGCCCTGCACCTTCTTGACCCGTCGGATGACGACGGTGGATTTGCCCTCGGCCATGACCGCGGTCCTACTTGATCGTCTTCAGGTGCGTTTCGAAATCCGCAAAGCTCGGACGCACGTTGGAGGGCAGCGTCTTGCGCGCGAATTCCAGCGCAATCTTCGGGTTGTAGCCACGCAGGCAGGCCAGCAGCGCGGTCTTGACCGCCTCGTACATGCGCCCGTCCTGCTCGGCGCGCGCTTCCATCGCCGCGGCCAGCGGTGCGACGAAGCCATAGGCCAGCAAAATGCCCAGGAAGGTGCCGACCAGGGCGGCGCCGACGTGGTGGCCGATCTCCTCGATCGGCCCGCCGATCGAGCCCATGGTGATCACGATGCCGAGCACGGCCGCCACGATGCCGAAGCCGGGCAGGCCGTCGGACACCTTGCTCAGCGCATGCGAGGGCGCCAGCGCTTCGTGGTGATGTTTTTCCAGCTCCAGCTCGAGCAACGGCTCCAGCTCGTGTGGCTCGATGTTGCTGCCGATCATCAGACGCAGGCAGTCGGTGATGAAGTCCAGCAGGTGATGGTCGGCGACCACCTTGGGGTAGTTGCCGAAGATGGTGCTGTCCTGCGGTTTTTCGACGTGATCTTCCAGCGCCATGAAGCCATCGCGGCGCGCCTTGTTGAGCAGCTCGTAGATCAGGCTCAGCGTGTCCTTGTAATCGTCGGACTTGTACTGCGGGCCCTTGAACACGCCCAGGATGCTGCTGAAGGTCTCCTTGACGATCTTGCCGGGCGTGCTGACCAGAAACGCACCGAACGCCGCGCCACCGATGATCATCAGCTCGTACGGCTGCCAGAGCGCGCCCAGCTTGCCATGCGACAGCACATAGCCGCCGAGGACACTGACGATGACGACGATGAAGCCGATGATGATGAGCATGGCGCAGCCAAAAGCAAACAGGGTTGCTGTTGTTTCGGCTTGCGCGGCGGATTCTTGAAGCGCACGGCGTGAAGGTGTGCGGTGTAACTGAACGATCGCTCGGTGCATCGCATCTTCACGCGGCAGGTTGCGGCGCTGTCGTTGCTAGCGCCAGGTGCGCTCAGGCCGTTCCAGCCCTTGATTGAATGGCTTTGCGGCGCGGCTGCCTACTGCAAGCAATCCCTGCAACGCTCATCGTGACCTAGCCTTGCTCAGGTGAATCGCGCCTGGCTACAGCGGTGGTTCGACGCCTTGTCGGGGTCGCTACATTGCGTCGGCGACGCGGCAGCGCCTGCCAGTGGGCGCAGGTGTTGCAGGCATGCATCCGGCACGGAATCCCTCCGGGCCGGATGCATGCGTCGGCTCAGGCCGGTTGCGCTTCGGCGCCTGCGCGCTGCAAGGGGTTGGGCAGGGCCTGGCCATTTTCGGTAAAGCCCAGCGAGACCGAGTTCAGGCAGTGGCGTTCGCCGGTCGGCGGCGGGCCGTCGGGGAACACGTGGCCCAGGTGGCTGTCGCAGCGCGCGCAGACGATCTCGGTGCGGATCATGCCGTAGCTGGTGTCGCGGATTTCGCGCACATGGGCGGTGTCGTACGGGGCGAAGAAGCTCGGCCAGCCGGTGCCGGATTCGAACTTGGCGCTGGAGCGGAACAGCGGCAACCCGCACAGGCGGCAGGTGTAGACGCCGTCGAGCTTGTTGTCCAGGAACACCCCGCAGAACGGCGCTTCGGTGCCATGGTGCAGCAGCACGCGCTGTTCCTCGTCGCTGAGCCCGGCGATCAGGGCGTCGCGTTGGGCGGGGGAGGGAGGGGTCAGATCGAACTGGCTCATGGGGTTCTCGCATGCGCGCGCTGGCAGGGTGCCGCGCCTGCACCCGTGATGTGGGCGCTGTCGGCGTGGTTCAAGCGTGCCGGGACAAAGCCCCTCTCCCGCCGGGGCGCCACGGCACAGCTTGCGCGCCACTGGCGCGCGTGCCTTGGTGCGCCTGCGCCGCTGGCGCAGGGCGGGGCGGGGCGCGGAGCGGGGGTTGGGGCGAGGGTAAGGTGGCGAAGCCATGACGCAGTACTGATTGCCAGGCTTCACGCACCCTCATCCGGCGCTGCGCGCCACATCGTCCCGATGAAAAAAGGAGGTGTTTTTCGCGCCGTGATCATCTGGCGAACGCGTTCATCCCGCAGCCGATCCCGCGTATTGCCGCAACACGCCGGCGCCCCCATCCAGTGAGTACTCCTCGATCAAGCACGGTGTCCGTCATGGCGATCCTTTCTTCAACGCGCGGCCTGCTGCTGTGCGGCCTGCTGGCTGCCGCTGGCGCTGCGGCAGCGCAATCGGCCACCAGCACACGCTCGTCCAATACCCTGCAGCCGATCACCAGCCCGACGCCCGCCCAGCCCACGCTGACCGCGCCGCGCGCAGTGCAGCCCGCGCCGGCCACGGCTCCGGTGCCATCGCAGCTCGGCCAGCGCCCGTCCGCGCCCACCATCCCGACCCGTGGCCCGGCCCAAACGCCGGTGGCGCCGGCCGGCAGCCAGGTTGCGCCGGCCAGCGCGCCGATGGTCTACGACCGCAATGGCCGCTTGCTGCAGGGCATGCAGCCGGCCGGCGCCAACCGGGTGCTGGATACCAAGACCGGGCGCTATTACGACGCGGTCCCGGCCGGCGACGGCATGCGCGTGGTGCGCTGACCCGCGCTGTTACCAATCCCCAATTCCGACTCCCAAATCTCAGCCCTCGATCGGCAACGCCAGGGTCTCCTTGACCTCTTCCATCACGATGTAGCTCTTGGACTCGCGCACATGCGGCATGGTCAGCAAGGTGCTGCCGAGCAGCTTGCGATAGGAGGCCATCTCGCTGATGCGCGCCTTGAGCAGGTAGTCGAAATCGCCCGAGACCAGATGGCATTCCAGCACGTTGGGCAGCTTGAGCGCGGCGCGCCGGAACTCCTCGAAAATGTCGCCGGACTTGTAGGCCAGGCTGATCTCCACAAACACCAGCAGGCTGGCCTTGAGATAGTGCGGGTCCAGCCGCGCGTAGTAGCCGGTGATGGCGCCATCGCGCTCCAGCCGGCGCACGCGCTCGGTGCAGGGCGTGGTCGACAGGCCCACCCGCTCGCCCAGTTCGGTAAAGGAAATCCGCCCCTCCTGCTGCAGGATGCGCAGGATCTTGCGGTCGATCTTGTCCAGCTCGCGGGTGCGGGTCGTCATCGGGTCTGCTTCCACAGGGTTTGACAGGAGGATTCACTGCCAAGGCAGGCTGATTCCAGAAATGGCACTGCCTGGCTCGCAATATACTGCGTCTAACTGTCCCCCTCGGCGCCTGGTTGTGGGGGAATACCCTTTCCAGGAGAACGACATGCGGGTGCTCATTCTCGGTAGTGGCGTTATCGGCACCACCACGGCCTGGTATCTGGCACAGGCCGGTTGCGAGGTCACCGTGGTCGACCGCCAGCCGGCGGCGGCGCTGGAAACCAGCTACGCCAATGCCGGCCAGCTGTCGTTCGGCTACACCTCGCCGTGGGCCGCGCCCGGTGTGCCCGGCAAGGCGGTGAAGTGGCTGTTCGAGCAGCATGCACCGCTGTCGATCCGGCCCACCCGCGACCTGCGTCAGCTGGCCTGGCTCAGCCAGATGCTGCGCAACTGCACTGCCGAGCGCTATGCGGTGAACAAGGCGCGCATGGTGCGCATGTCCGACTACAGCCGCGATTGCCTGAACGCATTGCGTGCCAGCACCGGCATCGAGTTCGAAGGCCGCCAGCTCGGTACCACCCAGCTGTTTCGCACCCAGCAGCAACTGGATGCCGCCGCGCAGGACATTGAGGTGCTGGCCCAGTACGGCGTGCCCTACGAGCTGCTGACCCCGGCGCAGATCGCCCAGTTCGAACCGGGCCTGGCCGGCGGTGGCGCGCAGATGGCCGGCGCCCTGCGCCTGCCCGAGGACCAGACCGGCGACTGCCGGCTGTTCACCCAGCGCCTGGCCGAACTGGCCGCGCAGGCGGGGGTGGAGTTCCGCTACGGGCAGCAGGTCGAGCATCTGCAGCACGCAGGCGGGCGCGTCACCGGCGTGCAGATCGATGGCCGCATCGAGACCGCCGACCGCTACGTGCTGGCGCTGGGCAGTTATTCGGCCGACCTGCTGCTCTCGCTCGGCCTGCACCTGCCGGTGTATCCGCTTAAGGGCTATTCGCTGACCATCCCGATCGTGGATGCCGCGCGCGCGCCGACCTCCACGGTGCTGGACGAGAGCTACAAGATCGCGCTGACCCGCTTCGACGACCGTATCCGCGTCGGCGGCATGGCCGAGGTGGCCGGCTTCGACCTGTCGTTGAATCCGCGCCGCCGCGCCACGCTGGAGATGGTGGTCAACGACCTGTTCCCCGGTGCCGGCGATCTGGCCCGGGCCGAGTTCTGGACCGGCCTGCGCCCGGCCACGCCGGACGGTACGCCGGTGGTCGGCGCCACGCCGTATGCCAACCTGTTCCTCAATACCGGCCACGGCACCCTGGGCTGGACCATGGCCTGCGGCTCGGGCCGCTATCTGGCCGACCTGATGCAGGGCCGTACGCCCGATATCGATAGCGAAGGCCTGGACATCTTCCGTTACCTGTCGCCACGCAGCGCCCGCGCGCAGCAGGAGGCCGCGTAGTGCGTCCTGCGCAAGCGTTGATCGACCTGGACGCATTGCGTCACAACTACCGCCTGGCCAAGCGCCTGGGCGGCAGCAAGGCCCTGGCGGTGGTCAAGGCCGATGCCTACGGCCACGGCGCGGTGCGCTGCGCGCAGGCGTTGGACGGCGAGGCCGACGGCTTTGCGGTGGCCTGCATCGAAGAAGCGCTGGAGCTGCGTCAGGCCGGCATCCGTGCGCCGATCCTGCTGCTGGAAGGGTTCTTCGAACACGACGAACTGCGCCTGATTGCCGAGCATGATCTGTGGACGGTGGTGGCCACGCCGCAGCAGGTGCGCGCGCTGGCCGAGTTCCAGAGCCCGCGTCCGTTGCGGGTTTGGCTGAAGCTGGACAGCGGCATGCATCGCCTGGGCCTGTCACCGGAAGACTTTCGTGCGGCGTGGTTGCGGCTGCGCGGGCTGCCGCAGATCGCCTCGCTGGTGCTGATGACCCACTTGGCGCGCGCCGACGAGCTGGAGTGCAGCCGCACCGACGAGCAGGCGGTGGCGTTCGCGCTCACCGCAGGCGGCATGCAGGCCGAAACCAGCCTGCGCAATTCGCCCGGCCTGCTCGGCTGGCCGGCGCTGCGTAACGATTGGTCGCGTCCGGGGCTGATGCTGTACGGCGCAAACCCGTTCCCGCAGGACACCGACACCACCGCGCAACTACGCCCGGTGATGACGCTGCGCTCGCGCATCATCTCCGTGCGCGAGCTGCCGGCCGGCGAGCCGGTGGGGTACGGCGCCCGCTTCGTCGCCGAGCGTCCGACTCGCGTCGGCGTGGTGGCGATCGGCTATGCCGACGGCTATCCGCAGTTCGCCCCCAACGGCACCCCGGTGCTGGTGGATGGACAGGTCTGCCCGCTGATCGGGCGCGTGTCGATGGACATGCTGACCGTGGATCTCACCGAGCACCCGCAGGCCGACATCGGTGCGTCAGTGCAGCTGTGGGGCGATGCGCCGCGGGTCTCCCCGTTGGCGACACAGTGCAATGTCAGCGCGTATCAACTGCTGTGTGGACTCAAGCGCGTGCCGCGGACGTATGTGGGTGAGGCGGCAGTGGGCGAGGGAGTCACGCGGTGAGATGTCCCTTCTCCCATCGGGAGAAGGTGCCCCGAAGGGGCGGATGAGGGGACGTGCGAAGCCACATGCACTTGGAACAACGCGTGGGCTTCGCTCCGTGCCCTCACCCCAACCCCTCTGCCGACCGGAGAGGGGCTTGAAGCGGCAGCTCACAGCCCGGCAGTACTCCGGTCGCCGCGGAACTGCTTGCGCACCCAGTCGTCGATCATCGCCTTTTCGAAGCGCAGCGGGTCGCTGTCGGTCAGGCGCGGGCCGCTCATCAGAAACGCCGAATCCACCAGCTTGCGTTCGCCCTGGTCGATCACCTGGCCATCGGCGCCGGTCAGCGTGTAGTTGAAGCTCAGGCGCGGCGGGTAGATGTCCTTGACGATGCGCACGTCCTGCATGCGCGGCCCGTGCCAGGGCTCGTACTGGCCGGCGCGGCGGATGTCGGTGATGGTCACGCTCAGGCGCTGGCCGTCGGGCAGCTTGCGCGCGGCGCTCTGCTGGAAATAAGTCGCCAGCTGGGTCACCCAGTCGCCACGCTGCGCTTCCCAGCGGTTGCCGCTGAAGCGCACTTCGGAAAACTGCGCCGGGTCGGTCCAGCGCACATCGACCTTGCCATCGCCGGTCAGCGCGCGTGGCGCCTGCGGGTCGGTGACGTTGCGTACACGTGCCTGCGCGCCGGTTGCCGCGAGCAGTCCTGCCAGCAACAGGCTGGCGCCGCAAAGGCTGGAACGTTTCATGGAAAGTCTCCAAGCGGAAGGTACGTGGACGTACCGGGCGTCCTTGCAGTGTGGGGGCGCGTCTGCGTGCCGGCAACGCTTGCCACGCAAGGGCTGGCCGGCCATTGCCACGCGGTTAATCCGCAGCGCTGGCGCCATGACGGCGGGTTCACCGCGCCTGCGCCTGCGCTTCACGGCGCAGCCCGGAAGATCGCCAGCATGGACACCCACTCTTTCCGCACAAAGTCAGCCTCTTCGGCGCCGGCACACCTGCCGTCGGACGTGCGCCTGCAGTTCATCGACTGGGCGAAACAACACGGCCATAACCCCGCCACCGGGGCCGCCGCCTTCGTCGCCCTGCAAAGCGATGTGGATCTGGACCTGGCGACCCGCGCGCTGCGGATGGAACCGGGAGCCTCGCCGCGCGATGCCTTGCGCGAACACCTGGCCGCGCTGGCGCGCCAGGGCGATGTGGCGGTGCAGTTCCCGCCGGTCTACGCCTACACCGCCGCCAACGGGCTGGAATACCGCTACTCGCTGATGCTGGTGATCGCCGAGGATTGCGTCGAGTGGACCGGGCGGGTCTGGCAGGACCTGGATTACCAGGGAATGCTCACCGGCCGCGGCCAGGGTCCACGCGCCAACTACACCCAACTGGCGCGGATGGCGCTGGAACACGAGCTTGATCAGGAGCGCCCCCGTTATGTCCAGGCATGAACTCGAACTGCAGTTGCCGCTGGGCGCACAGGTCGCCACCGGCGAGGATGGTTTCAGCGAGCGCTGCCGCAGCGAATGCGCCAAACTTGGCCTGTCGCGGGTGCGGTTGCTGTTGCTGGACGCCGAGTACGCGCGTTCCACCGCCTGGCGCGAAGAAGCGCAGCGCTGGATGGACGAGCAGTTGCGCCGCGAAGGCGAGTGGGTGTTTCGCGGCGTGATCGCCGGGATCGTGGTGCTGGCGGCATGCATCGCGCTGTGCGCGGCGCTGCTGTGGTGATCCCTGGGGAGCCGGCGGCACGCGCGTGAACCGGGTCGGCCGGCTGTGCACCCGCTGACGACACCGGGCGTGGTTTCATCTGCCCGTCATCCGCCCTGGCACCACCCCTGGATCCCGATTTGAGCACCTCGACCACCAGCCCCGATCTGGCCACCAGCCACCCGGCAGCCCTCGCCGAGCCCTTCCTCGACCCGGGGATGTACCACGAGATCTTCCATAATCTGGATGCGGGGTTTTGCGTCATCGATATGGTGTTCGATGGCGACAAGGCCGTCGATTACGTGATCCGCATGACCAATGGCGCGTTCGAGCGCTACACCGGCCTGTCCAATGTATTGAACGTGTCCATTCGCGGCATGCTGGTCGATCACGAACAGGAATGGTTCGACCGCTACGGCCATGTCGCCCGCACGGGTAACCGCATCCACTTCGAAATGCAGGCCAAGGCATTGCGCCGCTGGTACTCGGTGGATGCGTTCCGGGTCGGGCAGCCGGAGCAGGCGCGGGTGGCGGTGTTGTTCATGGACATCACCGAGCGCAAGCGGGTGGAGCGCGAGCTGGCCGAGAGCGAGGCACGTTTCAGCGCCCTGGCCGACGGCCTGCCGATGCCGGTCTGGGTACTGGACGCGCAAGGCGTGGTGCGCTTCGTCAACAGTGCCTATGGCGAATTTTTCGGCATCGACATTTCCAGCGGCACGGTGTCGGCCTGGAGCGAGTTGCTGCATCCGGACGACCTGTCGATCTTCCAGTTCGAACTGGCCACCGCATTGGAAGAACAGCGCGGCCTGCATGCACTGGTGCGCGCGCGCCGCCACGACGGGCAGTGGCGCTGGATCGAAATGACCGCCACGCCGCGCTATTCGGCCGACGGGCGCTTCATCGGCCTGGCCGGCAGCAGCCCGGACGTGACCGAACAACGCGAGATCGAACTGGCACGCGAGCAGCTGCTCGAATCCGAGCGCAGCGCACGCAACGAAGCCGAGAGCATGGCGCGGCTGAAGGACGAGTTCCTGGCCACCTTGTCGCACGAGTTGCGCACGCCGCTGACCACCATCCTGGGCTGGAGCGAGCTGCTGCTGCAGCGGGTCGAGGAAGGTCATCCCAATTACAAGGGCCTGTCGGTGATCGCCAGCAGTGCCCGTGCGCAGAAACGCCTGATCTCGGACATGCTCGACCTCAGCAGCATGCTGCTGGGCAAGGTGCAGTTGGAGGTCGAGTCGCTGGATCTGGTCGAACAGGTGCGCGAGGCCCTGAACACCCAAGAGCTGGCTGCCGAAGGCAAGGACCAGGTGCTGGAGGTGCATGCTCCGTCCACGCCGTGCCTGGTGCTGGGCGATGCCACGCGGCTGCAGCAGGTGCTGTGGAATCTGCTGTCCAATGCGATCAAGTTCACCCCGGCACATGGCCGTATCGATGTCACCATCGAACGCGACGACGGCCACCTGCTGGTCGCGATACGCGATTCGGGCGACGGCATCGCAGCGGAGTTCCTGCCGCATCTGTTCGGCCGCTTCCGTCAGGCCGATGGCACCACCACGCGCCAGCATGGTGGGCTGGGCCTGGGCCTGGCGATCGTGCAGCAGCTGGTGGAAATGCATGGCGGCCAGGTCAGCGCCACCAGCGGCGGTCGCGGCAAGGGCGCCACCTTCACGGTGCGCCTGCCGGAGCATATTCCCGATCAGGCCAGGCGTCCGCGGCGCGAACTGCGCCGGCGCTTGATGTCCGAACAGATCATCGAAGCGCGCGCGCTCAATGGCTTGCGCCTGCTGGCGGTGGAAGACCAGCCGGACATGCTCGATTACCTGCGCCGCCTGCTGGAAGAGCAGGGCGCCGAAGTGGTCACCGCCGGCAGCGCCACCGATGCGCTGGCATTGATCGATCACCGCGGCCATGCACGCTTCGACCTGATGCTGACCGACATCGGCATGCCGGGCATGGACGGCTACGGGCTGATCCGCACCGTGCGCGAGAACATGGGGCTGGACGCGGCGGCACTGCCGGCCGTGGCAGTGACCGCCCTGGCACGCGACGACGATCGCAAGCGCGCGCTGGACTCCGGTTTCCAGGAGCATCTGGCCAAGCCCTACAGCGTCGCCCAACTGGTCACCGCGGTGCGCGCCGCGCGCGAATCGGTGGAGTGAGACGGCAGGCGCCGCCGACGTGGCGCCGCCGCTCCGGCTGACAAGCACAGGTGAAAGAGGCTGTTTACTGCCTCTTTCACGGCCGATGGCCTAGCGTGGTGCATTCCTTCGATGGAGATGACGCCATGTCCAGATACGCCCCGCATGTCTATTCGGAACAAGTACAGATCGCCACGCTCGAACACTGGGTGTCGCTGCTCGGTGGCCAGGAGCGCGTGCGCGTCGAGCTCGACGACGGCAGCATGATCAGCGGCACCGTCGCCGTGCGCCCGAGCATCCAGACCTATCTGGACGACCAGCAGCGCGAAGGCCTCAACGGCCAGTTGCGCATCGACCAGCTGGATGCCGCGCAGGAGCCGCACTGGATCTGGATGGACCGCATCGTGGCAGTGCACCCCTTGCCGCTGGGCAGCGATCCGCAAGCCGCTCCCTGAGTCACGCATTGACGATGTGTTTACTTCTCGTCGTGGCGTTGACGGCATGATGGCCGATTGTCGTAACTGTTCAGGATCGATCGCGCAATGAATGCTCCCGCGTTGAAGCTCGCCCGCTGGCCGCTGTCGTTACTGACCGTCGCCCTCCTCGCCGCCTGCGGCGATACCGCCACGCTTGCCATCGAACAAGGGACCGGGCCGAACCCGCAATTGCCCGAGCCGGTCAAACGCCTGATCCCCACTGTCAAGGTGGCGCCGGTCAAGCGCTGGACCGAGAACGCCAAGCCGATCGCCGCCGACGACCTGCAGGTTGCCGCGTTTGCGCGCGACCTGGATCACCCGCGCTGGGTCTATGTGCTGCCGAACGGCGACGTGCTGGTGGCCGAGACCGCCGAGCCGCCCAAGCCGGAAGACGCCGAAGGCGGCGGCATCCGCAAGAAGGTGCAGGGCGCGATGATGAGCAAGGCCGGCGCCGTGGTGCCCAGTGCCAACCGCATCACCTTGCTGCGCGATGCCGATGGCGACGGCGTGGCCGAAGTGCGCACCCAGTTCATCAGCGGGCTGTTTTCCCCGTTCGGCATGGCCCTGATCGGCGATCGTTTCTACGTGGCCAATGCCGATGCGCTGGTGAGCTTTCCGTACAAGCCCGGCGAGACGCATATCACCGCCAAGCCGACCTTCGTGGCCAACCTGCCCGGCGGCCTGAATCACCATTGGACCAAGTCGCTGCTGGCCAGCGCCGACGGCAGCAAGCTGTATGTCGGCGTTGGCTCCAACAGCAACGTGGCCGAAAACGGCATGGAGGCCGAACTCAACCGCGCCGCGATCCTGGAGATCGACCCGGCCACCGGCAGCAGCCGCGTGTTCGCCAGCGGCCTGCGCAATCCGGTCGGCACCGCCTGGGAGCCGCAGAGCAAGTCGCTATGGGTGGTGGTCAACGAGCGCGATGAGATCGGCAGCGATCTGGTGCCGGATTACCTGACCTCGGTGCGCGACGGCGGCTTCTATGGCTGGCCCTACAGCTATTACGGCCAGCATGTGGACGAGCGGGTCAAACCGCAGAACCCCGAGCTGGTGGCCAAGGCGATCAAGCCCGACTACGCGCTGGGCCCGCATACCGCCTCGCTGGGTCTGAGCTTTGCCAGCGGAAGCCTGCTGCCGGAGCGCTTCCGCCAGGGCGCCTTCATCGGCCAGCACGGCTCGTGGAATCGCGACCCGCCCAGTGGCTACAAGGTGCTGTTCGTGCCGTTCGTCGACGGCAAGCCCAGCGGCACGCCGATCACGGTGCTGGATGGTTTTCTGGATGCCGAAGGCAATGCGCAGGGGCGACCGGTGGGCGTGAGCCCGGACAATACCGGAGCGCTGCTGGTGGCCGACGATGTCGGCAATGTGATCTGGCGGGTGACACCCAAGGCGCGCTGATCCAGACAACCCGCTGGCTCAGGCGTTCAAACGAAAAAACCGGGCCCAGGCCCGGTTTTTCCATGCGTGTGCCGCGATCGTGCGCGGTGCCAAGCCAATGCGCCCACGCTCAGCGCGGCGGTTCGGGCGAAGCACTGAAGCGGCGCGCATAGCCACGTTCTTCGGTGATCCGGCTGATGTCGTCATCGGCCATTTCCGGGGCGCCATACACCGCATATGCCACGCTGCCATCGTCGCGCTCGCCGACCTGGTGCAGGCGATAACGCGGCCGGCCCGCACCGGTGTTTTCGGGGTAGTGCATCGGTGGCGGGGTGTCATCCAGATCCATTTCGCTGTTGTCGACCACTCCACCTACGAACAGGGCTCGCATCGCGTCTCTCCGGTATTGGTGTGATTCCAGCCTAGGCGGGCGGATGTTGCGTGCGCATCAATAGACCGTATAGACATTGGAAGGGCCGCCGTCTGCAGATCACGCAATCGAATGCCCGCCCAAGCGGGCGCCAGGGCGGGCAGCACGCAGCGCTCCCTTACAATGGCGGCCTGTTCCCGACCCGATGATCCGATGGCTGGCCCGCACGATGCCCCGCTTCAAGCTCTGTTTCTGCCCTTCGCCCAGGGCGTGCTGCCATGGCCCAGCGGCCCGGTGCTGTTCCTGCGCGCGCGCGACGGGTTCCCGCTGCGCGAGCATGCGGCTGCCGATGCGCTGACCTGCGAGCAGAGCTTTCGTCCCTTCGCCGAAGCGCTGGAGCGCAACGGCTGGAACGTGCGCGAAGAGAGCGAGATCGAGGCCGACAGCACCCGTTATGCCCTGGTGCTGGTGTTGCCGCCGCGGCAACGCGAGGAAGCGCGTGCCCTGTTCGCGCGCGCGGTGACGCTGGCCGCCCCGGGCGGCCGCGTGGTGGCCTGCCAGTCCAACAACGAGGGCGCGCGCTCGGGCGAGGCGGATCTGCGTCAGCTCACTGGCCTGGCCGGCAGCCTGACCAAGCACCATTGCCGCACCTACTGGAGCGCGCCGCTGCCTGCCGACACCGATGCGGTGCTGCAGGCGCGCTGGGCCGCGCTGGATGCGCCGCGCCCCATTCTGGACGGGCGCTTCGTCAGTCGCCCCGGTGTGTTCGCCTGGGACCGCATCGACCCTGCCTCGGCGCTGCTGGTCGAGCATCTGCCGAGCACCCTGGCCGGACACGGCGCCGATCTGGGCGCGGGCTTTGGCTATCTGTCGGCCGAGGTGCTGGCGCGCTGCCCCAAGGTCACCGGGCTGGATCTGTACGAGGCCGAGGCGCGCGCGCTGACCCTGGCGCGGCGCAATCTGCAGGCCATCGCGCATCCGGCGCAGCTGCAGTACCACTGGCGCGACGTCACCGCCGGCCTGGGGGCGCAGTACGATTTCATCGTCAGCAACCCGCCGTTCCACACGCCTTCGCGTGCCGATCGCCCGGATATCGGCCAGCGCTTCATCGCCGTGGCCGCGCAGGCGTTGCGCCCGGGTGGGCAGCTGCTGCTGGTCGCCAACCGGCATCTGCCCTACGAGTACGTGCTCAACGAAAGCTTCGGGCAGGTGCGCGTGGCCGCCGAACGCGACGGTTTCAAGCTGATTTCCGCCATCCGTGGCCGCGGAGCGCGCGCATGAAGCTGGTCAAGCACATCGCCAACCTCGGCTACGGCAGCCGCAAGCAGGTGACCCAGTTGTTTCGCCAGGGCGCGGTCACCGACGCCGCCGGCGAGGTGCTGTATGCCGACGACCAGGTGGAGCACGATGTGATCCGCATCGATGGCGAACCGCTGGATCCGCCAGCGGGCTTCAGCCTGCTGTTGCACAAGCCCGGCGGCTACACCTGCTCGACCAAGGACACCGGCCGGCTGATCTACGAACTGCTGCCGCCGCGCTTCCGTTCGCGCGCACCGGTGCTGGCGCCGGTGGGGCGGCTGGATCGCGAGACCAGCGGCATGTTGCTGATGACCGACGACGGCGCGCTGCTGCACCGGATCATTTCGCCCAAGTCGGCGCTGGACAAGGTTTACGACGTCACCCTGGCCGAGGACCTGCGTGGCGACGAGGCGGCGCTGTTTGCCAGCGGCACGCTGTTGCTGGAAGGCGAAACCAAGCCGCTGCTGCCGGCCGAACTGGACGTGCTCGGCCCACGCGAGGCACGCCTGACCCTGCACGAAGGCCGCTACCACCAGGTGCGGCGCATGTTCGCCGCCGCCGGCAATCACGTGGTGGCCTTGCACCGCAGCCGCATCGGTGGCTTGGCGCTGGACGGTCTGCCGTCCGGGCAATGGCGCGCGCTGGAGGCCGGAGATCTTGCGGTGTTGTTCGGCCGCAACGAGCAGGCCTGAGCCGCGCCGCTAGTGATTGCGCCTGCGGCGCTCCGGGCCTGCGCGGTCTACTGCAGGCCGCGTGCGCGGCAATGCCTCAGACGTACTGCATCTTGCGCGACATGCCGCCATCGACGATGAAGTCCTGCCCGGTCACAAAGCCGGACAGCTGCGGCGACAGCAGATAGACCGCCAGTTGCGCGATGTCTTCCGGTGTGCCGACCCGTCCGGCCGGATGCTGGGCATGGTCGCGCCGCGACAACTTGGGTGTGCGCCGGCGCGCCGGTGCGCGCCAGGCGTCGGTGCTGATCCAGCCCGGACTGATGCTGTTGACGCGCACCTGCGGGCCTTCGCTCAGCGCCAAGGCGTGGGTGAAGGCCACCAGCCCGCCCTTGGCGGCGGCATAGGCTTCGCTATGCGGCTCCGATTGCCAGGCGCGGGTGGAGGCGATGTTGACGATCGCACCGCCGTCCTGGGCCTGCGCCAATGCGGGCAAGGCCTGCTTGCTGCACAGGAAGGCGCCATGCAGGCTGGCCAGCCTGCGATTCCACTCGTCCCAGTCCAGTTGCGGCAATGGCGGCACATGCGGATCGGCCACGCCGGCGTTGTTGACCAGGCCATCGAGTCGCCCGAAGCGGGTGAGCGCGGTGGCGATCAGGCGCGTTGCCTGGGCCGGGCGCGCGGCATCGCACCGCACGAAGGCACTGCGTCGCGGCAATGCCCACTCCTGCAGGCAGGCCTTGCCGGCATCGGCATCCAGGTCGCCGATCACCACGCTGCCACCGGCGCCCAGCACCGCCTGCGCGATGCCACGGCCGATGCCTTGGGCGCCGCCGGTGATCACCACCACGCGGTCCTGCAACGGGGAGGGATTCCATGCGGAGACGGCGGGGGTCAGGGGCATCGGGCGCACCAGGGGAGTGAGGTCGCGCGCACTGTAACGCGGGCGCCGTGGTGGCCGTAGCAACGCGATCGCCGCGCGCGAGGCATGCAGATTGGTGGCTTGCCCGCCGTTAGCGCGTCATGCCGCGCCGCTGCGCGCCGGCATCGCTGCGCGTTTCAGGCACGCGCAACCGCACCCGATGCGGCGGTCAGTGCTGCGATGCGCTCAACAACCGCTCCCAGCCGTCCTGGCCCAGGCGTTCCAGCGTCTGGATATTGCGTTCGACAATCACGTCCGGGTCCGGAAACGCGGCCACCGCACGCTCCACGCTGTCTTCGCGCAGCAGGTGCAGGGTGGGGTAGGGCGAGCGGTTGGTGAAGTTGGCCACGTCATCCACCGCCGCGCCTGCGAACTGATAGTCCGGATGGAAGCTGGCCACCTGCAACACGCCACCCAGATCCAGCGCTTCCACCGCCGCATCGGCGTTGTCGAGGAAGTCGTTGTAGTCCAGGAAATCGGTGAGCACGTCCGGATGCACGATCAAGGTGGTGTCGATCTGCTCGGCCGGCGTGTCGCGCAGCAACACCAGTTCCTCGGCCAGTTGTTCGAGCAGCGCTTCGGGCGTGCTGGCATCGCTGAGCACCAGCCGTACCTGCTCTTTGACGTAGACCGCCTTGGCGAACGGGCACAGATTCAGGCCGATCACCGCGCGCTCGATCCACTGGCGGGTGGCGGTCAACGGGTCGAGCGTGGCAGGCGTGGTCGTCATCGTGGCGGCGGCGTGATGGTGGGCCAGTGTATGCGATCGCTGCCGGCGCGGCCGCCTGTGCCGGTGCAGCGCAGCGCGGAGCCGGCGCTTGGCGGAATGCGGGGAGAACTGCAGCAGTTGCTGCGCTGACGCAGCCTAGGTGGCATCCGCATGCGTGTTTGCGCCGACATGCGCACGCAGGAACGCACTCGATGCCTGCGCAACTTTATCGGCGTGCGGGGTCTTGTGCGGCGAGCCGATCGCGTGCGCGCCGGTGTCGAAGGCCATCGCGCAGGTGTGCTCCGGCGCGCTGCCGAGCGCAGCGAACATCGCCAGCATCGCCGGCACCGAGGCGGTGGGATCCTCCTCGCCGTTGGCAGCGCGGTAATAGCCCAGAAACACCGGGCATTGCACGCGTGGCCACGGTGGATCGGCGGCAACCGCGTCGAACAGGCTGCGCAGCGCGCGGAATCCATCCGGGTGGATGGTGCCGGACCAGAACGCCAGCGACGCGGCGGTGCGCGGGCGTGGGTCGGTCAAGGGCGTCTGCGCGGCGCAGACCTGATCCAGCAGCGCCGGGTCGGCCGGCCGGATGCCCGGTGACCAGGCGACCACCGCAGCCACCGCGTCGGGGCGCTGCGCCGCAAGCCACAAGCCCAGCGTGGCACCCATGGACGAGCCGACGATCGCCACGCGTGTGCCCATGCGCTGTGCCTGCGCCAGTGCATCCAGGGCCGAGGCCTGTAACGCTGCCGGCGTCAGCCCCTGCATCGCGTCGGCGGCGCTGCGGCCATGCCCGGGCCAACGGTGCACGTACAGGTTGGCAGCCAGCGCATCGGCGATCTGCTCGGGCAGTTCGCCGGCTTCTCCCGGGCTGGCGGCGAACCCATGCAGGTACAGCAGCGCCAGCGGCGTGCGTCTGCGCGCGGCGGTGTGCCAGTGCCGGCGTGCCGCGTTGCCCGGTTTCAGGTCAGCCGGTTGCATGGCGGGCATGCGCGGCGAGGATGGCCAGCAATTGGTGCGCGTTGATCGGTTTGGACAGATAGCCGGCCACGCCGGCCGCGGTGGCCTCGCGCATCGAATCGGTGCGGGTGTCGGCGGTCAGCACGATGATCGGCGGCAGCGCGGCGATCGCCGTGCGCGCCTCCCCCAGCGCGTCCCAGCCCGAGGTGCCGGGCATGTGCAGGTCGAGGAACACCAGGTCCGGCGCCGCCTCGCGGATGCGCTGTACCGCGTTGCTGCCATCGCTGTGAAAGCTCACCCGGTGCCCGGCGCGGGTGAGCAGATTGCCGATCACCAGCCGATTGGTGTCCATGTCCTCGAACACCAGGCAATGCAGCGGCGGCACCGTCGCGGCATGCTGTTGCAGGGCCTCGCGCAGCGCCGGCGGGCGGCAGCCTTGCGCCGCGGCGGCGGCCAATTCGAAGGTCCAGCGAAATACGCTGCCGCCGCCGGGGTTGTCGCGCACGCTCAGGCTGCCGCCCATCGCCTCGGACACCGACAGCGCAATGAACAGGCCCAGCCCGACCCCGCCCTCGGCACGGCTGAAACCGGTGCTGAGCTGGCTGAAGGGCGTGAAGATATAGGCCTTCTGGGCGTCGGGGATGCCGATGCCGGTATCGGTCACGGTCACCGCGATCGCCCAGCGCTGCTGCACCTGCGTGGCGGCGATCAGCACGTCGACCGCGCCACCGGCCGGGGTGAACTTGATCGCATTGATGACCAGGTTGGTGATGACCTGTTCGATACGCCCTTCGTCGCCGATGAGGTCAGGCGTCTGCGCCACATCGCTGCGCAGCGCCAGCGCCACGCCCTTGGTCGACGCTGCACTCGCGCACACCGCTTTGACCGTGGCCAGCACGTCGAGCAGGCTCAGCGGCTTGCTGTGCAGCTGCAGCCGGCCACCGTCGATGCTGGCCACGTCGATCACTTCGTTCACCCGATGCCGCAGCGCGATCGCATTGACCGTCACCGCCTGCATCAGTTCGCGCTGTTGCGCCGACAAGGTGTCGCTGTCGATCAGCTGCGCGCAGTTGATGACCGCGTTCAACGGCGTGCGCAGTTCGTGGTTCATGGTGCTGATGAAGCGGCTCTGCGCATCGCGCGCGGCCAGCGCCTGCAGGGCGATCTCCTGCATTGCGCTGACGATGCGCGCCACCAGCAGCGGCAGCACCACGCTCAGCGCCACTGCATACACAAAGTAGGCCGGCCGCGACAGCCAGTAGCCGGCCGGCGCGGTCAGCAGCATCAGCACGAAGGTGCTGAGCAGCACCGGCAGCGTCGCCTTCTGCCCATAGCGCGCCACCGCGGCGATGGTGATGAAGGGCAGGAAGGCGTTCAGCGACATCAGCAGGATGAAGGCCAGATAGGTCTGGATGCCGATGAATAGCAGGTTCATCGCAAACCCGACCGCGTCCAGCCACTCGCCCGGCGGGATGATCCTGCGTCGCACCAGCACCATCCAGATCACCGCCACCATCCACAGCGTCGCTGCGGTGGGGAAGACCGCCTGTGCATCCCTGACCAGCACCGGCTGCGGCCCGTACAGCCAGCCGAAGCACCACAGCGCCACGATGGTCTGCACGATCACCCGGCCGACGCAGGCGCGATATTCCAGGAACGATTCGAACAGCCGCACCAGCCTGTCGTTGCGCAGCTGCCGGGCGGCCAGAATCAGGCCGGGCGCTGCACGGTTGGATCCACTACGCATGGGGGGCGGTGTCGTCGTTGGGAAGGGTGCGCCGGTAATTCTCGACCAGCAGGCCGGCCGCGGTCGCAATCGCGGTGTAGCGCTGCGCGAGCGCGGCCCCCGGTTCGCCGCCGTCGACATCGCCGCGCAACCGGTCGCAGGCGTTCAGCAGTTCGCAAGAGCCGGTCAGCGAGAGCGTGTTCTTGAGCGCATGGATCTGCTCCAGTGCCTGCGCCTGGGTGGTGCTGGCCTGGCCGAGCGTGCAGCTGGCGATGGCGCGCTGCACTTCCACCGCAAACGCATCGGCAAACGCTGCGGCCGCCAGCGGGTCCAGCCCGGCCAACGTGTGCAGCGTCGAGCCGGCTTCGATGCGTGGCTGTGCGTGCGTCACGGCGCACGCCGTCCCGGCAGCGGGCGGCGCCTGCGGCACCGTGGCCGGGTGCGCGCGTTGCAACAGGCTGGAGAGCAGGCCGCGCATGCTTGCATCAGATCCGTAACGCGCCGGTGCGCGCGCGTCCGATGCCCGGGCAGCGGACGGCCGGTACGCCGCGCTGTGCGGCCCGCCTGCACAGCGCGGCACGACAAGGCGCCGTGTCAGCCATCACGCGTGCTCAGTCGCGGAAGTTGTCGAACTGCAGCGGCAGCTCGAAGTCGGCCTTCTTCAGCAGTGCCATCGCATCCTGCAGATCGTCGCGCTTCTTGCCGCTCACGCGCAGCTTGTCGCCATTGATCTGCGCCTCGACCTTGAGCTTGGCTTCCTTCAGCTTGGCCACCAGCTGCTTGGCCTGCTTCTGTTCGATGCCCTGCTTGACGGTGACCTTCTGGCGCGCACCGGCCAGGTTGGTTTCCATGTCGCCGAACTCCAGGCAACGCACGTCGATGCCACGCGCCAGCAGGCGCGCGCGCAGGATGTCGGTCATCTGCTTGACCTGGAAATCGCTGGGCGCGGACTGGTTGATCGCCTTGCCGTCTTCCAGCTCGAACCTGGCCTCGACCCCCTTGAAATCGAAGCGCGTATCCAGCTCGCGGTTGGCCTGGTCCACCGCATTGGTCAGTTCGTGCTTGTCGACTTCGGACACCACGTCGAAGGAAGGCATGCAAAGCTCCTGCTGTCTGTAAACAGCCGCCATTCTAGGGCATCGCGTCATCGCCCCTGTCGACACAGGGTTGCCAGGCTGCGCGCACGCGCAGCGATAATGGTCCATGCCCACCACCCGCTCTCCGCTTCCCGCCATCGCCTGGATGGTGGCCGCCGTGGCCTGTTTCTCGCTGATGGATGCGGGAATGAAGCTGCTGTCGGCGCATTACCCGCCGCTGCAGGTCACCCTGCTGCGCGGCGCCGCCTCGCTGCCGTTCGTGCTGGTGTGGGTATTCGCCACCGCCGGACCGCGCTCGATCGTGCCGGTGCGCTGGGGCCTGCACCTGCTGCGCGGGGTACTGGGCATGGTGATGATCGGCTGCTTCGTCTACGGCCTGAAGCGCATGCCGCTGTCGACCGCCTACACGCTGTATTTCGTCGCCCCGCTACTGGTGGCGGCGCTGTCGGTGCCATTGCTGGGCGAGCGGGTCGGGCCACGCCGCTGGACGGCGATCGGCATCGGCCTGGTCGGGGTGATCGTGGTATTGCGCCCAGGCGTGGACGGGCTGATCTCGCTGCCCGGGCTGATGGTGCTGCTGGCGGCCACCGCCTATGCCATCGCCGCCATCACCGTCAGTCTGCTGACCCGCACCGACACCCCGCAGGCGATGGTGGTGTGGTTCCTGCTGTTCATGGCGGTCGGCGCCGGCCTGCTGGCCATTCCCGACTGGGTGCCGTTGCGGGGCGAGCACGCCTGGCTGATCGCCGGCATGGGCTTGGCCGGCGCACTGGGGCAGATTGCGCTGACCCAGGCCTTCCTGCGCGGCGAGGCCTCGATGATCGCGCCGCTGGAATACACCGGCCTGGTCTGGGTGATCGGCTGGGACTGGCTACTGTGGCAGACCCTGCCCGACAGCTGGACCTGGACCGGCGCCGGCATCATCGTCGCCAGCGGGCTGTATCTGCTGCGCCGGGAGCGGATTCGGAAGGCGGATCGGCCGATGTCGTTGGATAAGCCGTGATTGGGGATTTGGGATTCGGGATTTGGGATTCGCAAGAGCAACGGCAAGGCGCTTTGGCTGTTACGAATCCCCAATCCCGATTCCCCAATCCCCAACTTAGAACTCATTGGAATATCGTCCGCAAACATTGACTGGTAGGCTTCACGGCCCCCCAATCGGCCACGCGCGGTGATCCAGTTTCAGCGCCTGCACAAGTCTTATTCCGTTGACGGTCGCCAGATCGTGGCGCTGCATCCACTCGATCTGCGGATCGGCCCCGGCGAGGTGTTCGGCATCATCGGCCATTCCGGTGCCGGCAAGTCGACCCTGATCCGGCTGATCAACCGGCTGGAAGAACCCAGCGGCGGGCGGCTGCTGATCGGCGACGAGGACGTCACCGCGCTGGACCGCCAGGGCCTGCGCGCGCTGCGTCGGCGTGTCGGGATGATCTTCCAGCACTTCAACCTGCTGTCCTCGCGCACCGTGGCCGGCAATGTGGCGTTTCCGCTGGAACTGGCCGGCACCCCGCGCGCCGAGGTCGATGCGCGCGTGGCCGAGCTGCTGGCACGGGTCGGGCTGGAGCAGCATGCCAGCAAGTATCCGGCGCAGCTGTCCGGCGGGCAGAAGCAGCGCGTGGGCATTGCGCGCGCGCTGGCCACCCGGCCGCAGATCCTGCTGTGCGACGAGGCCACCAGTGCGCTGGACCCGCAGACCACCGCCTCGGTGCTGCAGCTGCTGGCGCAGATCAACCGCGAGCTGGGCCTGACCATCGTGCTGATCACCCACGAGATGGACGTGATCCGCCGGGTCTGCGACCGCGTCGCGGTGCTGGATGCCGGCAAGCTGGTGGAAACCGGCCCGGTGACCGAGGTGTTCCTGCATCCGCAGCACGCCACCACCCGGCGCTTCGTGTCCGAGGCCGAGCATGTGGACGAAGCCGAGCTGCATCGCGACTTCGCCGCGGTGGGCGGGCGCATCGTGCGGCTGACCTTCCTGGGCAACGGCACCTACGAACCGGTGCTGGGCCGCATCGCCCGCGAGACCGGGGTGGACTACAACATCCTGTCCGGGCGCGTGGACCGCATCAAGGACACCCCGTACGGCCAGCTCATCGTCGCGCTGACTGGCGGCGACCATAACGCGGCACGCGCCGGCTTCGTCGCCGCCGGCGTGCACGTGGAGGATCTGCGCGTATGACTCTGATCGCCACGACAAGCGGGTTTTTCCGCAATCTCGATGCCGCCAAGTGGGGCGATATCGGCCAGGCCACGCTCGATACCTTGCTGATGCTGGCCGGCGCGCTGCCGCTGACGCTGCTGATCGGCCTGCCGCTGGGCGTTGCGCTGTTCCTGTGCGGTGCCCCGCAGCTGCGCCGCCGCCCGGTGCTGTACGGGGTGCTCGCGGCACTGATCAACCTGCTGCGCTCGGTGCCCTTCATCATCCTGATGATCGCGATGATTCCGCTCACGCTGATGCTGATGGGGACCTCGCTGGGCGTGCGCGGCGCGATCCTGCCGCTGGTGGTCGGCGCCGCACCGTTCTATGCACGGCTGGTGGAAACCGCCTTGCGCGAAGTGGACCGCGGGATCATCGAAGCCAGCCAGGCGATGGGCGCCACCACCCGCCAGCTGGTGCTGCGCGTGCTGCTGCCCGAAGCGCGCCCGGGCCTGATCGCCGGCGCCACCGTGACCACCATCGCGCTGATCGGTTTCACCGCGATGGGCGGTGCGATCGGCTCCGGCGGGCTGGGCGATGTCGCGTACCGCGAGGGCTATCTGCGCTCGCATTCGGATGTCGCGCTGATCACCGTGATCGCCCTGCTGGTGCTGGTGCAGCTGCTGCAGATGCTGGGCGACTGGCTGGTGGCGCGCTACAGCCGGCGCTGAGCTTGACCGCGATCGCGTGTTGTCGGCGCGCGCAGGGCCCAGCAAGCACACGGGCCCGCCGATCGCGGCTCCACCTGCGGTCTGCTAGGTTTAGCGCTTGCGGCAGTGCCGCATTCCTCCTCCCACGGACCCCCACATGAACACATTCGCGTTTCGTTCCCTCCTGGCTGCGGCCACGCTGGCCCTGGCTTCCTGTGGCGGTAGCGGTGGCAGCAGCGGCGGCGACACACTGACGGTGGCCGCCACCGCGGTGCCGCATGCCGAGATCCTGGAGGTGGTCGAACCGCTGCTGGCCAAGCAGGGCGTCAAGCTGGACGTGCGCGTGTTCAACGACTACGTGCAGCCCAACGACCAGGTCGTGCAGAAGCAGATCGACGTTAACTACTTCCAGACCGAGCCGTACCTGGATGCCTACAACCGCGACCGCAAGAGCCAGCTGGTGACGGTGGTCGGCGTGCATATCGAGCCGTTCGGCGCGTATTCGCGCCGGTTCAAGACGCTGGCCGAGCTGCCTACCGGCGCAGATGTGGTGATTCCCAACGACCCGAGCAACAACAGCCGCGCGCTGATCCTGCTCGACAAGGCGGGCGTGATCAAACTCAAGGACCCGAGCAATGCCCTGTCCAGCCAGCGCGACATCGTCGAGAACCCCAAGCAGCTGAAGTTCCGCGAGCTCGACTCGGCGATGCTGCCGCGCGTGCTCGACCAGGTCGACCTGGCGCTGATCAACACCAACTACGCGCTCGACGCCGGCCTCAATCCGACCCGCGACGCGCTGGCGATCGAGAGCAAGGACTCGCCGTACGTGAACTTCCTGGTCTCGCGCCCGGACAACAAGGACGACCCGCGCGTGCAGAAGCTGGCCAAGGCCTTGACCAGCCCGGAAGTGAAGGCGTTTATCGAGCAGAAGTACAAAGGCGCGGTATTGCCGGCGTTCTAAGAGCGGCGGTCCAACCGACCGCGCTCACCGCCAGGCGGGTGCGGCCGGTGCTCCGCATCGGCATGCACCCCGCGAACACGCCGGTTGCTGCGCGCCGTCCATGTTCACGTGGCGTCCGCGCGTTACGGGTTGCCAACCACTCTTCACCGCCACCGAGCATGTGATGCCACTTCTTCTCGCCATACCGCTGGCCGTGATCATCGCCCTGGCGGTGTTCGCGGTGCTGTTGCCGTTGTCGCTGGTGCAGCGCTTTCGTGTCGGCACCGCGCGGCGGCAGGCACGCGGCTGGCTGTTGATGATCAATCTGGTCTCGGCCGGCCTCTCCACGGTGTTGTTCGTGATCTTCGTGTTGATCGCCGCCGCGTTCTGGCCCGGCGCGATCAGCCATGCCGCCTTCGGCTGGGCCTGCGGGCTGGCGCTGGGGCTGCTGGCATTGCGTCTGACCCGCTTCGAGCGCACCCAGCAGGGGCTGTTCTACCGGCCCAACCTGTGGCTGGTGCTGGCCCTGACCGCGCTGGTGGTGGTACGTGTGATCGCCGGCATGGTGCAGGGGTGGCGCAGCACCTGGCAGGGTGCTGCCTGGCCCACGGAAGGGTGGCTCAGTCACGCCAGCCTGTTGGGCGCGGCCGGCGTACTGCTCGGCTATGCGCTCGCCTATGCCACCTTGTTGTGGTGGCGCTGGCGCAGCGCGCGCCTGCGCGGCAGCGTCTACTGGCGCTGAGCGGGCGGCGCCACGATTTCAAAGCATAAAAAACGGGCCTTGCGGCCCGTTCTTGTTCAACTGAAACGTTGCTTGCCCGCGTGCTTAGAAGCGCGCGCCGACGCCGAAGCCGACGGTCCACGGATCCAGTTCCAGCTCGCTGCCGGTGCCCTGGCCGCCCACGCGCAGTTCCGGACGCGAACGCATGTAGCGGGCGTCGGCACGTGCGAACCAGGTGGAGTTGATGTTCATGTCCACGCCGACGGTGCCGATGACACCCTTGGCGGTGTCCAGGCCCACGTGCTGGCCGGTGGCCGACGCCGCGTCGATCTTCTCGTTGCTGAAGTTCGACTCGTAGTAGCCCACGCCCACGAACGGACGGAACACGTTATCGGCCTGGCCGAAGTGGTACTGGCCGCTGATGGCGATCGGCTGCTGCTCTACGGTACCGATCTTGCCCACGCCATCGGCGTTGACACGGTGGTTGAACTTGTCAGCGGCGCCCCACAGCTCAACGGCCCAGTTGTCGTTGATGTAGTAGCTGGCGCTCAGCGTCGGTGCCGGGCCGCCATCGACGTCCAGGCCGGGAGCCGGATCGTTCTTCGGCTTGATCAGAGCAACACCGCCGACCACTGCCCAATGCTTTCCGGAAGCGCTATCGGCGCTGGTGGAAGCCGAGGAGGTGTCGCCGGTGTAGGTGGTGTCTTGTGCAAATGCCGACGGCGCAAACGCAAGTGCGGATACGGCAGCCAGGCTCAGGATGGAAATGGCACGCATTGGGGGTCTCCTCAGTGTTCTTGTTAGGCCCGTGGAGTGGGCCGCGCCAAAGCTATTCCTGAAAATCTGAATCCACGCCCACCCGTGGCTCGCTAAAATTTCGTTTGTTCAGCAAGTTTCCGGAGAAGGCCGTGGCTGCAACAGGCAAGCTGAAAAAGACATTCACGCAGATGCGATCGCCGTGACGAAAACCGACCTGTTGCAGGGCCTTCCAGCGCACATTCCTAACGATTGCCGTGTCCTGGTGCTCGGCTCGATGCCGGGCAACGCCTCGTTGCACGCGGCGATGTACTACGCCCATCCGCGCAACCGTTTCTGGCCGCTGATGCAGGAACTGCTGGGCATCGATGCCGGGTTGGCGTATCCGGCGCGCCTGCAGGCACTGGCCGATTGCAAGGTCGGCCTGTGGGATGTGATCGGCCAATGCGAGCGGCGCGGCAGCCTGGACACTGCCATCGTCGCCAGCAGCATCGTGGTCAACCCGCTGGCGGCGCGGCTGGCGACGCTGCCGCAGCTGCGCGCGGTCGCCTGCAACGGGGCGGCCGCCGCGCAGGCATGGCGCCGCCATGTGCAGCCGCTGCTGCCGGTTGCCCTGCATACGGTGCCGGTATGGGCCTTGCCGTCCACCAGCCCGGCCAATGCGGCATGGTCGCTGCCACGGCTGTGCGCGGCCTGGCAGCCGCTGCGCGACGCACTGGATTAGCGACGTCGGATCGCCGCGCAACCAATCCATGAGCGAAGACATCAGCGAGCGGATGGCGCCGTGCGAGCCATGTGCCTGCGTCGTGGCGGGTTGGCCGACACCTGTCACCACCGCAACGCCGGCCATGTTGGTCAGCGCGTAGCCACCGGCCGGAAGTCATGCCAGCGTCCGGCACGGGCAAGTGCCGCTCCCGTGCACGCATGCTGCAGCCAACACATCAACGGAAGCGACCAGATGGCGATCAAGCACGCACTACAGATGGCAGCGGGCCTGCTGCTGGGCCTGCTGGTCGCCGTACCGGCTGCCAGCGCCGACGATCTGCACTGCAACGTCAGCAGCGACTACGACCTCACGCTCAACCCGCGCAGCCTGATCCTGATCCGCGCGTCGGGCACGCCGCAGCGGCTGGTGATGCGCCAGGGCGCGTTATTCGTCGACGACCGCTGGGTCGCGGTGAGCGCGGACGATCGCACGCGTTTGATCAACTTCGAGCGGCAGACCCGCGACGTGGTGCCGCTGGCGCAGGAGGTCGGGCGTGAAGCGGCCGACATCGCCGTCACTGCGCTGGGCGAGGTGGCGGCCGGCTTCAGCCGCAGCCCCGAGGCCACACGCGTGCAGCTGGCGGCCGTGCGCGAAAAGATCGACACCCGCCTGAAGCAGAGTTTCGGCAAGAGCCAGCTCACCTCGATCGATATCGATGACGACATCGGCGCGATGGTGGCCGAGCTGCTGCCGCAGCTGATCGGCGATGTCGTCGCCGGTGCGGTGCAGTCGGCACTGACCGGAAACGATCTGCAGCTGCGGTCGCTGGAAGGGGTGGAAACGCGCATCGAGCGCCTGATCGAGCCGCAGGCGCGTGCGTTGCGGCCACGCGCGCAGCAACTGTGTACGCGGGTCGAGGCGCTCGACGGCTTGGACAATGCGCTGGCGTATCGTTTGCCCTCGGGCGAGCCACTGCAACTGTTGCGGGTCGATCGGCGCGCATCGAAATGATCCGGCGCATGCGCCGGCGAACGCTGCATCCCGTCCGGTGCGCGACTTTTTCCACGGCAATGGTTGGCGCTGCGGCCCGCAGCCGGCCACAATAGGGGTTTCCCCATTCTGTTGCCGGAGTTCCCCGTATGGCCGAAATCAAGGAAGCACTTGTCCCCGATATCGGTGACTACAGCGATGTCCCGGTAATCGAGGTGCTGGTGTCGGTCGGCGATACGGTCAGCAAGGACCAGAGCCTGGTCACGCTGGAATCGGACAAGGCCACGATGGAAGTGCCCTCGTCGGTGGCCGGCGTGGTCAAGGAGATCAAGGTCAAGGTCGGCGATTCGCTGTCGCAGGGCGCGCTGGTCGCGCTGATCGAAGTGGCCGACGCTGGCGCCGAAACCGCCGCCGCCCCGGCCGCCGCTCCTGCCGGCCCCGCCAAGGCTGCGCCCGCTGCCGCGCCGGCGCCTGCCGCCAAGGCCGAGCCGGCTGCGCCTGCCGCGTCCTCGGACGGCGGCCTGGTCGAGGCCCGCGTGCCCGATATCGGCGATTACACCGACATCCCGGTGATCGAGGTGCTGGTCGCCGTTGGCGATACCGTCGCCAAGGACCAGAGCCTGGTCACGCTGGAATCGGACAAGGCCACGATGGAAGTGCCGTCCTCGGCCGCCGGTGTGGTCAAGGAACTCAAGGTCAAGGTCGGCGACACGCTCTCGCAGGGCAATGTGGTGGCGATCATCGCTGCCAGCGATGGCGGCGCCGGAGCGGCGCAGTCCCCGGCCAAGCCCAGCACCGACACCGCCGAAACCGCCGGCAAGGTCGAGCCGGTCGCCGTGTCTGCGGTGCCGGACAAGCTGGCCCAGCGCGAGATCGCGCAGGTGCAGGGCGCCCGGTCCAGCGAGGCCGCGCAGCCTGCGCAGGGCGGTCAGCCGTCGGCCGGGCAGCCGTCCAGCCCGCCGGTGACCTTCGACGCCGACAGCGTGCTGCCGTCCAAGGTGGCCTACGCCAGCCCAGTGGTGCGCGTGTTCGCACGCGAGCTCGGCGTGGATCTGAACCAGCTCAAGGGCAGCGAAAAGGGCGGCCGCATCACCCGTGAGGACGTGCAGCGCTTCGTCAAGGCCGCACTCAGCGGCGGCGCGCCTGCCGCAGCCGGGGCCGCACCGGCCGGTGGTGGCAACGGTCTGAACCTGCTGGCCTGGCCGAAGGTGGACTTCAGCAAGTTCGGCGAGACCGAGACCCAGCCGCTGTCGCGCATCAAGAAGATTTCCGGTGCCAACCTGGCACGCAACTGGGCGATGATTCCGCACGTCACCCAGTTCGAATCGGCCGACATCACCGACCTGGAAGCCCTGCGCGTGGCGTTGAACAAGGAAAACGAGAAGGCTGGCATCAAGCTGACCATGCTCGCCTTCCTGGTCAAGGCCAGCGCCGCGGCGTTGAAGAAGTTCCCCGAATTCAACGCCTCGCTGGATGCGGCCGGCGAGAACCTCACGCTGAAGAAGTACATCAACATCGGCTTCGCCGCCGACACGCCGAACGGCCTGGTCGTGCCGGTGATCCGCGACGTCGACAAGAAGGGCGTGCTGCAGATCGCACAGGAAAGCGGCGAGCTGGCCAAGAAGGCGCGCGACGGCAAGCTCGGCCCGGCCGACATGAGCGGCGGCTGCTTCTCGATCAGCTCGCTGGGCGGCATCGGTGGTACGGCATTCACGCCGATCATCAATGCGCCGGAGGTGGCGATCCTGGGCGTGTCCAAGTCGGCGATGCAGCCGGTGTGGAACGGCAAGGAGTTCGCCCCCAAGCTGATGCTGCCGCTGTCGTTGAGCTACGACCACCGCGTCATCGACGGCGCGCTGGCCGCACGCTTCACCACCTACCTCAGCCAGGTGCTGGCCGACATGCGCCGCGTCCTGCTGTGAGAGCAGCGTTGCTGACCTTCGCCCTGCTGGGCGTGCTGCCGTGGACATCCGCGGCGGCACGCGAGTGCGAGAGCACGCTCGGGCGCGGCTGGCCGCCGGCGGTGGGCAACTACGGCACCGCGGTGACCACGTTGCTCGACGCCGGCACCCGGCCGAGCCTGTCGTTGCTGACGCTGCCTACCCGTGGCGTGGAAAGCGGCGTATCGCTGGTGCCGGGCAAGGACGGTGCCGACTGGACCCTGCGGCACAGCCGCGCCGACGAGCGCGTCTACAGCTGGGTCAGCCAGAGCGATCGCGGCAGCGTGCAGTTCCGCACCGCGCAGACCCCGGAAACGGTCGAGATCCCGATTCCGGCGGCGTTGGCAAGGCGCCTGGTCAGCAACTGGACCGGCGCACTGACGCAACTGGCGCCGAGCGGTCGCAGCGCCCCGGTGAGCGAGGGCGAGGTGCTGTCGTTCCAGGTCGATGGCGTGCGTTACAGCGGCACCCGCCCGAGCTGCGGCGCCGGCGAGTTGCTGCTGCAGCAGGCCGCGTTGCTGATCGAAGCCAGCGAAGGCAAGGAAAAGAAGCGCGACAAGCGCTGGACCCAAATCGAATCGTCGCTGGATGAACTCCAGCAGACGCTTGCCGGCACGGCCGGTTGAGCCACAGGAGAAGCAAATGGCGGTCATTGAAATCAAGGTTCCCGACATCGGCGATTACAGCGATGTCCCCGTCATCGAAGTGCTGGTCGCCGTCGGCGACAGCGTGGTCAAGGATCAGGGCCTGGTGACGCTGGAGTCGGATAAGGCCACGCTGGAAGTGCCGTCCTCGGCCGCCGGTGTGGTCAAGGAGCTCAAGGTCAAGGTGGGTGACAGCCTGTCCGAAGGTGCGCTGGTGCTGCTGCTGGAAGCCGAAGGCGAGGCCGCCGCACCGGCTGCGCCCGCCAAGGCTGACAGCAAGCCCGCACCGGCGGCTGCGGCGCCTGCCGCCGCGCCCGGCAGCAAGCCGCCGGTAACGCCGTCGCATCGCGCGCCGGCCGAACCGGCGCCGTCCAAGCCGGCGCTGGCCAGCGGCAAGCCGGCCGATATCGAATGCAAGATGGTGGTGCTCGGCGCCGGCCCTGGCGGCTACACCGCCGCATTCCGCGCCGCCGACCTGGGCCTGGATACGGTGCTGATCGAGCGCTACGCCAGCCTGGGCGGGGTCTGCCTCAATGTCGGCTGCATCCCGTCCAAGGCGCTGCTGCATGCCGCCGCGGTGATCGACGAAGTGGCGCACGCCGGCGATTTCGGCGTGGACTTCGGCCAGCCCAGGATCACCCTGGACAAGCTGCGCGAGTACAAGGAAAAGGTGGTCGGCAAGCTCACCGGCGGCCTGGCCAGCATGGCCAAGCAGCGCAAGGTGCGCACCGTCACCGGCGTGGCATCGTTCGTGTCGCCCAACGAGCTGGAGATCGTCGGCGACGACGGCAAGACCCAGCTGCTGCGCTTCGAGCACTGCATCATCGCCGCCGGTTCGCAGGCGGTGAAGCTGCCGAACTTCCCGTGGGACGACAAGCGCGTGATGGACTCCACCGACGCGCTGGAACTGCACGACATTCCCAAGACCCTGCTGGTGGTTGGCGGCGGCATCATCGGCCTGGAAATGGCCACGGTGTACAGCGCGCTCGGCAGCAAGGTCACCGTGGTCGAGTTCATGGACCAGCTGATGCCGGGCGCCGACAAGGACCTGGTCAAGCCGCTGGCCGATCGCCTGAAGAAGCAGGGCGTGGAAGTCCATCTCAAGACCAAGGCCACCGACGTCAAGGCCGACGCCAGCGGCATCACGGTGTCGTTCGAAGCGGCCACCGAGGGCGAGAAGCCGGGTCTGCAGGCCACCGCCTACGACCGCGTGCTGGTGGCGGTTGGCCGCACGCCCAACGGCAAGAAGATCGGTGCCGACAAGGCCGGCGTCACCATCACCGAGCGCGGCTTCATTCCGGTCGATCGGCAGATGCGCACCAACGTGCCGCACATCTTCGCCATCGGCGACATCGTCGGTAACCCGATGCTGGCGCACAAGGCCACCCACGAGGGCAAGCTGGCCGCCGAAGTGGCTGCCGGCGAGAAGAAGGAATGGGTGGCGCGGGTGATTCCGTCGGTCGCCTACACCAACCCGGAAATCGCCTGGGTCGGCGTGACCGAGACCGAGGCCAAGGCCAAGGGCCTGAAGGTCGGCGTGGCCAAGTTCCCGTGGGCCGCCAGTGGCCGCGCGATCGGCATCGGCCGCACCGAAGGCTTCACCAAGCTGATCTTCGACGAAGAAACCCATCGCGTGATCGGTGGTGCCATCGTCGGCGTGCATGCCGGTGATCTGCTGGCCGAGATCGGCCTGGCGATCGAGATGGGCGCCGAGGCCGAAGACATCGGCCACACCATCCACGCGCATCCGACCCTGAGCGAATCGGTCGGTATGGCCGCCGAGGTCTACGACGGCACCATCACCGACCTGTACATCCCGAAGAAGAAGTAAGCGCACGTCAGCACTTGCTAGCGACAACGCCCCGCCCCGCGCGGGGCGTTGTCGTTTCGGGCACCACTGTGCGCGAGCGCTGCTGTGAGCGGGCTATGGCAGGCATACGAGCGACTGCCGCGCGTCGTTCGCATCTGTCTGGTGATGACTTGCTTCGGTCGCATAGCCGCTTCAAGACGCTGCACGTAACCGGCAACGCACTGGGCGAAACGCGCTGCTGCATGCAGCGTGCGGTAAAGGGGCTGGTGAGGCCATGCGTGGCAGCACGCTGGTTTGAACGGCAGCGCTGCGCCGCCGCCGCTTGCGCAGCCCCCACCACGCTTGCACCATCGGTGAGCGGACATGCCGTTCGCGACTCAGGGATGACCACGATGTTGAAGATGCGTTTGCCGGTGCTGCTTGCCGCTGCTGGCTGCCTGTGCGCGTCGCTGGGCGCGCACGCACAGACCACCGTCATCACTGCTGCGCGCTTGCTGGATGTGCAGGCCGGTCGCTATCTGGAGCGGCCGCAGATCGAGGTGGTCGCTGGCCGTGTCACCCGCGTCGGCCGGCAAGGCGACCCGCTGCCGGCACAGGCGCAGCGCATCGAGTTGGGCGAGCGCACCTTGCTGCCGGGCTTGATCGACATGCATGTGCATCTCACCGTGGATCCCACGCTGGGGGGGGCTACAAGGGCCTGGAGTACACCGATAACTTCTGGACCGTGGTCGGGGTGGCCAATGCGGCCAGGACGCTGCGCGCAGGCTTTACCACGGTGCGCAATGTCGGCTCGCTCAATTACGACGACGTCGCGCTCAAGCAGGCGATCGAGCACGGCACCGTGCCCGGCCCGCGCATCGTACCGGCCACTTACGGCATCGGCGCGACCGGCGGTCATTGCGATGCCACCGAATTTCCGCCGTCGGTACGCGTCAGCGGCCCCGGCGTTGCCGATGGTCCGGACGCGATCCGCGCCGCGGTGCGCACGCTGCGCAAGTACGGCGCAGAGGTGATCAAGTTCTGCGGCACCGGCGGCGTGCTGTCCAAGACCGACAGCGTCGGCGGGCAGCAGTACAGCCTGGAAGAAATGCGCGCGCTGGTCGACGAAGCGCATCGGCTGGGATTGAAGGTCGCCGTGCATGCGCACGGCACCTCCGGCATCAACGATGCGATCCGTGCCGGTGCCGACACCATCGAGCACGCCAGCCTGGCCGACGCCGAATCCTTCAAGCTGGCCAAGGCACACGGCACCTGGTTTTCGATGGACATCTACAACGACGACTACATCCTGGCCGAAGGCGAAAAGAACGGCCTGTTCGCCGAGTCGCTGGAAAAGGAACGCCAGATCGGGCGCAAGCAGCGCGAAACCTTTCGCGCCGCGCACGCGGCCGGGGTCAAGTTGGTGTTCGGCAGCGATGGCGGTGTCTATCCCAACGGCGACAACGCACGCCAGTTCGCCAAGATGGTGGAGTGGGGCATGACTCCGCTGGAAGCGATCCGTGCCGCGACGACCGAAGCGGCCGAGGCCCTGGGGCGCACTGCCGATGTCGGTGCGATCGCCCCAGGCCGCTATGCGGATCTGATCGCGGTGAACGGCGACCCGCTGCAGGACGTCAACGTGTTGATGCAGGTGGACAGTGTGATCAAGGGCGGCGAGCGCGTGCTCGATTGAGGCGGCGCGCAGCTGCGTTGAACGACGCATCGCGACCTCGCGTAACCGGCCTGCGCAGCAGCTTATGCAGCCGATCCACCGTGCGCGCCTGCAGTCATGCGCGTGCTGCCGCAGATAGCGCGCGTACGCTCAAGCCGTATTTTTACGGCCAAAACGACAACGCCCCGCACGAGGCGGGGCGTCATCAATCACAAGGCTGCGAAGCAGATCAGAACGCGAACGTCACGCCCGCAACCGGGCCCTTGAACTCCTGCTTCAGACCGATCAGGCCATCGCTGCCGCGCTGGTCGACGTCGAGCTTGAACCAGTCATAGCCGGCGAAGATGCCGAAGTTCTTGGTGAAGCGGTATTCGGCAATCGCGTTGGCGCGGCTCAGGTCGCCGTCGTAATCGCCAAAGTCGCCCCAGCTGGTGTTGAGGTACTGGCCCTGCACGTTGAACAGCCAATGCTCGCTCGGGCGCGCGGTGAAGCGGATGCCGACCACCGGCGCAACGCCGTCTTCGCTTTCGTCCAGCACATCGCCGCTGAAGACGCTGCCCAGGTCGGCGTACGCGTTGGCTTCGACCTTGGCGTATTCGGCGCCGATCTGCAGGCCCAGGCTGAATTCCGGCGAGTCGATCACCGAGTAGTCATACACCAGGGTGGCAACCTGATACTTCAGCTCGCCCTTGATGAAGCTGCCGGTCGGCACGGTGACGCCACCGCCGCTGATGTCCTGGGTCAGGGTCTCGCGGCGATCCTTGTCGTACTTGAAGTAATCGAAGATCAGGCGCTGGCGGGTGCTGATGCGGAACACGCCGTCGACGCGCGGCTCCCATTCCTTGCCGCCGAGCTTGAAGTCTTCGTTGACCGACACATTGTTGCCTGCCACCAGCGTGTTGCCACGGATGGTGTTGTCGTTGTCGACGTTCATCGCACCCAGACGGAGCTGGAAGCGGTCATCGGTATCTTCGGCGTGCGCCGGCGCGGCGTAGGCGGCAGCCAATACGCACGGGATGGCCAGTGCGAGAAGGTGTTTCATGGGGAGCTCCGAATTCTTGGAATGGTCAGGCGTTTCGGCCTGTGCGGCGCATCTTCGATAAGACGGCGTCTTCCATAAGTGAAGGAGCTGTCGCATTGCTGTGAAGGCTGAGATAGCAATCGGACAAAACGGTCCGCTGCTGCAGGGGTCAGACTTTAGTCGTACGTTGCGCAATCCGGGCGCCAGGCGCGAAACGCCACGGCATGGGTCAAGCCGCCATGGCACCGATTGGACCGCCAACGGGAAGGTCGCAGGGTGCGACAAAATGCGTAAAAAGCAGGAGCCCCGATGCTCCGGGGCTCCCATACGCGACCTGCGGCGGGACCTTTCGACGAGGATGTGCAGGCCTCGCGGGTTATGACCGCCGGTTTGTGGCAAAGTTCCCACCCGCCGCGGCAACCCTGTATGGTGCGACGCAGCAACGGATGACCTCTGCCGGTTGTCTCGCAATTTGTCCCATTGCTATACTTTCGCGGCTCGACGAGGCGCATCTGCGCTTCCCACTCATTCACACGTAAGGTAACCGTAGTGCTGAACTCCGTTGACGCGGGTCGGCGGTTGATGCTGCGCGCTGCGGTATATCCGCTTGCCGCTGTAGCTATAACCAGTCTGGGGTTGCTGTTGGTCGGTCCCCGTTACTCTGCCGGTCTGGCATTGACCGGGTTTGCGACGGTGCTGGGCGGTTGGGTGGCAGCACGTACCGCGCTAGGTGGCGGTATCCAGGCAGCCGGCATTGCCATGGTCCGGCTGATCCTGGCGATGGTGTTGAAGTGGGTGTTGGTTTTCGTGGCGCTGGCGCTTGGCTTCGGCCTGTGGCGGCTGCCTCCTCTGGCCTTGCTGGCGGGTATCGCCATCGGGCTGATTTTTCAGGTTCTGGCTCTGGCCAGGCGTTGATTCGAACTTAAAGGGCTCCGGACACATGGCGGGCGAGGCAGCAACACCTACCTCCTATATCCAGCATCACTTGCAGAACCTGATCTATCCGGTTCGCGAGGGTGGCGGCACGTTTTGGACCATCCACGTCGACACCCTGGTCATGGCGGTGCTGATGGGCCTGGTGATGGTCTTCGCGTTCTGGACGGCGACCCGCAATGCCACCGCCGGCGTGCCGGGCAAGTGGCAGGCGTTTGTCGAAATCTGCCTCGAGTTTGTCGACCGTCAGGCCAAGGACACCTATCACGGCAGCAGCAAGCTGGTGACGCCGATCGCGATTACCATCTTCTTCTGGATCCTGTTGATGAACCTCATCAAGATGATCCCGGCCGATTTCATCGCCATCCCGCTGGGCTGGGCCGGTATCCACGCCTGGAAGCCGGTGCCCACCGCCGACGTCAATGCCACCCTGGGCATGTCGATCAGCGTGTTCTTCCTGATGATCGTCTTCTCGCTGCGCTCCAAGGGCGTGGGCGGCATGACCAAGGAATTCCTGACGGCGCCGTTCGGCAAGTGGATGATGCCGTTCAACCTGCTTTTGAACATCGTCGAGTGGCTGAGCAAGCCGATTTCGCTGGCGATGCGACTGTTCGGCAACATGTTCGGCGGCGAGATCGTCTTCCTGCTGATCTGGGTGCTGGGCGGTGCGGGCATCGCCGGCATGGTCGCTGGCGGCGTATTCGGCCTCGGCTGGATGCTGTTCCACCTGTTGGTGATTCCGCTGCAGGCCTTCATTTTCATGATGCTGTCGATCGTGTATCTGAGCCTTGCCGAAGACAGTCACTGAGTTTCGCTGCACCCTTCATACGCTTCATCCCGATTCATCCATCACCCTTAGAAACTTTCGTTCGGAGATCACCATGTACCTCGCCGTCCTGACCAACCTCGCTCAAGTCCAGAGCTCCACCGTCCTCGCCGTCGGCATCATGATCGGCCTGGCCGCGCTGGGTGCCGGCCTCGGTCTGGCCATCATGGCTGGCAAGTTCCTGGAATCGGCTGCGCGCCAGCCGGAGCTGATCCCGGTGCTGCAGGTCCGCATGTTCATCACCGCCGGCCTGATCGACGCCGCGTTCATCATCAGCGTCGCCGTTGGCCTGCTGTTCGCCTTCGCCAACCCGCTGGCCCAGGTGTTCATCGAGCGTCTGTCGCAGGCTGCCGGCTGATCCAGCGGTAGCAGGATGTGGAGGCAGCCGTGCGCGGTTGCGTCCGCGGATGAAGGTCGGAAAGCGTCGCCATGCGGTGGCGCTTTCACCCCTAAACAGCGATTGAGCGACCCATGGATATCACCCTTACCATCTTTGCCCAGGCGCTGGCCTTCGCCGGTCTGATCTGGATCGTCGCGACCAAGATCTGGCCGCCGCTGCTGCAGGCGATCGAAGAGCGTCAGCAAAAGATCGCTGAAGGTCTGGCTGCGGCCGATCGCAGTCAGAAGGATCTGGCGCAGGCGCAGGAAAAGGTCAACGAAGCACTGAAGGACGCACGCACCAAGGCCAACGAGATCATCGATCAGGCCCATGCGCGCGCCAACCAGATCATCGAAGCGGCCAAGCACGAGGCAATTGCCGAAGCCAACCGTCAGAAGGATCTGGCGCAGACCGAGATCGACGCGTCCGCCACGCGTGCCCGCGAGGAACTGCGCAAGCAGGTGTCCGTGCTGGCCGTCAGCGGTGCCGAAAAGCTGCTCAAGCGCGAAATCGATGCCAACGCCCACAAGGCGCTGCTCGACGAGCTGGCGGCGGAGATTTAATCGATGAGTCAGGCCCTCACACTTGCCCGTCCGTACGGCCGCGCCGCGTTTGCGATCGCGCGTGAGGGCGGCAACTTCGCGCCCTGGTCCGATGCGCTGGCGTTTTCGGCGCAGGTGGCCGGCGACCCGCGCGTGGCCGCGCTGCTGCTCAACCCGGCCCTGGGCCAGGATCAGGCAGTGACGTTGCTGGCGCCGCCGCAGGCGAGCGAAGACTATCTGCGTTTCCTCGGCCTGCTGGCCGACGCGCAGCGGCTGTCGCTGCTGCCGGAAGTGGCAGGACTGTACGAACAACTGCGGGCCGAAGCCGAACACGTCGTCAAGGCGACGGTGACCTCGGCGGCTGCAATGAGCCAGGCGGAACTGGACACGATCGCTGCTGCGCTGAAGAAGCGTTTCGGCCGCGAGGTGGACATCACCACCGCGGTGGATGCTTCGTTGATCGGCGGCGCGGTGATCGACACCGGCGACGTGGTCATCGACGGCTCGCTGAAGGGCAAGCTTGCGCGTCTGCAAAGCTCGCTCGCCCACTGAATTCACATAAACGCATGGCCCTCGCGGCCGGCACCTAGGACTGAACGATGGCAACCACGCTCAACCCCTCCGAAATCAGCGACCTGATCAAGACCCGCATCGAGGCGGTCAAGCTGTCCGCAGAGTCGCGCAACGAAGGCTCCGTGACCAGCGTGTCCGACGGCATCGTGCGCATCTTCGGCCTGGCCGACGTGATGCAGGGCGAAATGATCGAACTGCCGAACAACACCTTCGCGCTCGCACTGAACCTGGAGCGCGATTCGGTCGGCGCCGTGGTGCTGGGCGATTACGAGAACCTGCGCGAAGGCGACGTGGCCAAGACCACCGGCCGCATCCTGGAAGTGCCGGTCGGTCCGGAACTGCTCGGTCGCGTGGTCAACGCGCTGGGCGAGCCGATCGACGGCAAGGGCCCGCTGGGCGCCACCCAGACCGCACCGGTGGAGCGCGTTGCGCCCGGCGTGATCTGGCGCAAGTCGGTCGACCAGCCGGTGCAGACCGGCTACAAGTCGGTCGATGCGATGATCCCGATCGGCCGCGGCCAGCGCGAGCTGGTCATCGGTGACCGCCAGACCGGCAAGACCGCGCTGGCGATCGATGCGGTGATCAACCAGAAGGGCACCGGCATCAAGTGCGTGTACGTGGCGATCGGCCAGAAGGCCTCGACCGTTGCCAACATCGTGCGCAAGCTCGAAGAGAACGGCGCGCTGGCGCACACCGTGGTGGTGGCTGCGACCGCGTCCGAATCGGCCGCGATGCAGTACATCAGCCCGTATGCCGGCTGCACCATGGGCGAGTACTTCATGGACCGCGGCGAAGACGCGCTGATCGTGTACGACGATCTGTCCAAGCAGGCCGTGGCCTACCGCCAGATCTCGCTGCTGCTCAAGCGACCGCCGGGCCGCGAAGCCTATCCGGGCGACGTGTTCTATCTGCACTCCCGCCTGCTCGAGCGCGCTGCGCGCGTGTCCGAGGAGTACGTGGAGAAGTTCACCAACGGTGCGGTGACCGGCAAGACCGGTTCGCTGACCGCGCTGCCGATCATCGAAACGCAGGCCGGCGACGTGTCCGCGTTCGTGCCGACCAACGTGATCTCGATCACCGACGGCCAGATCTTCCTGGAAACCGACCTGTTCAACGCCGGCATCCGCCCGGCCGTGAACGCCGGTATCTCGGTGTCGCGCGTCGGTGGTGCGGCCCAGACCAAGATCATCAAGAAGCTGTCCGGCGGCATCCGTATCTCGCTGGCGCAGTACCGTGAGCTGGCCGCGTTCGCGCAGTTCGCCTCGGACCTGGACGAAGCCACCCGCAAGCAGCTCGAGCGTGGTCAGCGCGTCACCGAGCTGATGAAGCAGAAGCAGTACGCGCCGATGTCCATCGCCAACCAGGCGCTGTCGATCTATGCCGTCAACGAGGGCTACCTCGACGAAGTGCCGGTCAACAAGCTGCTGGCGTTCGAAGAAGGCCTGCACGCGCACTTCGCCAACACCCAGGGTGAGCTGGTCTCCAAGATCAACAGCACCGGCGGCTGGGACAACGACATCGAAGCTGCCTTCAAGAAGGGCATCGAAGAGTTCAAGACCACGGGCAGCTGGTAACAGCGCCGGGAGTCGGGATTGGGCATTCGGGATTCGTAGAAGCGGTGATCTGAGGGCTTGAACGCCCAGGATCACCACTTCGGATCTCCAGATTCAGGTACTCGGGGTTTGTGGGTGAGGTGACGTCGGCGGCTTTGGCCAATCCCGAATCACCCATCTCGAATCCCACCATCGAAGCGAGCGAGTATGGCAGGCGGACGCGAAATCAAAACCAAGATCAAGAGCGTGCAGAACACCCGCAAGGTGACGCGCGCGCTCGAAATGGTCTCGGCCTCCAAGATCCGCAAGGCGCAGGACCGTATGAAGACCTCGCGTCCGTACGCGCAGGCGATGAAGCAGGTGATCGGGCATCTGGCGCAGGCCAGCACCGACTACCAGCATCCGTTCCTGGTCGAGCGCGAGCAGGTCAAGCGGGTCGGTTACATCGTGATCTCTTCCGATCGCGGCCTGGCCGGCGGCCTGAACAACAACTTGTTCCGCAGGATGCTGGGCGAAGTGCGCCCGTGGCAGGACAAGGGCGCCGAGATCGACGTGGTGACCATCGGCCAGAAGGCTTCGGCGTTCTTCCGTCGCATCAAGGTCAACATGGTCGGCAGCGTCACCCATCTGGGCGACAGTCCGCAGATCGAGCAGTCGATCGGTGTGATCAAGGTGATGCTGGATGCCTTCGTCGAGGGCAAGGTGGACCGCGTGTATCTGGTCTACAACCGCTTCGTGAACACGATGACGCAGAAGGCCAGCTTCGATCAGCTGCTGCCGCTGCCGGCCGCCGAGCACAAGGTGGCCCATCACGATTGGGATTACCTGTACGAACCCGATGCCGCGACCGTGCTGGAGCACGTGATGACGCGTTACATCGAGTCGCTGGTGTATCAGGCCGTGCTGGAAAACGTGGCCTCCGAGCATGCTGCGCGCATGGTGGCGATGAAGGCCGCCAGCGACAACGCCAACAAGATGATCGGCACCTTGCAACTGGTCTACAACAAGGCGCGTCAGGCGGCGATCACCCAGGAAATTTCGGAAATCGTCAGCGGCGCGGCCGCGGTATAAGCACGGCCGGGATTGGGGATTCGGGATTGGTAGGAGCGCAGCGAACTGTGCCTTTGCGAATCCCCAATCACGAATCCCAAATCACAAAATTCCACGAGATGGCATTTGCCACTCGGACAGAACAAAGCTAACCGGAGCAGCAAAATGAGTCAGGGCAAGATCGTTCAGATCATCGGCGCGGTCGTCGACGTCGAATTCCAGCGCAATGAAGTGCCGAAGGTCTATCACGCGTTGAAGGTCGAAGGCACCGAAATCACCCTGGAAGTGCAGCAGCAGCTCGGCGATGGCGTGGTGCGCACGATTGCGCTCGGCTCCACCGACGGCCTGAAGCGCAACCTGCTGGCCACCAATACCGAGCGCGCGATTTCGGTGCCGGTCGGTGCCGGGACGCTGGGCCGCATCATGGACGTGTTGGGTCGTCCGATCGACGAGGCTGGCGACGTGCAGGCTTCGGACCATTGGGAAATCCATCGCGCTGCGCCGTCGTATGAAGACCAGTCCTCCAGCACCGAGCTGCTGGAAACCGGCATCAAGGTCATCGACCTGATGTGCCCGTTCGCCAAGGGCGGCAAGGTCGGCCTGTTCGGCGGCGCCGGCGTCGGCAAGACCGTCAACATGATGGAGCTGATCAACAACATCGCCAAGGCGCACTCGGGTCTGTCCGTGTTTGCCGGCGTGGGCGAGCGTACCCGTGAGGGCAACGACTTCTACCACGAGATGAAAGACTCCAACGTGCTGGACAAGGTCGCGATGGTGTACGGCCAGATGAACGAGCCGCCGGGCAACCGTCTGCGCGTTGCGCTGACCGGCCTGACCATGGCCGAGTACTTCCGCGACGAAAAGGACGAGAACGGCAAGGGCAAGGACGTGCTGCTGTTCGTGGACAACATCTACCGCTACACGCTGGCCGGTACCGAAGTGTCCGCGCTGCTCGGCCGCATGCCGTCGGCAGTGGGCTACCAGCCGACCCTGGCCGAGGAAATGGGCGTGTTGCAGGAGCGCATCACCTCGACCAAGAGCGGTTCGATCACCTCGATCCAGGCCGTGTACGTGCCTGCGGACGACCTGACCGACCCGTCGCCGGCGACCACCTTCGCCCACCTGGACTCCACCGTCACGCTGAGCCGTAACATCGCTTCGCTGGGTATCTACCCGGCGGTGGATCCGCTGGATTCCACCAGCCGCCAGATGGACCCGCTGGTGATCGGCACCGAGCATTACGACACCGCCCAGCGCGTCCAGCAGACCTTGCAGAAGTACAAGGAACTGAAGGACATCATCGCGATCCTGGGCATGGACGAGCTGAGCGAAGAAGACAAGCAGTCGGTGTCGCGCGCACGCAAGATTGAGCGCTTCTTCAGCCAGCCCTTCCACGTGGCCGAAGTGTTCACCGGCTCGCCGGGTAAGTACGTCTCGCTGAAGGACACCATCCGCGGCTTCAAGGCGATCTGCGACGGCGAGTACGACCACCTGCCGGAGCAGGCGTTCTACATGGTCGGCAGCATCGAAGAAGCCGTCGAGAAAGCCAACAAGATGAGCGCCAAGGCGTAAGAGCCGGGATTTGGCATTCGGGATTCGGGATTTGGTACGGCGGTGAGCGGGGTGCGGAGACAAGGTGAGTGGCCACAGTGAAAGCTGCGATTGCCAATCCCGAATCCCCAATCCCCAATCCCCGCCTCACAACGCGAGGCACCATGAGCACTATCCGTTGCGACATCGTCAGCGCCGAGAAGGAAATCTTTCACGGTGAGGCGACGCTGGTCGTGGCCACCGGCGAGTTGGGTGAGCTGGGCATCGCGCCCAAGCACGCACCGCTGATCACGCGCCTGAAGCCGGGCAAGGTGGTGGTCACCACCGCCAGCGGCGAACAGCTGGACTTCGCCATTTCCGGTGGCATTTTGGAAGTGCAGCCGCAGGTGGTGACCGTGCTGGTCGATACCGCGGTGCGCGCGCAAGACATCGACGAAGCTGCCGTGCGCAAGGTCAAGGAAGAGGCCGAGCGTCTGCTGGCCAACCGTGGCGACACGGTGGATGTGGCCGATGCGCAGCGTCGGCTCGCCGAGGCGACCGTGCAGCTGCAGGCACTGGAACGCCTGCGTCGCAATCTCAAGCATTAAGCACGCGGGCGTGCGCGCATTTGCTAGCGCACGCAAACGTGATACCCGACGCAGCGCCGCACGCCGGTGTGGACTGGAAACGCCGACCTCAGGGTCGGCGTTTTCGTTTCTGGAGCTGCGCGTGCGTGGCGCCGCCTCCATGCCTGGGCACAGCAGGCACACTGCCTGCCTTGTGCCATGCCGCCGGTTGCAGGCGGCGCGGCCTCTCACTCACGCACGTCGAGGAACACCCGATGACCCGCACGATCGATGGCTTTCGTAGTTATGCGCTGAGCGGCCTGCTGGCCGTGGCGATGCTGGGGTGCGCGCTGCCGGCCCGCAGCCAGCCGCCGCTGGATCCGCTGCTGGATCGCATCGTGCAACGCAATGCCATCGGCGATGCGGTGGCGCTGAGCAAGTGGGACAGCGGCAAGCCGGTGCTGGACCAGACCCGCGAGGCGGCGGTGCTGCAGAGCGTACGCGAGCAGGCGCCTGCGCATGGGCTGGATGCCGACGATGCGGCGCGTTTCTTCGCTGCGCAGATCGAGGCCAACAAGGCGGTGCAATACGCGTTGTTGTACCACTGGCGCGAACGCGGACGCGCGCCGGACACCGCGCGTCCGGATCTGGCGATCCTGCGCACGCGTCTGGATCAACTGCAAGGTCAATTGCTCGACGCACTGGCCGAGGTCGCGCCGGCACGTGCAGCGCCGCAATGCGCGACCAGCACCGCGCGTGCGGCGGCCCATTACGCCGCGCAATGGCAGCTGGACGCGCTGCATCGTGCGGCACTGGTGAGAAGCCTAGGCGATTTCTGCCACTGATACGCGCCGGGTCCGACACTGCCCGGGCTCAGGGACGCTCGCTCAGCGATACACCACGTGCCGGCCCAGGAAAAACGACACGATCGCCAGGCCGCCTTCCACCAGCGGTTTGGCCAGCCAGGCCTGGCGCAGGCCGACCAGATCCACCGTTGCCGACAACAGCCATGTGCTGATGAGTGTCAGCGCCAGCCACATCAGCGCAAAGCGGCGAAAACGCGGCCAGCCCAGACGTGCGCCGCCTTCCTGGGCAAAGGTGTAGCGGCCGTTGAGCCAGAAGCCCAGCACCGCGCCGCTGATCCGCCCGAGCAGATTGGCAGGCACGGCCGGCATGCCGGCCGCGGTGGCGGCGATGAAGATGCCGCAGTCCACCGCCAGCTGCAGGGCGCCAATGATCATGAATTGGCTGCCTTGGCGGAACAGACTCATGCAGGCCGGGTCATCGTGGAAGGGCGCTCATGCTAACGGCAGCGGCGCTTGAAAAGTGTCATCGTCGCGCATGCTGCAGGCAGGACACGACGCACTGCGGGGACAGCGACTAGAATTTGGCTCTCCCATGTTCTGGAACGCTTCGATGACTCTGCCCCTGCACGTCGTGATCCTGGCCGCGGGCGAGGGCAAGCGCATGCGCTCGTCCCTGCCCAAGGTGCTGCAGCCGCTGGCGGGCCAGCCGATGCTGGCACATGTGATCGCCACGGCGCGGCAGCTGCAGCCGGCAGCGATCCATGTGGTGCACGGGCACGGCGGCGAGCAGGTGCAGGCGGCGTTTGCTGCGCAGGGCGATCTGCACTGGGCCGAGCAACGTCAGCAACTGGGCACCGGGCATGCAGTGCAGCAGGCGATGGATGCGATTCCGGATGCGGCCACGGTGCTGGTGCTGTACGGCGATGTGCCGCTGATCCAGTCCCAGGACCTGCTGCAGCTGCTGCACGCACCCGGGCGCATGGCGGTGCTGGTGGCCGATGTGCCCAATCCCACCGGCTACGGCCGCATCCTGCGCGATGCCGAGGGCAAGGTCGCCGCGATCGTCGAGCAGAAGGATGCCAACGACGAGCAGCGCCGCATCCGCACCATCAACACCGGCATCCTCACTGCCGAGTCCACGGCGCTGCGCCGCTGGCTGGCCGGCCTGTCCAACGAGAATGCGCAGGGCGAGTTCTATCTCACCGACGTGTTTGCCAGGGCCGCCGCCGATTTCACCCCGGCCGACATGGTGCATGTGGCCGACGCGCAGGATGTGGAAGGCGCCAACGACCCCTGGCAACTGGCGCAGCTGGAGCGCGCCTGGCAGCTGCGTGCCGCCCGTGCGCTCTGCCTGCAGGGCGTGCGCATGGCCGACCCGGCGCGCGTGGAGCAGCGCGGCAAGGTGACGGTGGGCAGCGACGTGCAGCTGGATATCGACGTGATCCTGGAAGGCGATGTGACGCTGGGCGATGGCGTGGTGGTCGGTCCGTTCGTGCGCCTGCGCGATGTGACGCTCGGCGCCGGTACGCAGGTACGCGCACATTGCGATCTGGAAGGCGTGGTGACGGAAGGGGCGGTGCAGATCGGTCCGTTCGCGCGGCTGCGTCCTGGCACCGTGCTGGCCGATGGCGTGCATATCGGCAACTTTGTCGAGACCAAGAAGGTCACGATGGGCGTGGGCAGCAAGGCCAACCATCTGACCTACCTGGGCGATGCGGTGATCGGCAGCAAGGTCAACATCGGTGCCGGCACCATCACCTGCAACTACGATGGAGTGAACAAGTCGCAGACCAGCATCGGCGATGGCGCCTTTGTCGGTTCCAACAGCGCACTGGTGGCACCGATCGAGATCGGCGCCATGGCCACCATTGGCGCAGGCTCGGTGATCACCCGCGATGCGCCTGCCGGGCAGCTCAGCGTCACGCGTGCGCGTCAGACCGTGGTCGAAGGCTGGCAACGCCCGACCAAGAAGTAGCCTGCCTGCAGGCCTGCGGCCTGGCTGCATGTCGCTGCAGCGCGCACAGCTGCTGTAAAGCGATGCCATGCATAGGCTATGCCCGTCACGATGGCTCAGGAGGTGCACGATGCGAACGCCGCGTTGCGTGTTGCTGGTGACATGGCTGCTGCTATTGGCGGCAATGCTGCCAGTTGCGGCCCATGCGCAGACCTACCGGCTGTATCTGGCGCCGGACGGCAACGATGCGGCGGCAGGCACCAGCGCAACGACCGCGTTGCGGAGTCTGGCGGCCGCCCAGCAGCGGCTGTTGGAGCAGCGGCCCAGCGGTGCGGTGGACGTGGTGATCGCTGCAGGCACGTATCTGCGGCAGTCGGTGCAATGGACGTTCACCAACGGGGCGCCCATTCGCTTTATCGCCGCGTCCGACGCTGCCGCGCCACCGTGGTTCGACGGTCGCGGTGGCGCGACCTGGTTCACGCTGAAGGGCGGCGGCGATGCTGCCACCCGGCTGACCTTCACCGGGTTGAAGGTCAGCAATTACTGGATGGCGATGGACCTGGGCAGCAGCAAGCGCAGCGCGGACGGCAACAGCGGCAACATCATCCGCAACATGACCTTCGAGCGGATCGGCGGGGTCCACGGCAGCAGCAGTGAGGCCGCCTATTCGTTCGCGGCGATCCGCCTGCAGAACTCGCGCGACAACCGCATCGAACGCAATCGCTTCGTGTCGATCGAAAACGACACCCGGACCTCGGGTTTCGTGCATGCGGTCTACCTGGCGCGCCACTCCTCCGGCAACCGCATCGAAGGCAATACCTTCACCGACGTCAACGGCGATGCCGTGCGTACCCGCGATGCCTCCGACAACACCTACGTGGCGTCCAACCGTTTCGTCCGGGCCGGCAAGTACGCGGCGTTTTCGGACTGGATCAAGCCCGATGGCGAATGTCCGTCGCAAGGCGGGCAGTTCGTCGACAACACCGTGGGAGCCGGCTATTACGGCGCGATCGCCGCCACCCGCACCAGCGGTGCCGACGATGCCTGTGGTGCGTTGAAACAACCGCGGATTCAAGAACGCGGGACGGTGCGCGGCAACTAGCCGGCCACCGCAGCCGGCAGCAGCAAAGTGACGCACAACCCGCCGTGTTCGCGGTTATGCAGCGAGATGCGCCCGCCGTGCGCTTCGGCGATCTCGCGGGTGAGCGCAAGCCCGAGCCCGGTGCCATTGCGCTTGGTCGAGTAGAACGGCATCAGTGCGTTATGCAGCACGGCCTCGTTCATGCCGTTGCCGCGGTCCAGCACTTCGATCCGCAGCCATTGCGGCACGCGCGTGACGCGCACGGCGACATCGCTGTTGGGCGGCTGCGCTTCGCTGCAGGCTTCATGCGCGTTCTTGAGCAGGTTGAGCAGCGCCTGCTCGATCTGCGCGGCATCGATGCGGCTGGAGACGTCGCTCAGTGCGCCCTGCAGCTGAAACGGAATCTGCTGCCGCAAACGCTCCAGGAACGGTGCCCATTCGATGGTCTGCAACTGTGGCTGCGGCAACTTGGCAAAGCGGGCGTAGCCGCGGATGAAGCCTTCCAGATGACGTGCGCGTTCTTCGATGGTCTCGAACACCGTGCCGAGCCGGTCGGTGCGTTCGCGGCGCAGCAACTCGGCACCGGAATGCGCCAGCGAGGCGATCGGTGCGAGCGAATTGTTCAATTCATGGCTGATCACGCGGATGACCTTCTTCCAGGTCTGCACTTCCTGGCGCCGCAGTTCGGTGGTCAGGGTGCGGATCAGCAGCAGTTCGTGACCGCGTCCGTTGAGATGGAAACTGCGGCGTGACAGGTGATAGATCTGCTCGTCGTCTTCGTCATCGCCGTCCTCGCGGACCGCAAACAGGCAATCACCGCCGCGGGCCAGCGCATCGCGCAGTTCGCCCGGCATGCGCGCCAGCACGTCGTCCAGGTGCTGGCCTTCGAGCTTGCGGCCATCGTGCAGCAGCTTGCGTGCGGCGTTGTTGGAAAAGCCGATGCGGCGCACGCCATCGCCACCGGCCACCACCAGCAGCATCGCCACCGGGGTGTTCTGCAGCATGGTGTCGAGCATCAGTTCGCGCTGCACCAGGTTGCGCCGTTGCGCGCGCAGCACCTCGCCCAGTTCCGCGTGCGCCTGCACCAGCTGCGCCAGCTCGTCGTTGCCGCGCCAGTACACGCCGAAGTTGTATTCGCCATCGCGGTAGCTGCTGGTGGTGCCGGCCAGGGCACGGAACAGCGAGCGCATTGGCGCAGTGGCGCGGCTGAGGCTGAACCACATGGCCGACAGCAGCACGACTACCGACACCGCGGCCACTTGCCAGCCACGGTCCATCCAGTACGCCATGAACCAGGGCAGCGCGGCGGCCAGCGCCAGCACCGGCAACAGCCGCAGGAACAGCGAGAACGTGAAGGAACGTTGCCACATGTCGGGAATCATTCCGAAGTGATGCCGTAGCGGTCCATGCGCCGGTACAGCGCCTGCCGGCTCAGCCCCAGCTCGGCAGCGGCCTGGGCGATGACGCCCTGCGCGCGCGCCAGTGCCTGCTCGATACGGGCGCGATCCGGCTCGCCGGTTGCCGGCGCGGCCGGGCGCGACGCGGCTGCGCGCGGCAGGTTCAGATCGCCGGCTTCGATGCGCACGCCTTGCGCAAGCAGCGACGCGCGCTGCAGCACATTGCGCAGCTCGCGCACGTTGCCGGGCCAGGCGTGCCGCTGCAAGGCATCACGCGCCTGCGTGGACAAGGGTTTTTCGCCAGCCAGGAAGTGCTCGGCCAACGGCCCGATATCGCCGGGGCGTTCGGCCAGGGCGGGCAGCGCGATTTCCACCGTGTTGAGGCGGTAATACAGGTCTTCGCGGAAGCTGCCATCGCGGATCATGGCCTGCAGGTCGGCATTGGTGGCGCTGATCACCCGCACCTTGGCGTGGCGTTCGCGGTTGGAGCCCAGGCGCTCGTAGCGGCCGGTTTCCAGCACGCGCAGCAGCTTCATCTGCCCGGCCAGCGGCAGGTTGCCGATTTCGTCCAGAAACAGCGTGCCGCCATCGGCGGCTTCGAACTTGCCTTCGCGCGCCTTGTTGGCGCCGGTATACGCGCCGGCTTCGGCGCCGAACAGCTCGGCTTCGATCAATTCGCCCGGCAATGCGCCGCAATTGAGCGCAATGAACGGGCCGTGTTTGGCCGGCGAGTTGGCCTGGATGATCTCGGCGATCTTCTCCTTGCCGCTGCCGTTGGGGCCGGTGATCAGCACCGGCAGATCCGAGCGTGCGACCTGGCAGGCGAGCGCGATCGCGCGTTCGCTGGCGGGGTCGGCGAACACCGCGCCGCGCAGGTCGTAACGTTGGGTCAGCTGCTCGCGACCGCGCCGCTCGCGCTCGCGCCGACGTTCCAGCTCGCGGCGCGCTTCGGACAGCTCCAGCAGGTTGTTGACCGTGGTCAGCAGCTTGGTGTCGTCCCAGGGCTTGGCGATGTAGTCGGCCGCACCGGCCTTGACCAGGCCCACCGCGCTGCCCAGGTGGGTCCAGGCGGTGAGCAGGATCACCGGCAAATCCGGGTGGCGCTGACGGATCTGGGTGAACAGCGCTTCGCCTTCCTCGCCGGAGGTGGTGTCGGCGGTGAAGTTCATGTCCTGGATCACCAGGTCGAACCCCTGCTCGTCCAGCAGCGCCAACCCGGCCTGCGGCGAGTGCGCATGCCGCGCCTCGATATCGTGCAGCGAGAACAGCACCTCCAGCGCAGTGGCCACAGCGGTGTTGTCGTCGATGATCAGGATCTGCGGCATCGCGATGCTCGGTGAAAGGCGCGGGAGGGAAGGGCTATCAGAACAGGATTCGGCGCGTGGCGGAACTGTGCGAGCAATAGGGAGGGCGTGCGACTGACAGGCCTTTGCCAGACGGAGCTGATTCCGGCAATGCCGTGATGGTCTGATCGGTGCGACGAGGCTGGCAGCGGGCGTGCGTCGATGCCGAGCTCAAGCGAAGGTCCCGGCGCAACGCTGGCTATCAGCACGGGGCAGGCGCCTGAGACACAGGCGCCTTGGTAGACAGGGCGGTGGTGACGGAATCGGCATTGCCCAGGCCGCCGACGGCAAAGTCGCTTGTAGCGATGCTGCCATCGCGCAGATCTGCGCAACATGGCCGTGTACCGTGTACCGTGTACCGTGTACCGTGTACCGCGTACCGCGTACCGCGTACCGCGTACCGCGTACCGCGTGTCAGCGGGTCGACAGCGACCGCTGACGCGCAGCGTGCGCATTACGCGCTGCGCGTGGCCACCGCCGGCGGCACCATCGCGGCGCGCCGTGCGGGCCAGTACACGGCGATCTGACCCAGCGCCCAGAGCAATAGTGCGCCGATGGGCAGATACAGCACCGGCAGGCGCGGCAATTCGTAGCGGGCCATCAGCCAGACATTGATCGAGTACGCCAGCAACATGCCGAGCACGATGCCGACTGAGGCCAGCAGAAAATTCTCGATCTGGAAGTAACGCAGGATCTGGCCGCGTGTGGCACCCAGTGCACGGCGGATGCCGATCTGCTTGGTGCGCTGCTGCACCCAGAAGCTGGCCAGGCCGACGATGCCCAGCGCGGTGACGATCAGCAGCGCGATGCTCATGGTGATCAGCAGCCAGGCCATGGAGCGATCCTGTCGATAGAAATTGCGCCGCATCTGCTCGAACACCTTCGGTTTTTCGATGATGCGGCTTGCGCTGTTCTTTTCCAGCGCTGCCACTGCCTGACGCAGCACCTCGTCACGACGCGCCGGATCGGTGCGTAGCAGATAGCGGCCGCCGTCCTTGTAGGTCATCTTGATCGGGGTCAGCATCGAATCGTCGTAAACAGCTGCGCCGCCATAGTCGTTGACGCGCGCCAGATGCTCCACGATGCCGACGATCTTCATGGGCGTGTCGCCGCGATAGATCGATTTCCCCAGGGCTGACTGGCCGGGGAACAGCTTGTCGGCTGCACTTCTGGTCAGAATGGCACTTGGGACGTTGGCCGTCTTGTCATCGGACCAGGTGAATTCGCCTTCCGTGAAACGGCGCCCCTGTACCAGCGTCAGGCCCATCGTATCCAGGGTCTGACTGTCCCCGGTGTAGTCGTTGACGTTGATCGTGGAGTTCTTCTGGTCAGCCGTCAGTTTCAGGCCGCTGACCCACATATTGTCGCCATAAGGAATCTGGCTGACGCTGGAGGCATATTTGACGCCGGGAATGCTGCGCAGTGCAGCAAGGTCTGTCTCAGTGAGTGCGCGTGCGTCTTCATCGCGCCCGATACCGCTGATGCTGAGCGTCACCAGTTCGTTCTCTGCCAGACCGCTGGGGCGTTGTGTGCGCTCCAGGCGATCGCCGATCAGGAACAAGGCATTGGAGATGATGGCGCAACTGAGTGCCACCTCGAGCACGATCAGGGCAGCCGCCGTTTTGTGGCGCCGCAGGGTGGACAGAATGGGACGGATTTCCATGGGCGATTCCTTGAGAGGGGCTGGCGAAACGCTGCGAGAGGGCGCGCGGTTCGGAGGTCAGCTCACTGCGCTTTGAGTTGGATGGCCGGTGGCACGGTGCATGCGCGCCATGCGGGCAGCAGCCCGGCCATGATGCTGGCCACCAGCGCGAGGGCAAACGTGGCCAGCAACATTGCCGGATCCAGCCTTGCCAGGTCGGCATATTGAGCGGGTTGTTGACGCACCCCCCACAGCCCCAACGCGGCAAGACCGAGCCCCAGGATGCCGCCGACCAGACCGATGGTTCCTGCCTCGACCAGGGACTGCGCGAAGATGCTGCGCTTGGTTGCGCCCAGTGCCCGGCGCACGCCGATCTCTCCACTGCGTCGCATGAACTTGGCCAGCAACAGGCCGACGGTATTGACCAGGCACACCAGCAGGAACCCGAACGCCAGCCAGGTCTGCAGGCGCACATCGCTGGGAACGACCTTCTTGAAGTCCAGCCACTCCATCACGCTGCGCAGCTGGACGTTCGTGGGTTGCTCGAAGCGCCCGGCCCGTCGCTGTTGATCCGAATAGTTCTCCAGGTACTGACGGTACGTAGTGACCTTCTGTGGCGTATCCAGTTGCACCCAGTACTGGACCCAGGAACAGGCTGCGTTGATATCTTCCGGCGAACTGCTTTCGCCCCAGCACGAACGCTGTCCACTGTTTGAGAGTTTCAGTTCCATTGCGGTACTGAACGGCAGGAAGACCTGCTCGGACTTGTCGTAGGCCTGGCCACCCAGGTTGTAGAACGCTGGGGTCAACCGCCATTCGCGAACAACACCCACAACCCGCATGATGTTGCGATTGACGTTCACCGTGCGGCCGACGCTGTCCTCACCATGGAAGAGCTTCTTGTTCAGTGCTTCGGAGATCACCACCACCCGTGCACGGCTGCCATCATCATTCACCGTCCAAGGGCCGCCATAAAGGAAGGGCACATTGAACATGGGGAAGAAATCAACGGACGTGTAACGCGCGTCCAGCATCATTGGCCGCAACGTGGTGTTGTCCGGCTCCAGCGGAACGGTGCCTGCGGTCATCATGACCTGACGGTCTCCACGCTTTTCCCGTAGCAGCGCCTCGGCATCGAAGCGGGTCAACTGATCCAGTGCATCGTCTTCTTGGTAGCCCAACGAACGCGCATCGAGCTGCGGATGAAACAGCGTGCCGCTTTTCCCCGGCAACGGATCGCCAGACAGGATGTAGAACACCGTCAGGGTGGTCATGCTGGCGCCGATGCCGAGCGCGATGGCCAGCACCATCAGCGCGGTGAGCACCTTGTTGCGGCGGAAGCTGCGTAAGGCAAGATTGAAGTAGTAGCCGAACATGGATGTGCCTCTTACTCGGCCAGGGCGGCGGCGCTGTCGCGCGCGCGCATCAGGGCGGGGTTGCGTTCCAGGTCGGTGGCCTGGCCGTCGACGATATGCACGTTGCGCTGCGCACGTGCGGCCAGTTCCGGGTCGTGGGTGACCATGACGATGGTGGTGCCCTGGCTGTTGATCTCTTCCAGCAGTTCCATCACCCCGCGTGCCATCTGCGAGTCGAGGTTGCCGGTGGGTTCGTCGGCCAGCAACAGGCGCGGGCTGCCGGCCAGCGCACGCGCGATGGCGGCACGCTGCTGCTGGCCACCGGACAGCTCGGTGGGGTAGTGCTTCAAGCGCGAGCCCAGGCCGACCTTGGTCAAGGCTTCTTCGATGCGCTGCTTGCGCTCGGCCGCGGCCATGCCGCGATAGCGCAGCGGCACATCGACGTTGTCGAACAGGTTGAGATCGGGAATCAGATTGAAGCCCTGGAAGATGAAACCGATCTTGCGGTTGCGCAGGCGCGAACGCGCGTCGTCGGACAGGTGGCTGACGTCTTCGCCGTCGAGCAGGTACTGCCCGCTGGTGAAGGTCTCCAGCAGCCCGGCCAGGTTGAGGAAGGTGGTCTTGCCCGAGCCGGAGGGGCCGGTGACCGCAACGAATTCGCCTTCGCGCACATGCAGGTCCAGCGAGCGCAGCGCGTGCGTTTCCACCTGTTCGGTGCGGAAGACCTTGGAGACCGATTGCATCTTGAGCATTGCCGATTCCTTTACGAAGAAGGTGTGTGCGAAAGAGATTGAGAGTGGCTGACAAACCGTGGCGAGCAGCCTGACGGCTGCGCAGCAGTTGCTGGCCGCCTTTAGTGAACGGTGACGCGCGGTGCATCCCCGAAGTTGTCTGCACCGGAGACCACCACGCGGTCGCCGACCTGCAGCCCGGACAGCACCTGCACCTCGCCCAGGCTGCTGACACCCATGCGCACCGGACGGCGCACCGCGGTGTTGCCATCCATCACATAGGCGTAGCTGCCGCCGGATTGTTCGACGAACGGGCCGCGCTCGACCTTGAGCACGTTGCGGCGCGTGTCCATCACCACGCGTGCGCTCATGCGTTGGCTCTGGCGCAGGCCCGGCGGCTGCTTGTCGGCAAAGCGGATGCGCGCGGTGACTTCGCCATTGACCACTTCCGGCGACACCGCCGAGATCGCGCCCGGGAACGGCTCGCCGCTGCCGCTGGTGAGCTGCGCCGGCATGCCGATCGCCAGATCGCGCGCAAAACTTTCCGGCACCTTGATCTCCACTTCGAACTTGGACAGGTCCACCACACCCAGGATCGGCGCGTTCGCCGCGACCTGGGTGTGCTGCACCGCCTGCACCTGGCCGACCTGGCCATCGAACGGCGACAGCAGCGTGAGCGCATCGACCTGGCGCTGCACCTCGGCCACCACCGCGCGCTGGCGGTCGGCGAGCAGGCGCTTGTTGCGCAAATCCAGGTCTGCACCCTGGCTCTTCAGCGACGCATCCCGCTGGGCGTGCTGCAGGTCGATGTCGGTCTTCTTCAAGGTGTCCTGCGCCTTGGCCAGCTCCACCTGCGGCACCGCGCCGCCATCGTAGCCGCGCTGGTAGCGCTCCAGGTCGCGCGCGGCGGCCTGCTTGTCGATCTTGGCCTGGTCAGTGAGCTTGCTGGCCGTGGCGCGAGCCAGGGTGGCATCCAGGGCGGCGCGGCTGGACTCGGCTTCCAGCCCGGCCAGCGTGGCCTGCTCCTGCGCCAGCTTGCTGCGCAGCTCCGGGCTGTCGATGCGGGCCAGCTCCTGGCCCTGCTTGACCACGTCGCCGGCCACCACGCTCAGCGTCACCGTGCCGGCCGAGATGGCATACAGCACGGGGCTGTTGGCGGCGATGACGCGCCCGTCGGCGGCGATGTCGCGCACCAGGTCGCCCTGGCTGACCGTGGCGATCCGAACCCGGCTGGCATCGAACGAGCGGCTGCCGGCGCTCCACGCGGTGACCGCCCAGCCGATGCCGGCCAACACCGCGACCACCGCGATGCCGGGCCATAGCCAGCGGCGCCAGGGCGCGCTCTGGGCGGGTGTACGGAGAACCTGGTCCTGGGCGGAGGTATCGCGAATCATGGTCGGCTGGCTCGGTGGCGTCACTGCGATAAAGCAGGACGTATGCCAACCTCCAAGTCATTGAATGCATTCGCTTTTTGATGTTTGCGGCCAGTGTCCGCAGTGTCCGCGGACACTGGTGCGGACACGCTGTCCGGGCATGGTCATGCAGCGGACAAGAGCGGACACGCTAAAATGCCCGGCTTCGTCCTCAAGGGTTGTCCTATGTGCGGCATTGTCGGAGCGATCGCCGGGCGCGATGTGGTCCCGGTCCTGATCGAAGGACTCAAGCGCCTTGAGTACCGCGGCTACGATTCCTCCGGCATCGCCGTGCTCGATGGCGCGCAGGTACGCCGCGTGCGCCGCACCGGGCGCGTGGCGGAGATGGCGCAGGCCGCGCAGGCCGAGCAGTTCGGCGCGACGCTGGGCATCGGCCACACCCGCTGGGCCACCCATGGCGGCGTCACCGAGGCCAATGCGCACCCGCACATCAGTGACGGCGTGGCACTGGTGCACAACGGCATCATCGAGAACCACGAACAGCAACGCGAGAAGCTGCGCGCGCTGGGCTACACCTTCGAGTCGCAGACCGATACCGAAGTGATCGCGCACCTGATCCATCACCATCTGGGCAGCGCGGGCGACCTGTTGACCGCGCTGCAGCGCACCGTCAAGGAGCTCACCGGTGCCTACGCGCTGGCGGTGATGAGCCAGGCCGAACCGGAGCGCTTCGTCTGCGCGCGCATGGGCTGCCCGCTGCTGATCGGCGTGGGCGAGGGCGAGAACTTCGTCGCCTCCGATGTCTCGGCCATCGTGCAGGCCACCCGCCAGGTGATCTTCCTGGAAGAGGGCGATACCGCCGACCTGCGCCGCGATGGCGTGCGCATCTTCGATGGCAACGATGCCCCGGTCGAACGCCCGTTGCATCTGTCGGACGTGTCGCTGGCATCGTTGGAACTGGGCCCGTTCCGCCACTTCATGCAGAAGGAGATCCACGAGCAGCCGCGTGCGCTGGCCGATACCATCGAGGCGGCGATCGACGCCAAGGGCTTCCCTGCGTCATTGTTCGGCGCCAATGCCGAAGCAGTGTTGCGCGACATCGACGGCGTGCAGATCCTGGCCTGCGGCACCAGCTACTATGCCGGCATGACTGCGCGCTACTGGATCGAAGCCATCGCCGGGCTGCCGTGCAGCGTGGAGATCGCCAGCGAATACCGCTACCGCGCGGCGTACGCCAATCCCAGGCACCTGATCGTCACCATCTCCCAGTCCGGCGAAACGCTGGACACGATGGAGGCGTTGAAATACGCCAAATCGCTGGGGCACCTGCACACCTTGTCGATCTGCAACGTGCCCGAAAGCGCGATTCCGCGCGCCAGCGAACTGGTCTGCTACACACGTGCCGGCGCCGAGATCGGCGTGGCCTCGACCAAGGCGTTCACCACCCAGCTGGCGGTGTTGTTCCAGCTCACCATGGTGCTGGGCAAGTTGCAGGGGCGCATCAGCGAGGCCGAGGAAGCGGAGTATCTGGAGCAGCTGCGCTTCCTGCCGGGCAGCGTGCAGCACGCGCTGAATCTGGAGCCGCAGATCATGGCCTGGGCCGAGCGTTTTTCGGCCAAGGAAAACGCATTGTTTCTCGGCCGCGGCCTGCATTACCCGATCGCGCTGGAAGGCGCGCTCAAGCTCAAGGAAATCTCCTATATCCACGCCGAGGCGTATCCGGCCGGCGAGTTGAAGCACGGCCCGCTGGCCCTGGTGGACGCGGCGATGCCGGTGGTGGTGATCGCGCCGAACGATCGCCTACTGGAAAAGGTCAAATCCAACATGCAGGAAGTGCGCGCCCGTGGCGGCGAGCTGTTCGTGTTCGCCGATCAGGACAGCCACTTCAGCGAGTCCGAAGGCGTGCACGTGATCCGCACCCCGCGCCACGCCGGCGTGCTGTCGCCGGTGATCCACACCATCCCGGTGCAGTTGCTGGCCTACCACACCGCACTGGCGCGCGGCACGGACGTGGACAAGCCGCGTAACCTGGCCAAATCGGTGACGGTGGAGTAGCGCGGCCGATCGAGGGGGCTGCGCTCGCCGCGATCAGCGTCGCGGCCGCCGGGTGCGGCATCTCCCTGCATGCGCTGTGGCTCGGTGCGCATGCCCAACGACTGCCCGCCCTGTTTCTTTGTCGCGATTGCCTGCAGCCTGCGGACATCGGTGGCGTTGCTGGGGCCCCGCGTCGGTATCGCCCAGTGTCCGCGTGGAGGCGTGTTTCGCAACGTGCCCGGGTCGCTGCCGGTGCCGCAGCAACCCAAGCTTGGCAGACTGCTGCTCCGGCTGCCAACGCGATGGCCCAGGTTATGCATACGCTTCCTGCGAGGGTCCCATCACGCAGGAGGACGTATGCACGAGTCTTTCAAACAGGGCGCGCCGGCGGAATTGTGGCAGGCGTTGGTACGTGAGGCGGGGCAGCGGATTGCACAGCCGCTGGACGAATCGCGCGAGCATTATCTGGTTTTCGTGTTGCTGCGCCTGCAGCGCGATGCGCAGCTGTTTTCGCGCACGCAGGCCCTGGCCTGGTTGCACGCGCACGACCAGATCGGCAGTCTGCGGGCCGATGCATTGCGCGACATCGGAGATCAATGCCTGCTGATTGCAGGCCTGTTTCCCGGGATTGCGCAGCGCCGGCGGCTCAGCGTCGATTACTTCATCGCGTTGGGCCGCGGCGCGTATTTCGAAGTAGCCGACACGCGTTACAGCGATGCGGGTCTGTTCGCGCAGTTGGCCGCCACCTATCGCGAGTTGGTCCGCACGCTTGCGGCGCTGCGCCCGCCGCGCGAGTGGCAGCGCAGTCACGGCGGGCTGCTGCATGCCTAGATAAGCGTCACTTCCGGGGCGGTCCCTACAGCTGTGGGGACCGCCCCGACTGCCAATTGCGCATGATGCGCTCACACTAAGTTCGCAACTGAGCGTTCTAGCCGACTGCGGACCGTTGTCTGATGGACCAAAGCACTGTGTCGTTGATCGCTGTCCGCGCGATCTGACAGTGTCATGTCGCATTGCGTGGGGGACACGCAATGCGACGCTCTCCAGGGGAAGGAATCCATGAAAGCATTAATTGCAGTGGCGATCTCGGTGCTGAGCGGCGCCGCAATGGCCAGCGATGTTCCGCCCGGTTATGCGGGCGTGGGCGGCATGACCTTGCAGGACATCGACCCGGCCATCTATGCCTATCACTACGACCACGGCTTCGTTGGCGAAGACGCGATGGGGTGGGATCCGGCGCTGCAGTTCGCCTGGTCGCGCATCGCTGCGGCCAAGGTCTGCGGCCAGCAGCCTGTCGAGCAGGACGCCATCGTTGCCAGGCTGGTTGCGCAGTACGGCCAGGATGCGGCCGTGCATCAAGTCAACGGCATCGCATTTCATGAAGTGCAGATGCGTGCCTCCAGCGCGTTCTGTACCGCCACCCGTGGTGCCGAGGCGGTGGCAGTGGTGCCCGCATTTGCCAACGGCGATTTTTCGACGGCAACGACCTATGCCGCGGCTGCAGTTGCCGGCACGCTGTCGGTCGCCGAGACACAGCAACAGCCCTCCGCACAGACGCAGGGCGATACCGACGCAGCCATTACACCATCGGCGGATTGGGCGTTGCAGCTGCCGTTGCATGCCAGCATGCGCGTGGGGTCCAACGGCCTGCCCAACGGCGACGAAATGTTGCGCGTGGTGCGGCGCGGGCACACCGGGGCAGTGGTGGGCCTGCAGATCGCCACCAGCCTGCTCACACGCGGCGTCGCAGTGTCGGCCTTCGGCAAGGGGCAGCTGAAAGGCGAAAAGATGGAGGGCGTGGGCAATCCCGGCTATCAACTGCAGCGCGATGCGGTCAATGCGCGCCTGAAGAGCTACTTCACCGGGCATCCGGCAGCACTGCCGGCGGAACCGTTCCCGCTGCAGGTCCTGATGTCCGACTGGCTGCTCGTCTACCAGAGCGTGGCCGATACCAAGTCGCCCTACGAGCTGCGTTACGCGGTGACGATCGGCGGTGAACGCTCGGGACTGTTGAAGCGCAAGGCGAGTCCGGTCAATCTGGAGTGCGCGCCCACACCGCGCACCGCATCGCTCGAGGAGTGGGAGGCAAACGACTACGCGCTGGTCAAGCAGGCCGCGCAGGCCTACAGCGAGGAATGCGCCGCAAAATTTGCCGAGCAGTTACCGCAGTGGTTCCCGGATAGAGAGGCAGTTGCCACCTCCAATTGAGGCAACGCGTCATGCCGCAGGATGGCGCCTGCATCTGGGAAGATCTACCAAAACTACTGCGCCGCTGTCAGGCGGGCGCGGCCGGTGCTCGGAGTCGGCATGTGCCACTCGTATCATTCCGGGTCTGAGCGCGCCGTCCGCGCCCACCTGATGACCGCGCGCTAGGTTGCGTTAGCCGCTGGAAGTGCGCTGCGCGCATCCAACCGGGTGGGCGTTCTCTGCCGATATACCCCGCTCGAAAGCGAAATACCGACAGTGCATGTGCCTGAAACAAGAATGCCCGGGAACCCCGGGCATTTTGTTATGGGTTACGCCAGCGGCGTATTGGAAATGATCTCCACCCAGTAGCCGTCCGGGTCCTTGATGAAGGCCAGGTGCTTCATGCGGCCGTCTTCCAGGCGTTTCTGGTACGGCACGTTGAGGCTGTCGAAACGTGCGCAGGCGGCGTGGATGTCGGGCACCGAGATGCAGATGTGGCCGAAGCCGCGCGGCTCGCTGTTGCCGTCGTGGTAGACCGGGCCGTCCTGGGTTTCGGTGCCGTGGTTGTGGGTGAGTTCGAGCACGCCGGGGATGCCGGCCATCCACAGCCGACGCGCGGCATCGTCGTCGGGGATCGCGGTGCCGTCGGGCAGCAGGGCCAGGAAGTACAGGCTGAACTGCGCATCCGGAAAATCACGTGCGTCCAGCAGGCGGAAGCCCAGCACGCGCGTGTAGAAATCCAGCGACCGCTGCGCATCCTTGACGCGCAGCATGGTGTGGTTGAACACGAAACCGGCGGTGTCGGCAGGTGCGGCGCTGGCGCCGGGGACGTGTTGCAGGTCGGTCAAAGGCATTGCGGTCTCCTCAATGGAATGCGGGGGCAAGTCAGGCTGCACTGGAGGTGGATGTTAGCGGGGCAATGGTTGTCGGCATGTCTGCACCGTGCGCGTCGGCGGTCTGGCCGCGCCGCTATCTGATTGATCGCGCGCGGCGGCACGAACTGTGCTGTTCAAGGCCGTGGCATGGGCCTGCATCCGAATACGAACGGTCAGGCCCATGCGCACAGCGGTTGTCCTCAGAACCAGATGCGCAGGCCGGCAACAAACCGGCTGTCGCGTGCAGGCTCATCGTCGATCGCGGCGCGGCGGGCGGTGTCGCCGAAACTGCGGCTGTGCACCCAGCCGATGTAGGGCGCGAAGCGGCGGGTGATTTCGTAGCGTAGCCGCAGGCCCACCTCGACCTGCTCCAGCCCGCTGCCGACGCCGCGCCGGTCATCGTCGGTGAGGGCGATATCGGCTTCCACGCGTGGTTGCAGGATCAGCCGGTTGGTGAGCAGCACCTCGTATTCGCCTTCCAGGCGTAATGCCGCGCGGCTGCCGCTGCCGACATAGAGCGTGGCTTCAGTCTCGAACTTGTAGGGCGCCAGGCCCTGCACGCCGAAGGCGGCCCAACGGCGATGCTCACCCGCTCCGATGTCCTGACGTGCGCCGACCAGCAGGTCCCACCACGGCGAGATGGCGTGGCCATAGAACGCCTCCACCGATGCGGCCTGCGTGCGCCCGTCCTGCCGCTCGCCTTCGCTGCGCAACCAGAGCCGGTCGATATCGCCGCCGATCCAGGCGCGCGCTTCCCAGTCCTGGCCACTGCCGCGCGTGGTGTCGAAGGCTTCCAGTCGATCCAGCAACACGTAGTGATTGATGCCTGGCGCGTGCATCGCATGGTGCTGCAAGGGGGCCAATGCCGCCGCGATCTCCTCGGCAGTGGGCTCGGGGATCGGCGTACGTGGCAGTGCGCCGGTGCCGGGCGATGCCGGCGTTTGCGTCACCGCTTCGGCATGCGGCGCGTGCTCCATGTCGGAGTGATCCATCGCCCCGTGCTGTTGCCCGTGCTGCATCGACGCATGATCCATCGATGCATGATCCATTGCATCGTGGTCGCTGTCTGCCTGTGATTGCCGGGTGTGGTCCAGTTGTGGATTTGCAGAGGTCTGGTGTGCGGCGTGCTGGACATCGGCGTGCTGCATGCCTGCGTGGTGCATCGATGTCGGCGCTGCCGAAACGTCGGCCTGTACCGGGCGTTGCGCAGGCGTGCTGTCAGCAGCGTTTGCCGATGCAGTGCTGGAGTGCTGCGCGTGCTGCATCTGCGCATGCTCCATCTGCATCGCCTCTGCGCTCTGCTGCGCGGATGGCGGCGATGCCTCCGTTGCGATGGATGTCTGCGGCTGGGCCGCCGTTGCCTGGTCGGCTATCTGCATTGCATGTGCGCCGTCGGCATGCGCGGATGACTCCATCGCCGCATGCTGATGCTCCTGTGCAGTGGCCGATGCGCTCAACAACAGCGCGAGCAGCGCCATGTATTGCATCCGTAGCGTACTCATGCCTCCACCCGCACTTCGCGCATCATGCCCGCTTCCATGTGGTACAGCAGATGGCAGTGGTAGGCCCAGCGGCCCAGCGCATCGGCGCGGACGCGATAGCTGCGGCGTGTGCCGGGCGGCATGTCGATGGTGTGCTTGCGCACCTGGAAATTGCCATCGGCGTCTTCCAGGTCGCTCCACATGCCGTGCAGATGGATGGGGTGCTGCATCATGGTGTCGTTGACCAGCACGATGCGCAGCCGCTCGCCGTACTGCAGCCGCAAGGGCTCTGCCGAGGCGAAGGCGATGCCGTCGAACGACCAGGCGAATTTTTCCATATGCCCGGTCAGATGCAGTTCGATCTCGCGCCCGGGTTCGCGCCCATCCGGATCCTCGAACAGGCTGTGCAGGTCGGCGTAGCGCAGCACCCGGCGGCCGTTGTCGCGCAGGCCAACCCCGGGATCGTCCAGGCGCGGTGAAGTGGCATTGCTGCGCATGTCGATCAGCGGGTTGCCGTCTTCGCTGGCAGGGTGGTGCGGTGTCTTGCGCTGCGCATCGCCGCTTGCATGCCCGTGCATCTGTGCGGCTGGCATCGGCATTGCCATCGCGTGTGCCGCATGCGGGTCGCTGTGCGGCGTGTCGGCGCCCTGCATGGCGTGACCTGCATGCGCCATGCCATCGCCGTGCCCCATGTCCTGCATGGTGAGGATCGCGCGTGGATCCAGCGCGGGAATCGGTGCCTGCAGCCCATGCCGCACCGCCAGCGTGCCGCAGGCGAATCCGGTGCGGCCCATGTCCTGCGCGAACAAGGTAAACGCGTCCTGGCCGATGGGCTCGACCAGCACGTCGAAGGTCTCGGCTGCCGCAATGCGCAGCTCGTCCACGCTGACCGGATGCACGTACTGGCCGTCGGCGGCCACCACGGTCATGCGCAGGCCGGGGATACGGATGTCGAAGTAGGTCATCGACGAGCCGTTGATGAAACGCAGCAGTACCTTTTCGCCTGGCCTGAACAGGCCGGTCCAGTTGCCGGCCGGGGCGACGCCGTTGAGCAGGTAGGTGTAGGTGTTGGCGTTGACGTCGGACAGGTCGGTCGGGGTCATGCGCATGCGCCCCCACATGCCGCGGTCGGCCAGCGTTGCGCGCAGGCCGTCGTCGCGCGCATCGCGCAGGAAATCGCCCACCGTGCGCTGCGCGTAATTGTCGTGGCTGGGCATCTGCTTGAGCCGCCGGAACAGCGCGGCCGGGTCCAGGTCGGTCCAGTCCGAGAGCAGCACCACATGCTCGCGATCGTGCCGATACGGCGGCGGTGTCAGCGGGTCGATGACGATCGCGCCGTACAGGCCGGCCTGTTCCTGAAACATCGAATGGCTGTGATACCAGTAGGTGCCGGACTGGCGCAGCATGAAGCGGTAGTGGTACTCCTGGCCCGGCGCGATGCCGTCGAAACTCATCCCCGGCACGCCGTCCATGTTGGCCGGCAGCAACAGGCCGTGCCAGTGCACCGAGGTGGGTTGGTCGGCCAGCGCGTTGCGCACGCGCACGCTGACCGTGTCGCCTTCGCGCCAGCGCAGCGTGGGGGCCGGCAGGCTCTGGTTGACGGTGATGGCGGGGCGGCGGCGCCCGGTGAGGTTGACCGGCATGCGGCCGATCTGCAGCGTCTGGCTGCTGCCGCGCAGGACCGGCGTGCTCACCGGGTTGGACGCACGCGCATCGCTGCGCCACAGGCCGGTGGTGGCGGCAACACCGCCCAGGGCCATGCCCTGAACGAAGCGGCGCCGGCTCAGGCCGCCGTTGGAGGGTGGATCGAAACAATTGGGATCGAAAGACATGACATCTCCGCTGCGGCCCACCGATGAAGGCGGACGCATCGCATCGCTTAGAAACCCCGCGCAGCAAGCGCGCGGGCCCGATGACGGCCAAGGCCGTCAGCGCTCAGGCGATGGGAGGTCGAACCGGTTGCTCGGGCACTGGACTGCCGCGCCCTTCGGCCAGGGTGGCAGGCAGGGTGGCGCGGCCAGGCAGGCCGGCGGGTACCGCAGGCAGGGTCAGCAAGGCGAGGCTGCAGTGCTGCAGGCAGTCGCAGCTGCCCAGCTTGCAGCAGTCGGCCGCGTGCGCGTGCCGGGTTTTATCGGGGGGATGCGCCGCAGCGGGCGGCGGCATGTCGGCATGGCACGGCATCGCGGCCGACATGGGCGCGTGCGCCATCGACGCGGTCGCAACCGTCCCGGCCGACGCCATCTCCGGCAGCGCCATGCCCACCGACGCCCACGCGCCGGTGGCCGTATTGGCAACCAGGCACAGGCACAGCAGCAGGCGGAGCAGGCAACGCAGCACGGGCAGTCAGGGCGGGCAGTCGGGTGCCACGAGCATAGCACCGGCTCCCAGCTGTCCGCCCGATGACCCGCCGGCCGTGGCCGCGCGCCCGGCAGCGGTAGAATTGACGCTTCCTTCGCCGCACAGTCCTGCCATGTCGCAGCGCCAGTGGGTGGCCGCCGCCATCCAGAAGATCGAGGCCGATTTCAACCGTTCGGCCGACACCCATCTGATTCCGATGGACCTGCCGGGTTTTCCGGGCATCGACCTGTATTTCAAGGACGAGTCCAGCCACCCGACCGGCAGCCTCAAGCACCGGCTGGCGCGCTCGCTGTTCCTGTACGCGCTGACCAACGGCTGGCTGCGTGCCGGGCGGCCGGTGATCGAGGCCTCCAGTGGCTCGACCGCCATTTCCGAGGCCTATTTCGCGCGGCTGCTGGGAGTCCCCTTCATCGCGGTGATGCCGGCCTCGACCTCGCCGGAAAAGATCGCCGCGATTCAATTCCAGGGCGGCCGCTGCCATCTGGTCGAGCGTGCCTGCGATCTGGACAGCGCCTCGCACCAGCTCGCGCGCGAGACCGGCGGCCACTTCATGGACCAGTTCACCTACGCCGAGCGCGCCACCGACTGGCGCGCCAACAACAACATCGCCGAATCGATCTTCAAGCAGTTGGCCGAGGAGCCGCATCCGATTCCCGACTGGATCGTCTGCAGCCCCGGCACCGGCGGCACCAGCGCCACGCTCGGCCGCTATGTGCGTTACCGGCGCCACGCCACCCGCATCCTCTGCGCCGACCCGGAAGTGTCGGTGTTCTTCGACGGCTATTGCCGCGCGGTGGACGGGCAGTGCCCCAAGGAGTTGGCCATCACCGGCGGCTCGCGCATCGAAGGCATCGGCCGCCCGCGGGTGGAGTCCAGCTTCATCGCCAGCTGCGTGGACGTGATGATCAAGGTGCCCGACGCCCTGAGCCTGGCCGCCATGCGCCATGTCAGCGCCACGCTCGGCCGCCGCGTCGGTGGCTCCACCGGCACCAACTTCGTCGGCGTGCTGCAGGCTGCCCAGCGCATGCGCCAGGCCGGCCGCAGCGGCTCCATCGTCACCATCCTGTGCGATGCCGGCGAGCGCTATGCGCACAGCTATTACGACCCGGCCTGGTACGTGGCGCGCGACATCGACGTCACCGACAGCGATGCGGCCATTGCCATCGCCGTCAACGGCGGCGACTTGCCTGCGCTGCCTTGTGCGGCGCTGGAATGACCGCCATATCCGATCAGCTGCTGGCAAAACCGCTGCCTCTGGCAGCGTCTGCCACCCCTCGCCCTGATTCCTGATCCAGTCCATCGCCGGAGCGCCTCATGACCAACCCGCTGCTCGACCTGTCCGGACTGCCGTCCTTCGATGCGATCCGCCCCGAACACGTGGGCCCGGCAATTGATCAACTGCTGGCCGAGGCCGAGGCCGCGGTGAAAGCGGCCGAGCAGGTCAGCCCGGTCAGCTGGGACAGCTTCGTGGTGCCGCTGGACGATGCTACCGAGCGGCTGTGGCGTGCCTGGGGCCAGGTCGGCCATCTGCAGGCGGTGGTCAATACGCCGGAACTGCGCGAGGCCTACAACAGCAATCTGCCCAAGCTCAGCCGCTTCGGCAGTGCGCTGGCGCAGAACCTGGCGCTGTATGCGCAGTACAAGGCGCTGGCCGAAGCGCCGGAAGCGGCGCACTACGACGCCGCGCGGCGCAAGGTGCTGGAGAACGCGCTGCGCGATTTCCGCCTCGGCGGTGCCGAGCTGGATGATGCGTCCAAGGCGCGGTTTGCGCAGGTCCAGGAAGAACTGTCCGCACTGGCCGCCAAGTTTTCGCAGAACGTGCTCGATGCCACCGATGCATGGTCGTACGTGAGCGAGGACGCAACCGAGCTGTCTGGTTTGCCGGCCGAGGTGGTCGCTGCTGCACGCGCGGCCGCGGAAAAGGACGGCGTGCCGGGCTGGAAGCTGACCTTGCAGATGCCGTGCTATCTGCCGGTGCAGACCGATGCGGACAATCGCGAGTTGCGCGCGCGGCTGTATCGCGCCAACGCCGAGCGCGCCTCCGAGTTCGGCGATGCCGCGCTGGACAACAGCGCCAATATCGATCGTATCCTGGCCCTGCGCGCCGAACTGGCGCAGCTGCTCGGCTTTGCCAGTTACGCGGAGTATTCGGTCGCCACCAAGATGGCGCAAAGCCCGGATGAAGTGATGGGCTTCCTGCGCGATCTGGCAGTGCGCGCCAGGCCGTATGCGCAACGCGACCGTGCCGAGCTCGAAGCCTTCGCCCGCGACGAACTTGGCCTGGACGAACTGCAGGCCTGGGATCTGGCCTATGCCTCAGAGAAACTCAAGCAGGCGCGCTATAGCTTCTCCGAGCAGGAGGTAAAGCAGTACTTCACCGAGCCCAAGGTGCTGGCCGGTCTGTTCGATGTGATCCACAGCCTGTACGGCCTGATCGTCAAGCCCGATCGCGCGCCGGTCTGGCATGCGGATGTGCGCTTCTATCGTCTGGAAGATGCGCAGGGCGAGCTGGTCGGCCAGTTCTATCTGGACCTGTACGCGCGCGAAGGCAAGCGCGGCGGTGCGTGGATGGACGATTGCCGCAACCGCCGCGACACCGTCAACGGCGTGCAGACGCCGCTGGTGTATCTGGTGTGCAACTTCGGCCGTGGCAGTGGCGATACGCCGGCCACGTTCCGGCATGGCGAGGTCACCACGCTGTTCCATGAAATGGGCCACGGCCTGCATCAGTTGCTGACGCGCATCGGCGAGTTGGGCGTGGCCGGTATCAACGGCGTGGAATGGGACGCGGTGGAACTGCCGAGCCAGTTCATGGAGAACTTCTGCTGGGAATGGGAGCGCGTGCAGGCGATGACCGCGCACGTGCAGACCGGCGAGCCGCTGCCGCGCAACCTGTTCGACCGGCTGCTGGCCGCACGCAATTTCCAGAGCGGCATGTTCACCGTGCGCCAGCTGGAATTTGCGTTGTTCGACATGCAGCTGCACAGCAGCTTCGACCCGACCCAGGACAACGTGCTGCAGCTGATCGAGCGCGTGCGCGACGAGGTGGCGGTCAACCGCCCGCCGACATGGAATCGCTTCCCGCACCAGTTCAGCCATATCTTCGCCGGCGGTTATGCAGCCGGTTACTACAGCTACAAGTGGGCCGAAGTGCTCAGCGCCGATGCCTACGCTGCCTTCGAAGAAGCGCCCGAGCAGGTGGCCGATACCGGCGCGCGCTTCCGCCATGAAGTGCTGTCGCGTGGTGGCAGCCGCAGCGCGGCCGACAACTTCCGCGCCTTCCGGGGGCGCGCGCCGAGCATCGACGCATTGCTGCGGCACAACGGCATGGCGGGCTGAACCGGGAGTGGGGAATCGGGATTGGGGAGTGGCGAGAGCGATCTCTCGGCACAAATCCCCAATTCCCAATTCCGCGCGGCGCCCGGCGCCGCGCCCTCACACCCGGCCGAACACCAGCGCTGCGTTGGTGCCGCCGAAGCCGAAGCTGTTGGACATCACCGTGTTCAACGTGGCGTCCTGGGTCTGTCGCAGGATCGGGAAGCCTTCGGCGCGCGGGTCGAGTTCGTCGATATGCGCCGAGCCGGCCATGAAGCCGTCGCGCAGCATCAGCAGGCTGTAGATCGCCTCGTGCACGCTGGCCGCGCCCAAGGAATGGCCGGACAACGCCTTGGTCGAGGACAGCGGCGGGACGTTGTCGCCGAACACCTCGCGCACCGCGCCCAACTCGGTCACATCGCCCAGCGGCGTGGAGGTGCCGTGCGTGTTGAGGTAGTCGATCGGCTGCGTCAGGCCCTGCATGGCCATGTGCATGCAGCGCACCGCACCTTCGCCGCTGGGCGCCACCATGTCGGCGCCATCGGAGGTCACGCCATAGCCGAGCAGTTCGGCATGGATGCGTGCGCCACGCGCGATGGCGTGATCATAGTCTTCCAGCACCAGCATGCCGCCGCCGCTGCCGATGACAAAGCCGTCGCGCTGCGCATCGTAGGGCCGCGAGGCCACGGCGGGGCGATCGTTGAAGCCGGTGGACAGCGCGCCCATCGCATCGAACATCACGCTCATGGTCCAGTGCAGTTCTTCGCCGCCGCCGGCGAACATCACATCCTGCGCGCCGTGCCGGATCAGGTCCGCGGCCGCGCCGATGCAATGCGCCGAGGTCGCACACGCGGCCGACAGCGAATAGCTCAGGCCACGGATCTTGAACGCGGTCGCCAACGAAGCGGAGACCGACGAACACATCGTGCGCGGCACCATGTACGGGCCGACCTTGCGCACGCCACGGTTGCGCAGCAGATCGGCGGTTTCCACCTGCCACTGGCTGGACCCGCCACCGGAGCCGGCAATCAGGCCGGTGCGCAGGTCGCTGACCTGCTCGGCATCCAGTCCGGCATCGGCGATCGCATCGCGCATCGCCAGGTAGGCGTAGGCCGAGGCATCGCCCATGAAGCGTTTGAGCTTGCGGTCGATCAGGCTGTCCAGATCCAGCGCCACCGCACCGCCGACCTGGCTGCGCAGGCCGGCGTCGGCATGATCGGGCAATGCGGTGATGCCCGAGCGGCTCTCGCGCAAGGCGCTGGAGACGGTGTCCAGATCATTGCCCAGGCAGGAAGTGATGCCCATTCCGGTGACGACGACGCGACGCATCAGAAATTCTCCGTTGAAGTGAACATGCCCACGCGCAGATCGTTGGCCGTGTAGATTTCGCGCCCGTCCACCAGCATGCGTGCATCGGACTGGGCCATCACCAGCTTGCGGTTGATCACGCGGCTGATATCGATTTCGTAACTGACCAATTTCGCGCTCGGCAACACCTGGCCGGTGAACTTGACCTCGCCGCAGCCCAGTGCGCGGCCGCGGCCCGTTGCGCCGATCCAGGTGAGGAAGAAGCCGGTCAGCTGCCACATCGCGTCCAGGCCCAGGCAGCCGGGCATCACCGGGTCGTCGATGAAGTGGCAGCCGAAGAACCACAGGTCCGGGCGCACGTCGAGTTCTGCGCGGATCAGGCCCTTGCCATGCGCGCCGCCGCTGTCGTTGATCTCGGTGATGCGGTCGAACATCAGCATCGGGTCGTTGGGCAGGCGGGCACTGTCGGGTCCGAACAATTCCCCGCGCGCGCTGGCCAGCAATTGGTCGCGCGAGTACGCACTTTGACGAGTCATGACGAACGTTTCCTGCAAGAAGCGAAAGGCGAGGCCGGCAAGGGTGCATGAGGGCGCGCGGTTCAATCAAACGTTTTATCCGTACGCATGCGTGCTGTTTTCAGCCGGTTGCGCAGTGCGGCAAGCATGTGTGGCAGACAGGGTCCAACGCGGATCACGGCATTCAGCGGAACGCGGTCAGGCATGCCTGCTCGGCGTGGATCGGCGCCCGGGCAGACGCAGTAGAGCGTCCCGCCAGCGCTCGCGTCCGTTCGCGCCCGGGCTTGCGCGATGGCGCGGCGCAAGACGTGGGACGCGGCTGATTTATCATGGCCCGACGTTTTCGGAGAGATGCCAGCTTGATGCGCAAGATCGTGCACGTGGACATGGATGCGTTCTACGCGTCCGTGGAGCAACGTGACGATCCATCGCTGCGCGGCAAGCCGGTGGTGGTGGCCTGGCGCGGTGCGCGCTCGGTGGTGTGCGCGGCCTCGTACGAAGCGCGCACCTATGGCATCCGTTCGGCCATGCCGGCGCTGCGTGCCGAGCGCCTGTGTCCGGATGCGGTATTCGTGCCGCCGGATTTTGCGCGCTACAAGGCGGTGTCGCGGCAGGTGCGCGAGATCTTCCATCGCCACACCGATCTGGTCGAGCCGCTGTCCCTGGACGAGGCCTATCTGGATGTCACGCAAGCCAAGACCGGCATGCAGCTGGCCACCGAAATCGCGCAACTGATCCGCAGCCAGATCCGCGAGGAAACCCAGCTCACCGCATCGGCCGGCATCGCACCGAACAAGTTCCTGGCCAAGATCGCCTCGGATTGGCGCAAGCCCGACGGGCAGTTCGTCATCGCGCCCAGTCGTGTCGATGCGTTCCTGCTGCCGCTGCCGGTCAACCGCATTCCCGGCGTGGGCAAGGTGATGGATGGCAAGTTGGCCGCGTTGGGGATCGTCACCGTCAGCGATCTGCGGCTGCGTCCCCTGGAAGAGCTGCAAGCGCATTTCGGCAGCTTCGGGCAGAGCCTGTACCGCCGCGCACGCGGCATCGACGAGCGCCCGGTCGAGCCGGATCAGGAGGTGCAATCGGTGTCCTCGGAAGATACCTTCAGCGAGGACATCGCGCTGGAGGCACTGGATCCGCACATCCTGCGCCTGGCTGAAAAGACCTGGCTGGCCACGCGCCGCACCGAGCGCATCGGGCGCACCGTGGTCCTCAAGTTGAAGACCTCCAACTTCCGCATCCTGACCCGCTCGTACACGCCAGATCAGCCACCGACTTCGCTGGAGGCATTGGCGGAGATCGCGCTGGCGCTGACCCGGCGCGTGGAGTTGCCCGACGACACGCGCTATCGCCTGGTCGGGGTGGGATTGAGCGGTTTCAGCGACGCGGAAGAGGGCGCGGTGCAGGGCGAGTTGTTCGGCGACATGCCGCCGGCGCAGTGAGTGCGTGGCGGCATGGCTGCTGCACCGCGGCCGCGGCGTGTGGTGCATGCAGCGATGACTGCAGCCACGCAGGCATCGATGCTGGCATCGGCCGTTCGCATCGCGCCACGGTGACGCGCCCTGAATCCCGCAGCTCGTACACTGCAGGCCGCTCCCCCAACGAGACTGTGCGCATGTTTCCGTATCCGCTGGTGATCTTCGACCTGGATGGCACGCTGGTGGACAGTGCACCCAATATCGCCGAAGCGCTCAATGCCACCTTGCAGGAACTCGGGCTGCAGCAGTTCAGCGAGGCGACGATCCGCAGCTGGATCGGCGAAGGCGTGCAGGTGCTGCTCGCCACCGCCTTGCGCGAAGCCGGCGGCACCCACGATGCCGATACTGAGATGCCGCTGATGATGCGCCACTACCAGGCCAGCCTGCTGCACAACCCGCAGCTGTATCCCGGTGTTGCCGAGGCATTGGCCGGCCTGCGCGAGGCCGGCGCCACGCTGGCGCTGTGCACCAACAAGCCCGCGCGCTTCATCGCGCCGCTGCTGGAGCACCTGGGCATCGCCGCGCATTTCAGCAGTGTGCTCGGTGGCGATTCGCTGCCGCAGCGCAAACCCGATGCAGCGCCGCTGCTGCACCTGGCCAAACAGTTCGGGCGCACACCGCAGCAATGCCTGATGGTCGGCGATTCGGCCACCGACGCGGCGGCTGCAAACGCCGCGGCAATGCCGCTGGCGATGGTGCGTTACGGCTATCTGCGCGGCTTCGATGTGCAGAGCGCCGGTGCCGTGGCCATCATCGATGACATGCGGCAATTGCTGGCGCTGAAGTAAGACGCGCAGTGTTGCCAGCGCGGGTGCAGGCATCGTCCGCACGGCGGTGAAGCAACCAATACCACCATCGGCTGGCGGCATTTGTCGCCTTGAATGAAGGCCTTTCGCACGCTGGCCGCATCGTCGGCCAGCTAACGCGTACAGTTCCCCACCGGTGTGCGTCATTGGTGACGTCTGCGCTGCCGGAAGCGGCAATGCCCGCGTGTGGCCATGAAAGCGCAGCGTTTCGATTTGAGAATGAATCGCATCTGTGTAGAATGCGCGGACAAGTTTGACTGCGTCAGCGCCGCGCATGCACGTCGTGCGCGGCGCTGCATGCATCACCCCCATCGTGTCACCTCAAGCCGTCGCCAGAGGTCCATCTCCTGTCGAGAGGTTTGAGAATGTCCGCATCACGCCGGTCATGGATGTCTGCGCCTGCACGTCGTCCCGTGTTGTCCCACCGTCAGCTGGTGCTGGCCATTGCTCTCGGTTGCGGCAGCTGCATCTGCAGCGCGTCGGCCGAAGACGCGGCCGAGCCGCAGTCGCTGGACACCGTGCACGTCACCGCCGCGCAGATCGCACGCCAGGCCTTGGGGTCATCGGTGATCACCGCCGAAGATATCGAACGGCGCCCACCGGTCAACGATCTGTCGCAATTGCTGCGCACCATGCCGGGCGTCAACCTCACCGGCAACAGCGCCTCCGGCCAGTACGGCAACAACCGCCAGATCGATCTGCGCGGCATGGGCCCGGAAAACACGCTGATCCTGGTCGACGGCAAGCCGGTGGGATCGCGCGATGCGGTGCGCATGGGCCGCAGCGGCGAGCGCAATACGCGCGGCGACACCAACTGGGTACCGGCCGAAGCGGTGGAGCGTATCGAAGTGCTGCGCGGCCCGGCCGCGGCACGTTACGGATCCGGTGCCTCCGGCGGTGTGGTCAACATCATCACCAAGAAGCCGACCGGCGACCTGACCGGTTCGATGACGGTGTTCGGCCTGGTGCCACAGCACAGTGCCGAAGGCGGTGGCCAGCGTGCCGGCTTCCAGCTCAGCGGGCCGCTGAGCGACACGTTCTCGTTCCGCCTGTATGGAAACCTCAACAAGACCGATCCGGATTCGCTGGAGCTCAATCGCCGCTTTGCCAGCAGTGCCGCCGCGGTGCCGCCGGCCGGGCGCGAGGGCGTGCGCAACAAGGACATCAACGGCCTGCTGCGCTGGGATCCGATGGAAGGCCAGGTGATCGAACTCGATGCCGGCTTCAGCCGCCAGGGCAATCTGTACGCCGGTGATCGTGCGGTCAGCGCCGATGGCCTGGCCGGTGCCGATCTGGGCGCACTGTTCGGCAGCGAAACCAACACCATGATCCGCCGCACCGCCTCGCTGACCCATCGCGGCACCTGGGCGCTCGGTACCTCGCGCCTCACCGCCGCCTATGAAGGCACCGACAATACCCGCCTCAACGAAGGCTTGGCCGGCGGCCCCGAAGGCTCCATTGCCGCCAGCCTGCTCAATTCCACCGCCACGCTCGACAATCTCAACATCGACGGCGAGTTCAACATGCCGTTGCAGGCCTGGGCCGAGCAGGTACTGACGCTGGGCTTCGAGCGCCGGCAGAGCCGCCTCAGCGATGCGTATTCGATGTCGCAGACGGTGAGCGCCGGCGGCGGCTTTCCCGGTCTTGCCAATGGCACGCGCAGCCCACGCAGCGAGGCCACGCTCAGCGCGGTGTATCTGGAAGACAACATCTACGCCAGCGAGCGGCTGACGCTGACGCCCGGTCTGCGGCTGGATCACCACAGCCAGTTTGGCAACAACCTCAGCCCCAGCCTCAACGTGCAGTACAAACTCAGCGACGACTGGTTGCTCAAGGGCGGCATCGCGCGCGCCTTCAAGGCGCCCAACCTGTACCAGTCCAACGCCAATTATCTGTATTACACACGCGGCAATGGCTGCCCGGTGCTGTTCCCCAATCTTGGTTCGGGCTGCTATATCCAGGGCAACGACAACCTCGATCCGGAGACCAGCATCAACGAGGAGATCGGCATCGAGTGGGCACCGCAAACCGGTCACCACGCCTCGCTGACGTACTTCCATAACGCCTACGACAACAAGATCGTCGCCGGCATGACGCCGGTCGGTATCACCGTCGACCGGCGCGGGCAGGTATTCCAGTGGACCAATGCATCGGAAGCGATCGTGCAGGGTGTGGAAGGCAATCTCACGTTGCCGCTGCTGGGCGAGCAGGGCCGCGAGCTGAAGTGGAACACCAATGTCACCTACATGATCGAGAACAAGAACACCGCGACCGATCAACCGCTGTCGGTGATCCCCGAATACACCGTCAACACCACGCTGGATTGGCAGCCGACCCAGGCCTTGTCGCTGCTGCTCACCGGGACCTTCTACGGCAAGCAGGAGTCGGCCACGCAATCGAGCACCAGCGGCGGCGCCATCGCCCCCGACTCGCGCGACCCCTATGACTTGTGGGGCGTCAGTGCGCGTTACCGGATCACCCGCAAGGTCAGCGTGGGCGTCGGTGTGGACAATCTGTTCGACACCCGTCTGTTCCGCGAAGGCACCAACAATACCGGCGGCGCGGCGGGTGCAGCCACCTACAACGAACCCGGTCGCGCGTTTTGGGCGAGCCTGAGTTTCGGTTTCTGACAGCGATGCGGCGCCGCGAGCGAACGTGCGCGCCGCAAGAGGGGAGTGCAATGACCCGACAGCATTGTTGGCGGCTTGCGTGTGCCGCTGCGCTGATGTGGATCGCCGGCGCTGTGCCGGCGTTCGCACAGCCGGACCTGAGCCGCACGATCGGCAGCACCGTCGCCGATCGTCCCAGTGCCTCGTATGTGTTCAGCGCGTTGCGCCTGGATTCGGCCGATGGCCAGCGCCATTACCGCGTGCGCATCGCCACCCCCAAAGCTGCGCCACCGGCTGCGGGGTATCCGGTGGTGTATCTGCTGGATGGCAATGCCGCGCTGATGGAGCTGGATGAGCGCCTGCTCGACAGCCTGTCTATCCGAGGCGATGCGCCGGTGCTGGTGTTCATCGCCGACGACAGCGCATTGCGCATCGATGCGGTGGGGCGCAGCCTGGACTACACGCCTGCGCGCTATAGCGACGGGCGGGTGGAAACCGATCCACTCGATCCGCAGCGCAGAACCGGCGGTGCGGCGGCGTTCGCGCAGCTGATCGCAACAGCCATCCGCCCGCAGGTGGAAGCGCGCGTGGCGGTGGACCGTCAGCGGCAGACGCTGTGGGGCCATTCGTATGGCGGATTGTTCGTGCTGCAGGTGTTGCTGACGCAGCCGCAGCTGTTCCAGCACTACGTCGCGGTCGACCCGTCGCTGTGGTGGGGCGATGGATTTATTGTCCAGCAGGCGCAGCGTGTGGTCGACCATGCACGGGAGGGTTCGGCGGGCACGCAGCCATCCAGGCGTCGGCTGACGCTGATGGCAGGCGAGGGCGCACCACCAGCGAACAAGGCAAAACCGGATCGCCCGGGGCGGCCGCGCGCGGATCCACAGGCCGCCCGACGCCTCGTCGTGCTGCTGTCGTTGTTACCCGGCCTCACCGCCGACTATCAACCGCTGCCAGGCCTCAGCCATGGCCAGACGTTGGGCGCATCGCTTGCGCCAACGTTGCGGGATGCAGCGACGCGTCGATGACGTCCCATCAAGCAGGCGCTCGAGGAGAACCCGCTCGACAAGCACGCTGCTGCGGATCGCAGTGTTGATGCCGCACGCATGCAGCGGTGACACCTCGGCGCAGGCACTCAATCGTCGCGCGTTTCGCTCAGGTCCGCAGTGTCGTCGTCCGCTTGGCCCATCTCGCCGTGCGTATCGTCGTTGTCGGCGCGTGCGTAGTGCACGGTTTCCACCGGCCCACCGACCGCGCGGCCGCGCACCGGCAACAGCGCACTGGCTGCCTCGTATTCGGCCAGCAAGGCGTGCCGGCGCGCTTCCGGCACGTCCTGCCAATGGCAGTCGGTCAACGCGCCTTCCAGCGAATACAGCAGGTTGAGGCTGGGCTTGAAGCCGGCGCGGCGCACTTTGACGAATGCGCCCACCGCGCCCACCGCCTGCAGATCCTGCTGCGTGCGCAGGCCGACCTGGCGCAGCCACGCCGCACTTTTCGGGCCGATGTTGCGCAGCCGTTCGGTGGTCACGTCAGCGCGCCGACAAAGATCTGGGCAATGGCTTCCAGGCCGCGCTGATCGTCGGCGTCGAAGCGATCCAGCTCCGGGCTGTCCAGATCCAGCACGCCGATCAGCGCATCGCCCCTGACCAGCGGAATCACCAGCTCCGAGCGCGAGGCCGAATCGCAGGCGATGTGCCCGGGGAAGGCATCCACGTCGGCAATGCGCTGACTCTGCCGGGTGCTGGCAGCCGCGCCGCACACGCCCTTGTCCAGCGGAATGCGCACGCAGGCCGGCAAGCCCTGGAACGGCCCCACCACCAGCTCGCGGCCGTCGTAGAAATAGAAGCCGGCCCAGTTGAGCGACGGCAACGCATTGAAGATCAGCGCGGCCAGGTTGGCGGCATTGGCGATCCGGTCCGGCTCGCCATGCACCAGGGCCTGGGCCTGGGCGGTGAGCTGGGCGTATTGTTCCGGCTTGCTGCCGGTCAGCGAAGAGGTTGCGAACATGGCCGAAGTTTAGCAGCGGCCATCCGCAGCGACATTGCGACTCAGCCGCGCGTTCGGATCCGCACGCTATGCTGCGCGCCCCACGGCAACCGCGGCGCGGCCGCAGGAGCACACGCATGCAGCTTCCGGCGTTGTATGTCACCGGCACCGACACCGGCATCGGCAAGACCATGGCCAGCACCGCGCTGCTGCACGCACTGCGCAGGCAGGGCCACACGGCGGTCGGCATGAAGCCGGTGGCCAGCGGTTGCGAGCACACGCCGCAGGGCTGGCGCAACGAGGACGCGCTGGCGCTGCAGGCCGCCAGCGCCCCGCAACCCGATTACGCCACCCTCAATCCCTATGCCTTGCCGGCACCGCTGGCGCCGGAACTGGCCGCCGCCGATGTCGGCGTGACCCTGTCGCTGGAGCCGATCGCCCAGGCCTTCGCGCAATTGCGCGCGCAGGCCGAGGTGGTGGTCGTGGAGGGTGTCGGCGGCTGGGCTGCGCCCTTGAGCGCCGATCTGGACCAGGCCGATCTGGTGCGTGCGCTCAAGCTGCCCGTGGTGCTGGTGGTCGGCATCCGGCTGGGCTGCATCAATCACGCGCGCCTGAGCGCTGCGGCGATCGCTGCCGACGGGCTGGACTGCATCGGCTGGATCGCCAACGAGGTCGACCCGCAGATGGAGCGCATCGAGGAGAACATCGGCATGCTGCGCCAGCGTCTGGCGATGCCGTGCTGGGGCCGGATCGGCTGGCGGCCGGGCGCCGATGCCGCGGCGCAGTCGCTGGGGCTGCACGTGCCGGCCTGAGTGACGTTGGCTATCTGGCGACCGCGTCACTGCGACGCGGATCGCCAGATGCCGTCCCAGCCTTGCGCGCCGCCGGGGACTCGCCCTGCGTCCCGGCGTTTCCAGTGCACCCTGCGCCGTGCCGCGATACCGCTTGGTCGGATCGGCAGCACGCGCAATGCGCAGACAATAAAAAAGCCCGACAGAGGGAGGGATCTGTCGGGCCGGATTGCATGGGGGGAGGGACCCATGCAAAGACGCTGAATTTTTTGTCGGCGCTTACGTGCGCCGGGTCTTGCCTTTGGCGGCCTGCTCGCTGTTGGCCTCGAACTGCTGCTTGGCCAATTGGCCGAGCGCATCGGATGCCTTCAATCCCAGTCCAACCACTTCCTGATTCACCGAAGCCAGCCGTTCCAGGTTGTCGCGGGCCAGTTGCAGCCCCTTCGGCCAGAGCGTCTGGTAGGCGCCAAGGTCGCGGGCCTGGGCAAACTCACCGAAGAAGCTGGTGGTCGCACTGACGTTGCGTTCGAGCGTCTTCAGCTGCAGGCCAAACGCGTTTTCCGCGTGTTCCATCGCCAACTGGTTGGCGCGTGCCGCTGCAGAGGCAAAGCTGTTGAAGCCGTTTTCGAACTGCGCCGACATTGCGAACCCCTTGGGGAAGGCTGTGACCGTTGTTGCGTTGCAGCATACGCAGATATTGCTGCGATGCAACACGTTTGCTGAAAATTTCCGAAACCGTCTCAAAAGCCTTTTGAAATCAATTCATTACTCGCCCCGTAGAAACGGCAAGGCCGCCCTGGAGGCGGCCTTGCGTCACACGACTGCGCTGCGCGATCAGCCGCGATAGCGGCAGCCGGAGGTGCACGTTTCATGCACCACGATCTCGCTCAGCTGCGGCAGCGCCGGCTTGAGCTGGTCCCAGATCCAGATCGCCAGCCGCTCGCTGGTCGGGTTTTCCAGCCCCTGGATGTCGTTGAGGTAGTGGTGGTCCAGGCGGTCGTAGATCGGCTGGAAGGCGGCCTTGATGTCGCCGAAATCCATGATCCAGCCGGTCTCGGCACCGGGTTCGCCGCTGACATGCAGCTCGACCCGGAACGAATGCCCGTGCAGGCGGGCGCACTTGTGGCCGGGGGGCACATTGGGAAGCCGGTGCGCGGCTTCGAGCGTAAAGACTTTGAAGATATCCATGCGCGCCATTGTAAGTGCGCCGGTGCCTGCCGGGCTGACCCGATCGCGGCGACACAGCGTCTCTGCGCCCTCGCGTGGCACCCGCAACACGGGGTGGTCGCGTTGCGCCGGAGCGCCGCACCCGTTCGCCCACACAAAGTCCGACGCGCGTCTTACTGCGTCCGGCCAGCGACATGTGTCACCGCGCGTCATATCTCTATGCAGATCTGTAATTTTTGTTAATCGATTGCGCATGGCCCACTGCAAAACCCCCATTCATGGATGCCGTGCGTGAAGCGCCCGATGCCTTATCTGCTGTCTGCTGCCGTTCTGTCGGCGCTGATTCCCCTTGCCCATGCCGACGACGCGACACCCGACACGGGCAAGACCCTGGCCACCGTCAGCGTCACCGGCTCCAATATCAAGCGCACCGACAGCGAAGGCCCGAACCCGGTGCAGGTGATCGACCGCCAGCAGCTGGAACAGTCCGGCAAGGTCACCGTGGCCGACGCGCTGCGCTCGATCTCGGCCAACACCGGCAACGCCACCAACGAAACCACCAACAACGGCTGGGCGTCCGGCTCGGCGGGCATCGGCCTGCGCGGGCTGTCGCAGAAGAACACCCTGGTGCTGCTCAACGGACGCCGCCTGGCCAACTACGGCTTTCCCGCCAATGGCCTGGGCGACACCTTCGTCAACCTCAACGCATTGCCGCTGGTGGCAGTGGAGCGCATCGAAGTGCTCAAGGACGGCGCCTCTGCCGTGTACGGCTCCGATGCGGTGGCCGGGGTGGTCAACATCATCACCCGCCAGGATTTCCAGGGCGCCGAGCTGGGCTTGAGCGGCGGCACCTCCGATCAGGGCGGCATGGATACCCAGCGTGCCAAGTTCATCGGCGGCATCGGCGACCTGGACCGCGACGGCTACAACATCCTTTTCAGTTTCGACGCCTACAACCGCGACCGGCTGGATCAGGATCAGCGCGCGCTGACCCGCTCGGGCATCTACACCGACCTGCCTGGCGGGCGCTGGAACGGCTGGTCGGCCAAGGGCGCGCGCTACCTGGTCGGCGGCCGCTCGGTGCCGATGCTGGACGCACAAGGCAACTGCCCCGCCGGCACCGTGCTGACCGCCAGCGCGCCGATCGACGGCCTGGCCGGCGACACCTGCGGCTTCAACCAGGCCCCGTTCACCACGCTGATTCCCTCGACCAAGCGCTATCAGGCCTACACCAATGCCACCTTCCGGCTCAGCGACAATGTCGAGGCGTTCGGCGAGGCGCTCTACAGCGAGGTCAAGGGCGTGTCGATCTTCGGCTCCAGCCCGTACTTCACCCTGGAGGGCGGCCGCTTCGCCTTGAACGCCAGCAGCGGGCTGGCCGAGCCGGTGTCCAACCTGCTGCCGGCCTCCAGCCCGTACAACCCGTACGGCACCGCGGTGCCGATCGAATACACCTTCTTCGACCTGGGCCAGACGGTCAAAACCAATCGCTCGCAGTCCTACCGCTTTCTCGGTGGTGTGCGCGGCAAGACCGAACGCTGGGATTGGGAGGCGGCTGCGTTCGCCGCACGCAGCAGCGAGCACGAAACCGTATCCGGTGGCTTCGCCAACCGCTTCACGCTGGCGCAGGCGCTGGCCGACGGCAGCTACAACCTGCTCGACCCGTCCGCCACGCCGCAGTCGGTGATCGACGGCATCAACCTCAGCACGCTGCGCCCGGCGCGATCGACGCTGCGCGGCGTCGATGCCAAGGTGTCCGGCAACCTGTTCGAGCTGCCGGCCGGCAGCGTCGGGTTCGCTGCCGGTGCCGAGTGGCGGCAGGAGGAACTGGTCTCGCGCAATCCCTGGCAGATCGACCAGGGCCTGCAGATCCGCCCCGCGATTGCCGCGGTGGATGGCGAGCGCAGGGTGTCGGCGCTGTATGCCGAGGTCAACCTGCCGCTGCTGCGATCGCTGGAACTGCAACTGGCCGGGCGCGGCGATCACTACAGCGATTTCGGCGAGGCGTTTTCGCCCAAGGCTAGCCTGCGCTGGCAGCCGCTGGACGCCGTGCTGGTGCGCGCGGCCGCCTCGCGCGGCTTTCGCGCACCGTCGTTGTCGGAGAATGCGGCCAGCACCAACATCTCTTACGGCTCGGTGGTCGACCCGTTCGATCCGGACGTGCCGGGCTCGCGCCAGAACCCGACCTTCTTCACCGTCGGCAACACCGCGCTCGAACCCGAGCGCACGCGCAGCTACAACTTGGGCGTGGTGCTGTCGCCGTGGGCCGACACCAGCCTGAGCGTGGACTGGTACAAGATCGAACTGGAGAATCTGGTTGGCACCGGCAACAACGCCACCATCGTGCAGAACAACGACCCGGCCGACGTGATCCGCAACGAGCGCGGCACCCTGGTGGCGGTGTACAACCGCTACCAGAACCTCAGCGAGCTGACGACCTCGGGAGTCGATGTCGAACTGCGTCAGCGCTGGCGCACCGAGGCAGCCGGCAACTTCGGCCTCAATACCGCCTATACCCATGTGCGCGATTACCGCCGCCCCACCGTGGTCGGTGGCCCGTTGCAGGATTACGCCGGCAGCAATCTCGGCCCGTCGCTGCCACGCAACAAGGCCACCACCACGCTGGACTGGAACCTGGGCACCGTCAGCGCCGCACTGACCTGGTACTACACCGGCGGCTACGACCAGAAGGCCAGCGCCGCGGCCAGTGCCGTGCAGTCGCGCGTGGGCGACTACAACCAGTTCGACCTGTATCTGGGTTACACCGGCATCGACAAGCTGACCCTGTACGCCAAGATCGAGAACCTGGCCGACAAGCAGCCGCCGGACGACGCCTCGTTCCCGGGCATTCGTGCGCCTTACGACTTCACCCAGTACGACCTGCGCGGGCGTTACTTCACCGTGGGCCTGGACTATCGATTTTGATCGGAATACGCACCGCCCATGCACGCCCGTGCGATGGTGCGTGCGTGCTCCAGCGTGCTGTCTCAACCCAATCGCCGTTCGCCCCCGGACACTTTCCAAGGAACTCCGATGACGTCTTCGCCGCATGCCTGGCTGCTCGCCCTGGCCTTTGTCGCACCTTCCCTCGCTGCCCAACCTGCGGCCCAACCCGTCGCGCTGCCGGGTTATGACGCCGCTGCCGCACAGGCGCAGCGCGCGCTGGAAGCGCGTTTCGATAGTGGCCTGAAGGACGCCGATTATCGCGGCTGGTTGAAGCAATGGTCGTCGGCGCCCAATCACGTTGGCGCGCCGCATAACCTGGAGAACGCCCGCGATCTGCAAAACCGCCTGCGCGGCTACGGGTGGGATGCGCGCATCGAAACCTTCCAGGTGCTGTGGCCCTCGCCCAGGAGCTCGCAGCTGGAATTGCTCGGGGCCAAGCCGTATGTCGCGCGTCTGAAGGAGCCGCCGCTGCCGGGCGACAGCACCTCCACCCAGACCGAGAACGTGCTGCCGCCGTATGTGATCTACGGCGGCAACGGCGATGTCACCGGCGATCTGGTCTACGTCAATTACGGCATCGCCGAAGACTACGAAGCGCTGGCGCGCAACGGCGTGGATGTGCGCGGCAAGATCGTCATCGCCCGCTACGGCAAGGGTTGGCGCGGGCTCAAGCCGCGGCTGGCGCAGGAGCATGGCGCAATCGGCGCGATCATCTATTCCGATCCGCGCGACGACGGTTATTTCCAGGATCGGGCGTATCCGGATGGCCCGGCGCGCAACCAGTGGAGCGTGCAACGCGGCTCGGTCGCCAATTTCGCGATCTATCCCGGCGATCCGCTGACCCCGGGCGTCGGCGCCAGCAAGGGCGCCAAACGCCTGAAGATCGACCAGGCCGGCAGCGTGTTGAAGATCCCGACCCTGCCGATCAGTTGGGGCGACGCGCAGCCCTTGCTGGCCGCGCTGGGCGGGCCGGTGGCACCGGAGGACTGGCGCGGCGCGCTGCCGATCACCTACCGCATCGGCGGCGACGACACCGCGCGCGTGCATCTCAAGGTGGATGCGGAGTGGGGCAGCAAGACCATCTACAACGTCATCGCCACCCTGCGTGGCAGCGAGTATCCGGACCAATGGGTGGTGCGCGGCAATCACCGCGACGGCTGGGTGTTCGGTGCGGCTGATCCGCTCTCGGGTACCACCGCCTTGCTGGCCGAAGCCAAGGCGATCGGCGAGCTGGCCAGGCAGGGGCAGCGTCCCAAGCGCACGCTCGTCTACGCCAGTTGGGACGGCGAGGAGGCCGGCCTGCTCGGCTCCACCGAGTGGGCCGAACAGCACGCCGACGAACTGCGCCGCAAGGCGGTGCTGTACGTCAACACCGACGGCAACGGGCGCGGCTTTCTCACTGCCGGCGGCAGCCATGCGCTGCAACGCCTGGTCAACGGCGTGGCGGCGGATCTGCGCGACCCCGACAGCGGCGTGAGCGTGCTCGAACGGCAACGCGCCCGTGCCCGCATCGACGCGCTGGCCCCCACCGCCAAGCCGGCGCAAAAAGACATTGCCAAGCAACTCGCGGCCGGCGGCGACGTGCCGCTGAAGGCGCTGGGCTCGGGCAGCGACTACAGCCCGTTCCTGCAGCATCTGGGGCTGACCACGCTGGATCTGGGCTATGGCGGGCAGGGCGGCGGCAGCGGTGTCTATCACTCGCTGTACGACTCCTACGATTATTTCGCGCGCTATATCGACCCGGACTTCAGCTATCTGCCGCTGTTGTCGCAGACGGTCGGCCGCACGGTGCTGCGCGTCGCCAACGCGCCGGTGTTGCCGCAACGCTTCGGCGACTTCGCCGACGCGGTGGCCGGCTACGCGCAGGAGCTCAAGCAGCAGGCCGACAGCGACCGCACTGCCGCCCGCACCCAGGCCGAGTTGTTGCAGGCCGGTGCCTATGCCGCCATCGATAACCCGAACCGGCCGCAACGCGCGCCCGAGCCGAAAGCTGCAGTGCCGCAGATCGACTTTGCCGCACTGGATCAGGCCATTACCCGCCTACAAACCAGCGCCAGACGCTATGACGATGCACTGGCATCGCGCGGCGGCGGGTTGGATGCACGTGTGCGCGGCACGCTCAATGCCTCGCTGCAGCGCATCGACCAGACCCTGCTGGCCGAAGGCGGTCTGCCGGGGCGGCCGTGGTACCGGAACCTGATCTACGCGCCCGGCCTGGCCACCGGATACGAGGTCAAGACCTTGCCCGGCATCCGCGAAGCGCTGGAAGACCGGCGCTGGGAGGATCTGAGCGCCTACATCGTGCAGACCGCCGCGGTGCTGGATCGGTATCGCGAGGCGATCGATCGCAATACCGCGTTGATCGAAGGCTAGGCGAGCGACGAACGGTGGTTGCTTGCGCAGCCACCCGTCATTCCTAGGGATCGCTGTATAACTGCGGCCTCTTGGGATGGCACGCACGAGGCTCGGGCGCCATCTCCTTCGCGCTGCATCACGCGTATCGCCTGAACTGCGCCCACAAAAAAGCCGCCCCGAAGGGCGGCTTTTTCTTTCAGTTCAACGCAGACCTGGGCGCCGGTCGTACCGGCGCTCCGGCGTCAGCGCGAGCCGCCCGGACGCTGACCGCCACGGCCACCATCGCGACGGCCTGCACCGGCACCGGCGGCAACACCGGCCTGACGCGGACCGCTGCTGCGCTGGCCACCCGGCTTCTTCGGGCCGGCATGCGCATGCGCCTGACGCGGTGCATCGCCATGCGGACGACGGGCGTGGCTCTTGCGCGGGGCGCGATCGCCGCCCGGCTGCTCGGCACGGCCCGGCGCGCTATTGCCCCAACGGATCGGGGTCTGCGGCTCGTAGCCCGGCACGTCGCGGATTTCCACGTCGCGGCCCAGCATGCGCACGATCTGGCGCAGCAGCTTGGCTTCGTCCTGCGCCACCAGCGAGATCGCCTCGCCGGTGGAACCGTTACGGCCGGTGCGGCCGATGCGGTGCACGTAATCCTCGGCCACCATCGGCAGGTCGTAGTTGATGACCTTGGGCAACTGGTCGATGTCGATGCCGCGCGCGGCGATATCGGTGGCCACCAGCACGGTCACGCGGCCGGCCTTGAAGTCGCTCAGCGCGCGCATGCGCTGGCCCTGGCTCTTGTTGCCATGGATCGCCGCGGTCTTGATGCCGGACTTTTCCAGGAACAGCGCCAGCTTGTCGCTGCCGTGCTTGGTGCGGGCGAACACCAGGGTCTGCTCGCGGCTGTCCTGCGCCAGCAGGTGCAGCAGCAGGTCGCGCTTGCGCGCGCCATCGACCGGGTGCACGCGGTGGGTGATGCTCTCGGCCACGGTGTTGCTCGGGGTGACCTGGATCTGCATCGGGTTGCGCATGAACTCCAGCGCCAGCTGCTTGATGTTCTCTTCGAACGTTGCCGAGAACAGCAGGGTCTGACGGTCCTGGCGCGGCAGCTTGGTCAGGATGCGCTTGATCGACGGCAGGAAGCCCATGTCGAGCATGCGATCGGCTTCGTCCAGGATCAGCACTTCGATACCGGACAGATCCACGCTGCGGCGCTCGATATGGTCGATCAGCCGGCCCGGGCAGGCGATCAGCAGGTCCACGCCGCGACGCAGGGTGTCGAGCTGGTTGCCCATGCCCACGCCGCCGTAGATCACCGCGCTCGGGATGCGCAGGTACTTGCTGTAACCGCGCAGGCTGTCGTGCACCTGGGTGGCCAGCTCGCGGGTGGGGGTCAGGATCAGCGCGCGCGGCTTGCGCGGGCCGTTGACCGGCTGCGGCGAGGTGCCCAGGTGCTGCAGCAACGGCAGGCCGAACGCGGCGGTCTTGCCGGTACCGGTCTGTGCGCCGGCCAGCAGGTCATGCCCTGCCAACACCAGCGGGATGGCCTGCTGCTGGATCGCAGTGGGGGTTTCGTAGCCCTGCTCGGCCAACGCGCGCAGCAGGAAGGGCGCCAGGCCCAGGGATTCAAAAGACATCAGGAAGCTCCAAGTAAAGCGTCGCCGCCAGGCCAGGCCCGGAGCGCAAACGCATTGCAGATGCAAAAAAGTGAGGCTCGGAGCGTTCCCGTGAACCGCGCTGCGAGATGGTGGAACAACCCAATCAAGACGCGATGGGTTTGTCGGCACCACGAAAGGCGTCGGGTGGGGCGGGCGAGCGGATCGATCGATCCTGGCCTCGCCGGTTGTCCCTAAGGGAAACGGACGGCCGCATGCAGACCGCGCCAGTGTACGCGCGTTTGGCGCGCTGCACAAAAGGCGAGTTCATCGGTTGGGCTACGGGTCAGTTGTTTCAGTTGCAACCACTGTTGCAACAGGCCGTACAATCGACCGATCAGCCACAGCACAGGACGGTCATGAAGCTAGGTTCCCTGAAGGAGGGCGGCCGCGATGGCTGCCTGATCGTGGTCGCGCGCGACCTGCGCACCGCGGTCCGCGCCACCGGCATCGCGCCCACGCTGCAGCGCGCGCTGGAAGACTGGAGCAATGTCGCGCCGCGCCTGAATGCCTTGTCGGCCTCGCTCAACGAGGGCAGCGCCGATGGCGTGTTCGATTTGGATCTGCAGGCGCTGGCCGCACCGTTGCCGCGCGCCTACGAGTTCGTCGACGGCAGCGCCTACCTGCCGCACGTGGAGCGCGTGCGCCGTGCGCGCAATGCCGAGGTGCCGGAAAGCTTCTACACCGACCCGCTGATGTACCAGGCCACCAGCGCCGGGTTCTACGGCCCGCGCGATGCGATCAAGGTGATCAGCGAAGACCACGGTATCGATCTGGAAGCCGAGCTGGTGGTGGTCACCGACGATGTGCCGATGGGCGCCTCGCCCGAGCAGGCCGCCGCGCATATCCAGCTGGTCGGCCTGGTCAACGACGTATCGCTGCGCAACCTGATCCCGGCCGAGCTCGCCAAAGGCTTCGGCTTCGTGCAATCCAAACCGCGCTCGGCGCTGTCGCCGGTGTTCGTCACCGTGGATGAACTGGACGAGGCATGGCGCGACAACAAGGTGCACCTGCCGCTGGTCACCCACGTCAATGGCGCCTGGTTCGGCGCGCCGGAAGCCGGCAACGACATGCAGTTCGACTTCGCCCAGCTGATCGCCCACGCCGCCAGGACGCGGCCGCTCTCGGCCGGCACCATCGTCGGCTCCGGCACCATCGCCAACCAGGACACCACGCTGGGCGCCTCGTGCTTTGCCGAGCAGCGCGTGGTGGAAACCCTGCGCGACGGCACCCCGAGCACGCCGTTCCTGTCCTTCGGCGACGTGGTGCGGATCGAGATGTTCGCTGCCGATGGCGCCAGCATCTTCGGTGCGATCGAACAGCGGGTCGAACGTCAGCCGCTGCCATGACATCGGCAAGGGCGTCTGCATAACACTGCCTGCGAGGCCGGGCATGAGCGCGCCACTGGAATTGTTCTCGTACTGGCGCTCCAGCGCCGCGTATCGCGTGCGCATCGGCCTGCACCTGAAGGCACTGGCCTACCTCGCGCATCCGGTGCATCTGGTGCGCGACGGCGGCGAGCAGCATGCACCCGCCTACGCGCAGCTCAACCCGCAGGAACTGGTGCCCACGTTGCGGCACGGCGCGGTGGTGATTCCGCAGTCGCTGGCGATCCTGGAGTATCTGGAAGAGGCGTTCCCGGACAGCGCACGGCTGCTGCCCGCAGCGCCGGCCGCGCGCGCCCGCGTGCGCGCCCTGGCGCAGGTGATCGCCTGCGACGTGCATCCGCTCAACAACCTGCGCGTCACCCAGTTTTTCGAGCGCGAATGGCAGCTGGATGCTGCGCAGCGCCAGCAATGGACGCGGCACTGGATGCAGTGCGGTTTTGCGGCGCTAGAAGCGCAGTTGGCCGGTGATCCGCATACCGGCACGTTCTGCCACGGCGACACGCCGGGCCTGGCCGATTGCCTGCTGATCCCGCAGCTCTACAATGCGCGCCGTTTCGAAGTCGATCTGACGGCATATCCGATCCTGCAGCGTATCGAACAGGCCTGCCTGGCATTGCCGGCATTCGCGGCGGCGCGGCCGGAAATGCAGGCCGACGCGGTGCCGGCCTGATCGGCGGCAGGCGTTTGCCTGGTGCGGGGGCACATCCGCGTCGAACTCGCAGCTCTGGCAGGGCAGGTACCGGTAGCGAGCGGTTGTCGGTTGGCCGGGTGGCGCGCAGGCGGCGCGCTGTCTCCGCGCACTGGGCACCGGCCGCGCTCGGCGGCACTCATGGGTTGATCGGAGCTAGCCGCTGCGCTGCCCCAACCGTGCGCACCGCTCGTACGCCGGCAACGGCCCTGCGCAATCCGCCGCGCACCTGCCGATGATCAGATAAAGCCGTGGCTGATCTTCGGCGCTGCTGCCGTTTCGTAATCCGCGTACGGGTCGTGCTCGCCGGAACCGCCCTCGGACAGGCGGAACTTCAGCGCCAGGCCATCGCGCGAGTCGGCCGCGCGCAGCGCTTCCTCCTGCTCGATTTCGCCGGACTTGACCATGCGGAACAGGCATTGGTCGAAGGTCTGCATGCCTTCTTCCAGCGATTCCTCCATCGCCTGCTTGACCTCGTGCACCTGGCCACGGCGCAGCAGGTCGCGGATCATCGGCGTGTTGAGCAGCACTTCGGTCGCCGGCCGGCGGCGTCCGTCCACGCCCTTGACCAGGCGCAGCGACACCACGGCGCGCAGGTTCAGTGCCAGGTTCATCAGCACGTTCTTGTGCGCGCTCTCGGGGAAGAAATTGAGGATGCGCTCGATGGTCTGGTCGGCATTGTTGGAGTGCAGCGTCGCCAGGCACAGGTGGCCGGTCTCGGCGAAGGCGATCGCCGCCTCCATCGTCTCGGCATCCAGGATCTCGCCGATCAGGATCACGTCCGGCGCCTCGCGCATCGCGTTCTTCAGCGCGCTCTGGAAGGCGTGCGTGTCCAGGCCCACCTCGCGCTGGTTCACGATCGACATCTTGTGCTTGTGCAGATATTCGATCGGGTCCTCGATGGTGAGGATGTGCCCGGTGGTGGTGCTGTTGCGGTGGTCGATCATCGAGGCCAGCGAGGTCGACTTGCCCGAGCCGGTCGAGCCGACCACCAGCACCAGCCCGCGCGGGGTCATGATGACGTCCTTGAGCACCTGCGGCAGGTTGAGCTCTTCGATGCTGGGGATCCGGCTGCGGATGGCGCGGATCACCATGCCCACCTCGCCGCGCTGCTTGAACACGTTCACGCGGAAGCGCCCGGCGTCGGACAGGGCGATGGCCATGTTGAGCTCCAGCTCGCGCTCGAACTGCGGTACCTGGCCTTCGTCCATCAATGAATAAGCGATTTTCTTGACCATTCCCGGCGGCAACCCCGTATTGCCGAGCGGGTAGAGCTTGCCTTCGATCTTGATGTACACCGGTGCGCCGGTGGTCAAGAACATGTCCGAGGCATTCTTTTCGGTCATCAGCTTCAGGAAGTAGCCGATATCCATGCGCAATGGTTCCCCAACAAACGGCAGCGTCTCGTTGCAAGTCCGCCGCAGGCTTCCGACAATGGCCGTGCTCGAGACTTCTCGCTACGGCTCCCCTAATGACGGCTAGCTTCGCATACTTGCGGCGATCCCTGTATGGCATCGCCTGTTTCATGGTTCTTTCCTCTCCTGCTGCCGCCCAGGTGGCACCGGAGCTCACCGCCGCCGAACAGGCGGTGCAACGCGCCACCCAGGCCGATGCCGACCAGTACGCACCCGATCTGGTCAATCTGGCCCGCCAGGAACTGATGCAGGCCCAGCAGGCTCAACTGGACAAGCGCCAGCGCAAGCAGGTGCCACAGATCGCCTTGCGCGCAGCGGCCGACGCCGATCTGGCCAAGGCGCGCAGCGAAGAGGCGGTGGTCACCGCCCAGCTGGAACAGCGGCGCAAGGAAGTGGCGCAACTGCAGAACAGCCTCAACACCGGGGAGGCCGGCCGATGAAACTGCGTCCGCTTCTCTATCTGGGCGTACTGAGCCTGGGCACCCTGCCGTCGCTGGCAATGGCGGCCAAGGACGACCCGCAGGCCGACGCGCTCAACCGGCGCCTGGCCGCGCTGCAGAACGACCCGCAGACCAATGAACTGGCCCGCTTCGAGCGGCTGCAGGCGCAGCAGAGCGTGGCGGCGCTGGCCGAGGCCAAGCGGCGCGACCGCGACGAGCTGGTGTTCCTGGCCGATCGTCGGGTCGAAATCGCCGAACTCACCGCGCGCACCGCACTGGCGCGGCGCGAGCTGGATCGGCTGGAAGGCACCCGCAACGACCTGCTGATCGAAGCCAGCCGCCGCGACGCCTCGCGCGCGCGCCAGGAAGCCGAGCGTCTGCGCGTGCAGGCGCAGATCCAGGCCGAAGAGGCCGAGCGCATGCGGCAGGCGGCCGAACAGGAGACCCTGGCCCGTCAGGACGCCGAGCTGGCGCTGACCAGCGTGGCCGGCAAGCAGACCGCCAAGCTCAATGCGGCCCAGCAGAAAGCGGTGCAACTGGCCCATGAAGAAGCCGAGCTGGTGGCCGGGGCCAAGTTGCCGTCCGCCAAGTTCGACAGCCGCGGCGAAGTGTTTTCGCTGGGTAGTGGCGCCTTCGGTGGCAAGGCCGCGCTGTCCGGCGATGCCGCGGGGCAGGCCAAGGCACTGGCCGAGTATCTGAACATCGGCAAGAAAGGCCGGGTCAGCATCGTCGGCTACGACAGCGATGTGGCCACCGCCAAGAAGCGGGCCGAAGCGTTACGCGACGCCTTGGTGGCTGCCGGTGTCGCCAGCGCACGGCTGCAGGTCAATGGCACCAAGGCCGCCGCCAGCAAGACGCGCGCTGCCGAGGTGGTTGTCGCGCCGTAATGCAAGTGGTTGGAAGTTAAGGTCTTTTAACCCGGGCATGACGCCCGGTTGAACCGCGGTCACTGATTGAGGCAGGGAACGGCAAAAGCAGCCGTTCTGGCCTTGAACCCCCTCCGCGACCGGCGTAGGGTCGTACTCCCGGGCAGCACTCCGCTGCCTGGAAGTACGGAGGGCCGGGCCAGTGACGCAAGGGCACGCATCAACGCAATTCGGTGGACAGCTTTTTGGTTCCGCCAGTGCGCTTGCCATTGTGATCCGCGAGTCTTCCATCCCCAAGCAGCGCCCCGTGCCGCCCGCGGCCGGGGCGTTCTTGTTTTAAGTGTTTCAAGTGAAGGAGGTAACGCCATGTTCGAAGGGCAACCGCAGACCGAAATCGACGCATTGGTCAAGTCCGATCCCGAGTTCAAGCAGCTGTACCAACGCCACAAGCTCTTGAACAAGAAATGCATGGATGCCGAACTCGGGGTACTCCCCATCGACGACGTGACCTTGGGCCAGATGAAGCGCGAGAAGTTGCAGGCGAAAGAAAAGCTCACCCGGATGTACGACCAGCTCACCCACTGATCCTTCCCCACCGCTAGAACAAGTTCACCGCCGCGGGCGGTGGCGGCCTCCTCGTCGGCTTGCCACCGTCCGCGTCTTTATTTGCGCAACCCGTGTCACGCGCCTGGCGGCCGCGCACTCATGCCGGTGGTAGTGGCGCAGCGCTGGCTGAGCCCGCCCGTTCATTGGCCGGCGCGATCGGTTCCAGTCTGAATGAGCATTCCCCAGCCGTTCGTCGGATAATGGGCGGCCAAGCCCCGCGCGACGCAGTGACGATATTCCGATGGCGATCCATTCCTCCGTACTCGAACTGATCGGCAACACGCCGATCGTCAAGGCACAGCACCTGGACACCGGCGTCTGCGAGCTGTTCCTCAAGCTGGAGGCGGCCAACCCCGGCGGATCGATCAAGGACCGCATCGGCCTGTCGATGATCGAGGCGGCCGAACAGCGTGGCGACCTCACCCCGGGCGCGACCCTGGTCGAAGGCACCGCCGGCAACACCGGCCTGGGTCTGGCACTGGTCGCCCAGCAGAAGGGCTACCGGTTGATCCTGGTGGTGCCGGACAAGATGAGCCGCGAGAAGATCTTCAACCTCAAGGCCATGGGCGCCCAGGTGGTGCTGACCCGGTCGGACGTGGCCAAGGGCCACCCGGAGTACTACCAGGACCTGGCCGCCAAGATCGCCACCGAGACCCCGGGCGCCTACTTCATCAACCAGTTCGGCAACCCGGACAACCCGGCCGCGCACGAATTCGGCACCGGCCCGGAGATCCTGGCGCAGATGGACAACGATCTGGATGCGATCGTGTTCGGCTGCGGCAGCTCCGGCACCATGACCGGCCTGTCGCGCGCCTTCGCCACCGCCTCGCCGCACACCGAGCTGGTGCTGGCCGACCCGGTCGGCTCGATCCTGACCCAGTACATCGAAGAGGGCACGGTCAGCGAGAAATCCGGCAGCTGGCTGGTCGAAGGCATCGGCGAGGACTTCCTGCCGGACATCTCCGATTTTTCGCGGGTCAAAAAGGCCTATTCGATCACCGACGCGGAAAGCTTCCACACCGCGCGCGAGCTGCTGGCCAAGGAGGGCATCCTCGGCGGCTCGTCCACCGGTACCTTGCTGGCCGCCGCGCTGAAGTATTGCCGCGAGCAGACCACGCCCAAGCGCGTGCTGGTATTCGTCTGCGATACCGGCAACAAGTACCTGTCCAAGATGTACAACGATTACTGGATGCTGGACAACGGCTTCCTGGAGCGCCCGCAGCACGGCGACCTGCGCGACCTGATCCTGCGCCCGTACAACAAGCGCGACACCGTGGTGGTCGGACCGAAGGACCTGCTGACCACCGCCTACCAGCGCATGAAGCTGTACGACGTCTCGCAGCTGCCGGTCATCGATGACGGCGAGCTGGTCGGCATCGTCGACGAGAGCGACGTGCTGCTGCATGTGTACGGCGACGAGGCACGCTTCCGCGACCCGATCTCCACCGCCATGGTCAGCAAGCTCGATCGCCTGGATGTCGCTTCGCCGATCGAAGCGCTGCTGCCGGTGTTCGACCGCGGCCAGGTCGCCATCGTCATGGACGGCAACCAGTTCCTCGGCCTGATCACCCGCATCGACCTGCTCAACTACCTGCGCCGCCGCGTGCAGTGATCGCAGCTGGCCGCGCGCCCGGATGGGACGCGCGGCACCGGCCATTCAGACCTGCTTGCTACAATCCGCCACTTTTTCCGGGAACCTCCATGTCCAATCGCACCACACCCAGCCACGATGGCGAGCGCGAACTCTCGCTCGCCACGCTGGCGATCCATGGAGGGCAGTCGCCGGACCCCAGCACCGGGGCGGTGATGCCGCCGATCTACGCGACGTCCACCTATGCGCAGTCCAGCCCGGGCGAGCATCAGGGCTTCGAGTATTCGCGTACCCACAACCCCACGCGCTTTGCCTATGAGCGCTGCGTCGCGTCGCTGGAAGGCGGCACGCGTGCGTTCGCGTTCGCCTCCGGCATGGCCGCCACCTCCACGGTGATGGAGCTGCTGGACGCCGGCAGCCACGTGGTAGCGATGGACGACCTGTATGGCGGCACCTTTCGCCTGTTTGAGCGGGTGCGTCGCCGCACCGCCGGCCTGGATTTCAGCTTCGTCGACCTGACCGATGCGGCCGCCTTCGAAGCCGCGATCCGTCCCGACACCAAGATGGTGTGGATCGAAACCCCGACCAACCCGATGCTCAAGCTGGTCGATATCGCCGCCATCGCTGCGATCGCGCGCAAGCATGGCCTGCTGATCGTGGTCGACAACACCTTCGCCTCGCCGATGCTGCAACGCCCGCTCGGCCTGGGCGCCGACATCGTGGTGCACTCGGCCACCAAGTACCTCAACGGCCACTCGGACATGGTCGGCGGCATCGCGGTGGTCGGCGACAACGCCGAACTGGCCGAGCAACTGGCCTTCCTGCAGAACTCCATCGGCGGCGTGCAAGGCCCGTTCGACAGTTTCCTCGCCTTGCGCGGCCTCAAGACCCTGCCGCTGCGCATGCGCGCACATTGCGAGAACGCCCTGGCGCTGGCGCAATGGCTGGAAACCCACCCCGCGATCGAAAAGGTGATCTACCCCGGCCTGGCCTCGCACCCGCAGCACGCACTGGCCCAGCGCCAGATGTCCGGCTTCGGCGGCATCGTCTCGATCGTGCTCAAGGGCGGCTTCGAGGCGGCCAAACGTTTTTGCGAGAAGACCGAACTGTTCACCCTGGCCGAATCGCTCGGCGGCGTCGAAAGCCTGGTCAACCATCCCGCCGTCATGACGCATGCCTCCATCCCGGTGGCCCGCCGCGACCAGCTTGGCATCAGCGATGCGCTGGTGCGGTTGAGCGTGGGGGTTGAGGATGTGGGGGATTTGCGGGGGGATCTGGCGCAGGCGCTCGAGGCATCCAGTTCTCCATGACCGCGTCGCCGCAACGTCAGGGCATCTTCGCGTATTGGCGGAGCGGGCTGGCCGGCCTTCGACTGCAGTCGTGGGTACGCCAACAGTCCTGGTTGCAGCGTATCTATCGCGTTTTCCCGCAGAGTTGGCGCGACCGCGTTTCTTCCACGCTGTCCGCCCGCTCTTTGGTTCAAACGCGGTTTCAGCGCACCGCCGCCTGGGAGCTGCGCGCGAAAGGCGCTGACACTTCCTTGCCGATGGACGCTGATTTCTCCGTCACCCGGATTCTATCGGTGGGGATCAACATTGCCGGCTATCTCCGTGGCGAATTCGGGCTGGCTGAGAGCGCAAGGATGTATGCGCGTGCGCTGATCAGCGCTCGCGTTCCCGTGTCGTTGTATGACCTGGACATGGGGCTTCCACACTCCTGGGACGACCGGAGTCTGGATGGTCTCATCGACCAGCGCATGCCGCACCAGGTCACCGTCGTCTTCGTCAACCCCGACTACCTCGAAGCCGCCTTAGAGAAGATCGGCCGGGCCCGTATGGACGGGCATTACGTCATTGCGTGCTGGTTCTGGGAACTTGAAGTGATTCCGCCAAGTTGGCTGAGTGCCATTGCGCTGGTGGACGAGATCATGGTGGCCTCACGATTCATCGAGGATGCGTTCCGCAACGTGACCGACAAACCGATCATGCGACTTCCGCTGCCGCTTTCTGACCAGCCTGATAGCGGCTTGCAGAGACAGGACTTCGGGCTGGATCCGGAAACCTTCGTCTTTCTTTTCACTTTTGATTTCCACTCCTTCGTGGCCAGGAAAAATCCCCAGGCCGTGGTCAATGCATTCAGGCATGCGTTTCCGGACGGCCGTGACGACGTGCGTTTGGTCGTGAAGTCAAGCAATGGGCATATGTATCCCGAACAAATGGCAGAACTCCTGGGCCTGGTCGCGGCAGACAAGCGGATCCTGCTGCGGGACGAGGTGATCGACAGGATGCACGTGCGGGCGCTGCAGCGATGCTGTGACGTGTATGTGTCGCTGCATCGGGCCGAAGGCTTCGGGTTGGGGCTTGCCGAGTGCATGTCACTTGGCAAGCCGGTCATTGCGACGGGCTGGTCGGGCAACATGGAGTTCATGACGGACAGCAACTCCTGCCTCGTAGACTACGACCTGGTGCCGGTTGCGGGGCGATATCCGGAGTCGGATGGCGCGCGCTGGGCAGAGCCCAGCATCGCATCTGCCGCAGCTGCGATGCGTCGGCTTGCGGACGACCCGTTACAGGCGCGGCGGCTGGGCGAAGCAGCCAGGGCCGATATCTGCATAAGGCTTGCTCCCCGAAGCGTAGCGGGACACCTGCTGGCAAGGGCTGCGAAGGTGGTCGCGTCAACGCACTGACGGTGACTGTTTTTGTCGATCCTGTGATGTAGCGATTTGGTTGCCCGCTTCACCAAAGTAGTGAACACTTTCAGAGGTAGTAACGTTGGACATGATCCGGTCCGTATGGGCCTTCCGATACTTCATCCTGTCGTCGATCAGGAATGACCTGCGTCTGCGCTTCCTGCGCAGCAAACTCGGCGCATTGTGGATGATCATCCACCCGCTCATGCAGGTGCTGATCTTTGCGACGATTCTTTCCGAGGTGCTGGCCGCGAAGCTGCCAGGCGTCAATAACAAGTTTGCTTACGCACTGTATCTGATGGCCGGAACGCTTTGCTGGACCCTGTTTGCCGAATGCATTGGCAAATGTGTTTCATTGTTCGTGGATAACGGCAATCTGATGAAGAAGCAGGCCTTCCCGCGGATATGTCTCCCACTCATTGCCGGCGGCACCGTCATGGTGAACAATCTGTTGCTGTTCCTGGCAATCATCATTGTGTTCGCTATCCTGGGGCACACCTTGGGCCCGCAGGCAGCTTGGCTGCCGCTACTGATGCTGCTGACGTTGGCTTTCGCGATGTCGATTGGATTGCTGCTCGGCGTCTTCAATGTCTTCGTGCGTGACATCGGGCAGGTTGTACCGGTCGTTCTGCAGGCAATGTTCTGGGTGACGCCTATCGTTTACACCATCGATATCCTTCCCGCGCAGACCCAGGAACTCTTCAAGCTCAATCCGCTGTTCCCGCTTGTCAGTGCATATCAGGGAGTACTTCTTTACGGACGTTCCCCGGCGTGGATCGAGCTTGTCCCGCTCATGCTGGCCACCCTCGTCCTGTGTGTCCTGTCGTTGGTTGTTTTTCGCCGCGCGAGTGCCGAAATGGTGGATGCCCTATGAGCCCTGTGTTGATGGTTGAGGGGCTTGGGAAGTCCTACCGTGTCTGGGGCAGCGAGTGGCTACGCGCTGCCAGCTGGTTCGGGTTGAAGGTCAAGCCGCGAGAGGAGCACTGGGTTCTGCGGAATGTCGGGTTCTCAGTCGCTCCGGGTGAGTCGATCGGGATCATGGGGCGCAACGGCGCCGGAAAGAGCACATTGCTCAAGCTGATCACCGGTACGTCGCAACCTACCGAGGGACGCATCATCCGGCACGGCCGTATCGCCGCGATTCTTGAGCTCGGCATGGGTTTCAATCCGGACCTGAGTGGCCGGGAGAATGCCAGACATTCTGCCGGGCTCATGGGTTACACATTGGAGCAAATCGACAAGGTGTTGCCCGAGATACAGGAGTTTGCCGAGATCGGAGAGTACTTCGATGAGCCGGTACGCACCTACTCAAGCGGTATGCAGGTGCGCGTCGCGTTTGCGGTGGCCACGGCATTCCGGCCCGATGTACTCATCGTCGACGAAGCATTGTCGGTGGGCGATGCGTATTTTCAGGCGAAGTGCTTCAAGCGCATCCAGTCTTACAAGGACGAGGGCATGACGCTCATCCTCGTCAGTCACGCGGTCGGAGATGTTGTCAAACACTGCGATCGTGCCATTTTGATCAAGGACGGTAGTGTTCATGCCGATGGGCCCTCGCGTGAGGTCTCCAACCTTTATCTGGACGAGTTGTTCGGCAAGAAGCCTGCATCGCTTCAAGCACAGGCCGATGATGCGCCAGGCCAGATGCACGCTGGCGATGAGGATATCTTTCATACGCGCCCTTACTACAATGCCGGCGAACACCGTTGGGGGCAGGGCGGTGCGCGAATTCTCGATTATGTCGTTGTCAGCGGCGGGGAGGAATTTCCTGCTCGCGTAGAGAGCGGTACCAGGACGGTATTTTACGTCAAGATCGCTTTCGATCAGGATTTTGACAGTGTGGTGCCCGGGTTTTTGATTAAAACCCTCGAGGGTCTATTCCTCTACGGCACCAACTCCTTCCTTTCCAGCGAAGGGCGGGCCGGGATTTCGGTAAAAGCGGGACAGGTAATCGTCTGCAAGTTCAGCATGCCTCTCGACCTCAATGAAGCGAACTATCTGGTCTCGCTCGGCATTTCCAGTGGTGACCCGCTTGTGGAATTGACGCCGCTGGATCGTCGTTACGACGCCATCGTGCTGAACGTCGCAAGGGGGATGCAATTCTGGGGGATGATGGACCTCAAGGCCGATTTCGAAATCGTAGAAGCGTTGTCATGACGGCGTCAGGATCTACCATCACATCAGAGAACATTAGTCATGACTGAGACAATGCATATTGGCGCGCGGGTGGCCGCTCTGCCTGAGAAATATCAGCCAATTTTCGGACATCCCGAGCTTTCGGAGGGAAGTTCGCGCGGCTGCGAAGACAGGTTTGTGCTGATTCGCGAATGTGCGCAAAGGCTCCAGGGAGAACTTGGCCGCCCACTGCGGGTGTTGGATCTCGGCTGCGCCCAGGGATTCTTTTCATTGAGCCTTGCGGCCGAGGGGCATCAGGTCCACGGTGTGGATTTTCTGGATCTCAATGTCGATGTGTGCCAGGCGTTGGCCCAGGAGCACCGGATGTTCGCTGCGTCTTTCGAGCACGGCACCGTGGAAGACGTCATCGCGCGGCTTGATCCAGACCAGTACGATCTGGTCCTGGGGCTGAGTGTCTTCCATCATCTGGTGCATTCCCAGGGAATTGCGCGAGTGGCTGGATTATGCCGCAAGCTCTCCGAGGTCACGGACGCCGGGATCTTCGAGCTGGCATTGCGTGAGGAGCCGCTGTACTGGGGGCCCTCCCTGCCGCACGACCCGGCGGAGTTGTTGGCCGATTATGCCTTCACCAGGTTGTTGTCGAGGCAGGCAACCCATCTGTCTTCGATTTCCAGGCCGCTGTACTTCGCCAGCAGCAAGTTCTGGTACGTGGGTGAGGCTGTCGGCAGGTTCAGTTCCTGGTCGGGCGAGGCGCATGCCTATGGACGTGGAACGCATCAGTACAGCAGACGCTATTATTTCGGCGACAAGGTGTTCGTCAAGAAGATGACAATGGGCATCGGTGGGCGCGCCGAAATCAATTGGCAGGAATTCAATAACGAGGTCGAGTTTCTCAGAAATCCTCCTGCATCGTATCCCGTACCACGGCTGATTGCGGCCTTGGACGATGCATCGGATTTGTTCCTCGTCAGGGAAATGGCCGGCGGACGCCTGCTTTCGGAGTTGATCGACGACGGCTCGCCCTATGATCCGGACAAAGTAGTCTCCGAATTGCTTGAGCAATTGGTAATGCTCGAGCGCGTGGGTCTTTATCACAATGACGTGCGTTGCTGGAATGTTCTGATTTCGCAGGAAGGCAAGGCCATTCTGATCGACTACGGCGCCATTTCTGCCGAAGCCACCGATTGCTCCTGGCTGGGCGACTTATTGTTGTCCTTCCTGATTACGGTCAAGGAAATCCTGCAACGTCGCATTGTTCCGGCCAGTCCCGGTCGGGAACCGGCTTTGGACTTCATGACGCTTCCTCCTCGTTATCGCAATGCTTTCATTCAGGCATTTGGGGGAGACCAGGCACGCTGGACGTTTGCAGAGCTGCAAGAGTGCTTGGCGCGTTCTGAACCGGTTGCATTGCATGCGCCTGAGTGGACATCGCTTTACAGCCACATGCAACAGGCGTTGCTGAGCTACAACACACGCCTTGGCGCCCTCTATACCCAGAACGAGCATGACCGTGTTGAGCTTGCGGCACGCGCATCCTTGATTGAGCGCCTGCAGGTAGGGGCTCAGCAGGCCCAGGACAAGCTTGCAACCCTTCAGCTGGAAGCAGAGACGGCCGATAACCGCTACCGCGATTTGGAAAAGGTGAGTAGCGAACTTCAGGAGTGGGCAAAAGATCTGGAAAAGCGCACTGCCGAAGCCGAGGACAGGGAGAAACAGCTCAACAATGGCATGGCGGATCGGGAGGCGGAGAACGCAAGGCTCGTCTCGCAGATTTCGATGCTTGAGTCCGAACTGGAAGAGCGTCAACGGGTTCGTGAACTGTCGGAACTGCTTGCCGCTGACCTCAGTCGACTGGTCGAGGAGCGCGATGGCATGCAGGCCAGCATGTCGGAGATGGAGCGCGTCAACACGCAGCAGCAGTCAACCATCGACGAACTTCAGGCGAAAATTGTTTCCCTGGTTCAGCGCGTCAATAGGTCGGAGACCATCAGCGCAGCGGACGCACGCAGGGTGAAAGAGCTGCAGCTGGATCTGTCCCATCGCTTGCAGGCGCTCGAGGACGCGCGTAGCCGCATTCGTGAACTTGAGTTGGCAGTGGATATGCTGGAGGGCCAGATCGGAGAGCTTCATACGAGCCGCTCATGGCGTGTGACAGCACCTTTGAGATGGGTCACCATGAAGGTAACCAAGCGTGGCGGACCTTTTGTGGTTCACGCACCGCAGCGGCTGGAGCGCACAGAGCCTGTGCTTGCGGAGGATGAGGTGGCAACGCCCGCCGATGTGGCAATCGACAAGCAGCTGGCAGCGCTGGATCAGTTGGGTAGCCGGATCAGGAAATCGAAGAAATAAGGACAGGGATTGCCATGTACCGGCAAGGACATCATGAAGGGGAATGTAGGTGAAGAGAGTTATTGTGCTTGGCGCGCAAGTGCCGTTTGTCAGAGGCGGCGCGGAGCTGCTTAACGAAGAGCTTGTCAAGCAAATCAATCTGTGGGGCAAGCAGCGCCAGGTCGTCGCAGAGCTGGTGCAGTTGCCCTACAAGTGGTATCCAGAAACAGAAATTCTGTCTTCCATGCTCGCATGGAGGTTGTTGAATTTGAACGAAAGCAATGGTCAGAAAATCGACCTGTGCATCTGCACCAAGTATCCGACCTATGCCGCCTCGCATGCCAATAAGGCGCTTTGGCTCGTGCATCAGCATCGAGTGCTTTACGACCTGGAACGTACGCGCTTCGATCAGCCCCACCTGACCGCGAAAGATTCGGCGGTGCGTGATGCCCTGCGGGCGTCCGACCGGGAGTTGCTGGCGGAGATCGAGCCTCGATATACCATTTCTCAGACGGTTACCGACCGTCTGCAGCAGTACAGCGGTCTGGGCTCTGAGGTTCTCTATCCGCCGTCGAAGCTGGCGCCATTCATCACCTCGGGAGACTATGGCGACTACGTGCTGTGTATCGGTCGTCTTGAATTGATGAAGCGTCCCGATCTGCTGATCCGGGCCGCGAAGCATGTCCCCCATGCCAAGGTGGTCATCGCCGGAACCGGCGCCAGCGAGTATGCCCACTCTCTGGCACCGCTGATCCGCGAGCTGGGCCTGACGGATCGCGTCGAGCTTGCGGGCTTCGTGGAAGACGAGAAGCTGCTTGAGCTGATTGCCAACTGTCGTGCGGTCTTCTACTCGCCGGTGGATGAGGATTACGGATTTGCGACGTTGGAAAGCTTCGCTGCCTACAAGCCGGTCATTACAGTTGACGATAGCGGTGAAGTGGGCAGGATCGTCGAATCCACCGGCAGCGGTTGGGTTACAAGTCCTACGCCAGAGGCGATCGCTGAGAGCCTGCTCGATTGTTATGCGAAAGGACCGGCACAACTTCGTGCACTGGCTGAGGCTGGTCAGCACATGAGTACCTCCATTACCTGGGATCGCGTGATAAGCAATCTGGTGGAGAGTCGGCTTTGAGTACGCCGTTTCGCATCGCGATGGTCGGGCCGCATCCTCCGGAGCGCTCAGGCATTGCAGAATACACGGCAGGTCTGTCAAACCTGCTGCGAGATCAAGGGCTGCAGGTCGATGCGATTGCCCATGCCGATCTTGTTCACCTCGGGATGAACAACACCGTCCATAGACTGCTTGGAGCGGACGCGATCGTTTACCAGATGGGTAACCATCCAGTGTTCCATGGATGGATGCTTCCATTGATGGCAGCAGCGCCGGGAATCGTGCATCTGCATGATCTTGTGTTGCATCATATGGCTGCAGGGGTTCTGAATGATGAAGGCCGCCTTCTCAACGGCGACTATTTCAATCTGCTGGAAAAGTGGTTATCCAGCACCGACGTCAGAACCGCCAAACTGGCGCTTCGTAGCGGATCGCCTGTCTGGAATCGGGAAGATGTGGTGCGTTTTCCGCTGCATCAAGTGGCCACCAAACTGGCCACTGAGGTAGTAGTGCACTCACGATATGCAGCCGATCAAATCGTCAAGGATTTTCCCTGGCTCCCCGTGACGGTGGTGCCGCAGTTGTACCCGGCGGTCGCTCAGCATCGCATTCGTGACAATCTGCGCACCATCGCGCTGCTGGGCGGTGGGCATACGAATCGTCGCTTCGATTGGATTGTGCAGGCGCTGTCGGCGATCGACTCCGAACTGAATGGGCTGATTACGTTGGAAATCGCTGGTCAGGTAGAAGCAGTCGTACTCGACCAGCTGGAGAGTATTGCAGACCTGCGTAACGTGCAGCTGATCAATCATGGCCATCTCGACGACGATCAGTTCAGTAAGGTATTCGAGCGTGCGGATCTGATGATTGCCTTGCGCCAGCCAACGATGGGCGAGGCTTCGGCTGTCGTATGCAAAGCGATGCAGGCGGGTCTCCCCGTCATCGTATCGGATCACGGTTGGTATGCAGAGCTGCCCGCTTCGGTAAAAAAAGTCGCGCCGGATGCAGAATGCCCGGACGCTCTGGCAGCGTTGCTGCGTCAGTTGACGCTCGCCCCTGCAACCTATGCCGCCTGGGCTGAAGAGTGTTCCGATGCATCAAGACGGCTGGCGCTTGATCCTTATGCAGCCGCGGAAGGATATGCGCGGCTGTTGAGACGCCATCGGGTTGTTTCCGATTTCAAGGACTGTGCGGCTGATGCGGTCGCAAGCCTGAAGGTCGACATCGATTCTCCGCTTGCCGAGGAGCTGCATCGAATCGACGTGCTGAGCAGCCTGCGCGGGGATCGTTGGGTTAACCCAGCCCTGGCAGCATTGAAGGATCAGGAGCTGGATTCGCATGCGCGTGTGGTGGGGGCAACAGTGGGACCCTATCCCTACAGTGAGCCGTTGCCGGAAGAGGCCTTTCAGGGGCAGGCTGCCGTTGCTGAGCAGGAGGTGCTGGTTGCCGAGCCGTCCAGCATAATCTCCTTGCGTGTCGAATTGACCAACAACAGCGAATACTCCTGGTTCAGTCCGCTCGGTCACGCATTGCGGCCGTTCGGCATTTATCTCGGACACTTCTGGATTCATGCCGAAACACCGACGGCGGTAGCCGAACAACCTCGCCATTTTATTCACGATGCGGTCGCGCCGATGTCTTCTGCAGTTCACGATCTCACAGTGCGCGCTCCGGCAGTCGCAGGTGACTACTACCTGGAGATTGATCTAGTCCAGGAGTCGGTCTGCTGGTTCAAAAGCCGTGGGTTTTCACCGGCCCGACTTCTCATTCGAGTAGAAGCCGCTCAATAATGAGCGGCGTGCTCATCCACCACAGGTCCTTATCCATGAAAAATAGTATGAAATCTCCTGTTTCCTTCGGTTCCGTTGCCGTCCTGGCGACGGTGATTGCGTTCACCGGCTGCTCAAAGGCTCCCGAGGCAGAACAGCCAGTGAAGGCCGAACCCCAGCAGGCTGCCCAGACCACCGAAGCAGGCGGCATGTCGACTCCGTTGACGCAAGAGCAGGTTGGCGCACGCTACGCCATTGCCTCGGAGCCGGTACTGGCCAATAACGGCGAACTGGTACGGGTTGCAGTGTCTGTCACCAATTCGGGCAAGGTCGCCATCAACTCGAAGGGCACACTGCCGGTCAATCTTGCCATCTCCCTGGTGGATGATTCCGGCAATGTCTCGAACCGGGACTTCCTGCGCGCTCCGCTTCCTGCCGAGGGCATTCCGGCGGGTGGCTCCGCTGAAGTGATCGCAGATGTGCCCAGCCAGGCAGTGATTGGGAAAACGCTGCGATTCGGCCTCGTCCAGGAATCGGTGGCGTGGTACAGCGACTTCAAGGTGGATTCGCTCGATTATGGCCCCCTGACTTCGTGCCAGGACCAGGGCAAGGAAACGGTTTGTGGTGCGGGCGGAAAGCCTTTGGCCACGCGCTGAGACTCAATGATCATCGGAACGAGCCGCGTTCAATCTCGGCTTGATTCCGGAATTTATAAGTAACCAAGAGAGGGATGATGAAAACTGCGTTGATTACCGGCATTTCCGGCCAAGACGGTGCCTACCTGGCCCAGCTGTTGTTGGATAAAGGCTACCGTGTGTTCGGCACATACCGCCGTACCAGTTCGGTCAATTTCTGGCGTATCGAAGAGGTGGGAATTTCAAATCACCCTAATTTGCACCTGATCGAGTACGACCTGACCGACCTTGGTTCGAGTATCCGTATGCTTGAAAGCACGGGCGCCACCGAGGTTTACAATCTGGCGGCTCAAAGTTTCGTGGGCGTATCGTTCGACCAGCCGACGACGACCGCGCACATCACCGGCATCGGCCCGGTCCACCTGCTGGAAGCCATTCGGCAGGTGAACAAGGACATCCGGTTTTACCAGGCCTCGACATCGGAAATGTTCGGCAAGGTGCAGGCGGTCCCGCAGATCGAAAGCACGCCGTTCTATCCTCGCAGCCCTTATGGCGTTGCCAAGCTGTACGCGCATTGGATGACGGTCAATTACCGTGAGAGCTATGGCATCTTCGGCTCCAGCGGGATTCTGTTCAATCATGAAAGCCCGCTGCGCGGCCGCGAATTTGTGACACGAAAGATCACCGACTCGGTGGCCAAGATCAAACTTGGACGCTTGGAATGCCTGGAGCTTGGCAATCTGGATGCCAAGCGCGATTGGGGTTTTGCGCGCGAGTACGTGGAAGGGATGTGGCGCATGCTTCAGGCCGATGAGCCGGATACCTTTGTTCTGGCGACAAATCGCACTGAAACCGTCCGTGATTTTGTCAGCATGGCCTTCAAGGGGGCCGGAATTGACGTCGAATTCCGCGGCAAAGATGCAGATGAAACTGCAGTGGATGTCGCTACCGGCAAGGTGGTGATGCGCATCAATGCGAAATTCCACCGTCCTGCAGAAGTGGATCTGCTGATCGGTGATCCCGAGAAGGCAACGCGCGTCCTCGGCTGGAAGCCTGAAACCACGCTGGAGCAGCTCTGCCAGATGATGGTCGAGGCCGATCTCAAGAGGAACGCGCATGGCTTCTCGTTCTGATCTGAACGGCAAGCGGGTTCTAGTCACTGGCGCGTCCGGTTTCACCGGCCGCTATGTGGCTGATGAACTAAAAAATCTAGGCTGCGAAGTGCTGGGGCTTGGCGGCTCCGATCACTCCGCACCGGACTGGGCTAGCGGCCTGGCCTCTGTCGACCGTCATTACCAAGTCAACCTGCTCGATCAGGATGCCCTGCGTGAGGTGCTGAAGACTACCCGTCCGGATATCATCATTCACCTGGCTGCGCTTGCGTTTGTAGGTCACGGGAGTGCAGATGATTTCTACAACGTAAATTTGATCGGCACGCGTCATCTGCTGCAGGCAGTGGAAGAGGCTGAAATTTCTCTCGAGCGGCTCCTCATCGCCAGCAGTGCCAATGTTTATGGCAACTCCTCGGAAGGGCGTTTGGATGAGTCGGTTGCTCCGGCACCAACAAACGATTACGCCATCAGCAAGCTGAGCATGGAGTACGTGGTTCGGCTTTGGCAGGGTCGGTTGCCTGTCACCGTAGTCAGACCATTCAACTACACGGGTAAGGGGCAGTCGGAGAACTTCCTCATTCCCAAGATTGTCTCGCACTTTGTCAGGCGAGAGCCACGGATCGAGTTGGGAAATCTGGATGTGTCGCGTGACTTCGGTGACGTCAGGGCAGTGGCATCGGCCTATGGCAAGCTGTTGCAATCAGCCGATGCCATCGGTCGTACAGTCAATGTGTGCTCCGGAACGGCTTATTCCCTTCGGGAAGTGATCGACCTGTGCACACAGATCACTGGCCATTCGTTAGAGGTCTCTGTGAACCCGAAGTTTGTGCGTAGCAATGAAGTCAAGATGCTATGTGGCGATAACCGATTGTTACAGGAACTTACCGGGAGCTGGACGTCTCCGCCGTTGCGGAAAACCCTGGAATGGATGCTCGAAGAAGGCTGAGTGAAGCTCGGCCTCGCGAAATGCTGGCAGCTGGCTGGCTTCCGTGATCTATCTACGCGTATGCGACGCACAGAAGCCTGAGGTGCGGTGACTGATGTGGCCAGACAGCCTACGTCACGTTGGATATGACGTGACGTAGGTTGCTTGGTAGACGTGCGATCAATGGTCGATCTGAGATACATGATTCCGCGGCGTGCGCTGTCACCAGGTGCAGAGGCGCGCACCGGATACGGGTCAGGTAACGCCAGGCCTGATTGCATTTGCTGGCTTGCCCGTCCACGGCCAGTGACTGCTAGGGCGTGGGGCCCAACAGCTGCATAGACCTGAGTGAAATGCCCAGAGCGCGCGCGTCCGGAGATATTCCAAGCTCGACTGGTGAGGCTGGACGATCGAAGTGCAGTTCGACCCTGACTTCATCGCCAGCCGCCAATTTTGGCAGGGCAATACTGATTAGTTGCGGCTCTGGAGCCGATGCTGTGAGGGCTTGGTGCTGCCAGTTGCCACCATTCACACGAATACCAACATCCATGGATTGGCGTCGTGGAGCCCAAAGGCCACCAGCCTGCATGACCAGTCGACCGCCTGCGTTTGCCGACGTTTCCATCCGCATTAAAAGGCCTGCATCCTCGCCGACGGACCATACTCCGAAGGGTTCATCTGTTGACCAGCCATTTGTCAGAAATGGCCTCAGGTCAGCAGGACCTATCCTATCACCTGCGGAAATAACCGCAGGCCTGGTTGAAGCAGCATCCAGGGGGGACTCGGTCTCTCTTGCCGTACAGCCAGGAAGTAACAGGCATAAGACGGAAGCTAGTAGTGCAGCCTTAATGTCGCGATTGATGGAAATCATTTTGAATTCCGTATGCCAGTTGTGCTGAAGCGATGCATATTTCGTTAGGTTAGTCAGTCGACTCGATCGGAGCGAATTTGATCCAGTCGAACGCCATGCCGAATCCAGAAGAGTGATTATCGACTGGAAGCAGGAAGGTAGCCCTGTTATTGCCATCCTTCAGGAAGGACGAGGGCAATTCTCCATAAAACTCATTAGAAGTGAGCCAGCGAACCGGGACCACATGGCCGTTCACTGAAATCGCGAGCTTCTCAGGGTGTATGCCGGGGGCGATGGACATGACCTTTCCCCGAACTCGATAAACCCGGCCAGTTGGTTTCAGCTGGAATTGAAGCCATGGATTCTCAACGACGGTCCACGAGAATGAACCATGTTCTATAGGTCCTTCATGTTGCCACTGGGCATCCTGCCATCCGCGTCCCGGCGCAGGCACGTCCAAATTCCACCAGCGGCCGAAATCCCACCTGAAGCTGGTCTCTTGGTCCCTGTGGCGAAATTGATCGAAAGCCAGAAGCCAGGGGGAGGGAGCAAGCATGGCGCGATAGCGCCGCGAAAGGGCGTCGTTGCGCAACGAAAGCTCGTCTTTACGCGCACTACTCAGCGGTACAACGCCCTCTTCGGGAATGCGCACAATCTGCGTCCTGCTTTTGTCTGCGCGATACAGAACGCTTTGCGGCGGCGACGTATAGTCTGGCCCATCAATGGATGGGCCTGAACTGAACTCCCAATGGTCAGGGTATTCTGCGCATCGGCCGGTGCGGCCCCTTTCATCTGTGTGTTGCCAGTCGTTCTCAGGTTGATTGCAGATCTGTACCACGTCGATCGGCTTGCCGTACAAATAGGTTAGCGCGTTCATCATGTTTTCCCGGAGCATCCACACGCTGTTGATAAGGTGGGAGCCATCAAGAATGAGAAGATCGCGGTCGTTGGCGATATCCGGCAGGCTTACAGCTACGTCCTGGAGGACTTGGCGTTCTGTATCAGAAATCTGTGAGTAGTGATGGAACTGGAACATTTGTGCCGCCATGCCCAGTACGATCAATACGGTGCCGAACAACATTGCCAGGGTTCGACGGGCTCCAGAAAACAGCATGACCAGAGCCACCGTGGCCAATGCTCCGCCTGGAGTTGCGAAGAGGAAGGTGCGTTGACTGATGCTGGTATGCGCCGGTGATGCAAGAAAGGGAAGATAGCCGACGGCGGCAAATGCCACGCCGGTAAAGAGCACCCGTAGCGACCAACGCACGCCGATTTGCTTTTCCGGGGTTGGTGCGGAAAAGGGTTCGCGTATGTAGAGGAGCAGAGCCAACGCCATCAAAGCAATGGCCGACAGATACCAGAAGCTTCTGTACTCGACGAAGAGAATCCTTCCGGCGTCGATCCAACCGCCCACTACGCTTCGGCCGATGCCTGTGTAAAACATCACGAGGGCGCGCTCTTTAAGCAGGGCAATGCCACCCGCCTGGCTCTCTAACAGATGCCCTTGGTAGGTCGAGCCAGTCTTGGCAACGTAGTAGATGTAGGCTAAACAAGCCAATATGCCTATGCACCAGACCAGCGAAACATACCAGCGACGGAGGGGAAGTCTGACCGTCTCCACCAATCCCAATCGGCACCAGAGCAACAGCAGAGGCAAGATGGCGTATGCCAATGCCACTTCATAGATCAGCGTAGCAACAACCAACATTGCGGTAGACACAAGCGATACCAGGATCGCCCTGCTCTTGCCCATCAGTTGGCTTTCATATGCATGCACTATCCCTGTCACGCCGGCAAACGCCAGCAAGACAGACCAGTTGATATGGAAGGAGCGGAACGACAGCTGCATTGTATCTGCGGGATAAATGACCACCAGCAGCGCCAACAACACGGCATGGAGCCGCGAGCGCAGCAGCCACCACCCCAGGATTCCGCCGCAAACACCCTTCAACACCAAGGCCAGCATTTGCAACAGATGCATGGCGAAAAAGGAGTTTGGCGATAGTTGGTACGCGATCGCATTCGGCAACAACATGAGAGGCCGCATGCGGTGGCTGGGAAGCGGCCCGCCCTCACCAACCACGTAGAACACGCCGTGGCGAGTGAACAGGTTCAGAAGATCCCATTCCTCGATATGTCCCATCATGTTGAAGCCGAAGGGAAGCCAAAGCAGCATGACGATCGCTGTGGAGCAAGCGATGAACAACATGGTGCGCTGGGAAGCGTCGTTGCGGATAACGGGATTAGACATTCGATGGCTTGTTTGGTTGCAGTTGCGGCGTAGGTTGGATTTAGACGTGATCGCGACGTCGGTCCCGGTTGAAGACCCAGAAATTCATCACGAGAAACACCACGACAGGCACGACGACGGCCGAGAACGCAATGCCCCACGCGTAATGCAAGTGCAGACTGTTCACAGCCACGCCCATCCCGATGATGGACAAGGCGAGGTTGAAGCTGTGCAGCAAAATGAAGCGCAAGCCTTCCGAACTCAGATGACCCGAGGACACGAACGTAAAGTTGCGATGCGCGACGAAATTGATTGGCACCAACACCAGGTAGCAGAGCGCCGTCGCCATGGTCGGCTGCATGCCGAGCTTTGATACAGCCAACCAAGTGAGTGCACTGAAGGCGACGGTACTGGCGCCGCCAACGATGCAAAAGCGCAAAAAGCGTGCAGCCAGGGCGCGATGGCGCTGCGATATCACTGCACGTTCTCTTGCTCTTGGCCTACGTTGAGCTGTTGGCCCTTTATGTATTGGGGACGATTGCTGACGTTGAGCAGCACGCGCCCCACGTACTCGCCCACCACGCCCAGCGCGAGTAGCTGGATGCCGCCCATGATCAATACCGCGACGATCAATGAAGTCCAGCCGATGACGGTGTGTGGCCAAAGCAGCTTCTGCACGATCAGCACGATGGCGCACAGGAAGCCGAGGCCCGAAGAGACGATGCCTGTCAGCGAGGCTACCCGTAACGGCGTGATCGAGAAGCTTGTGGCCATCTGCATCCACAGCGAGATTGATTTGCGCAGGCTGTATCCAGACTTGCCGTCGCTTCGGGCGTGGTGCTCAGCCTCTATGGTGGTGATATTGCTGGTGCTCTGGACGATAAGGCCATCGACATAGACGAAGGGGCCGCCGTAGCGCAATATTTCGTCACGAACTTCGCTGATCAAGCCGCGAAATGGCGAAAGATAGAGCCCGCGGGGTTTGGCGAGCAGCCATGAAGCCATGCGGTCATTGAACTGGCTGCCGAGGCGTTTCCAGAGAGCGTGTCGCCGGCTCTTGAACTGCACGTAGCAAACATCTGCTCCACTGCGCAGCTCTGCCACGACGCGCCCGATGTCGGACGGGGAGTGCTGTAGGTCGTCGTCCATGGTGACGATGTAACGGCCGCGTGCCACACCGAATCCCGCCATTAATGCATTGTGCTGCCCCGCGTTCTTGCGCAGCCGGACTCCCTTCAACCAGGGCCGGGAGGCGCACAGCCCTGTTATGACCTGCCAGGAACTATCCGGGCTGCAGTCGTACACCAGTACAACTTCGAATCGGTCGGTGAGCGCAGTCAGCGACTCCTCGAGTTTCTCGGCAAGCGTAGGCAGGATGGTGGCGCTGCCATAGACCGGGATGACGACGGAAATATCAGGTTGCATCGCTCGTTCCGTAGTATTTGCGAATCAGCCTGGCGATGTATCCGGGAGAGGAATCAATGCCGATGGCGGTTGCATAACGAACAAATGGCGCCGGATCAGGCATGGCACCACCGCCTCGGTCCACAAAATCGATGGTTGCTTTTTTGCCCAGAGTGGCCTCCAGCATCGAGACCAGCTCGAGCAGGGTGACGTTTTCTGGCGGAGCCAGATCCAGCACAGCATTGGTTTCGAGGCGGCGCTCCACGAGATGAAGGGTCACTCGGGCGACATCTTCTACGTCGATCAGGCAGCGCACTGCCTTGACCCAGATGCGCAAGGGCTCCGCATTGCGGATGCCACTGGCGAGATAGTTGGACAGAGTGTGAGGGTTGTCGGTGCGTCCCACGACTTGAGGCAGGCGCAGAATCAGATACTCGTCCCGTTCCGCAATCAGTCGTTCCATTCTCAGCTTGTGGCGGACGTAATGGGTTTCTGCGCGATCGGGGTCTGTCACGCTGCACGTGCTGAAGTACACGAACCGGCCCCGCGCCTCGTCCAGAGCCTTGACCAGCAGACGTGCTTCCCTTTCGAATGCCGCAGGATCGGTCTCGGACGAATTGGACACCCCGGAGGCAAATACCGTGGCGTTGAGCTCAGCGAGCCTATCTGCTGTGAAGGATCTGGCCAGCAGGCCATTACCGATGATCACTTAATTACCAATTCCCATTTATCGACGTTGCCCTTATGCAGCGCTGGACAACTACAAGGCCGCCGACGCCATACGATCGTCCCGGGCCAACACTTGCTTCGGCCGCGGCGTGTCCCCATCAGGCATGAAAGTGGCGAGTAGTGGCGCCGCCACGCTGACGGGGCAGTATACCGTCAGCCGTGGCGCCCATCGTAATCTTGAGAGTAGCGTTTAGCCCAACGCCTGTTCCAGCTCCGGCAACAGCGCAAACAAATCCCCCACCAACCCGATATCGGCAATCTCGAAGATCGGCGACTCCGGGTCCTTGTTAATCGCCACGATCGTGCCGGCGTCCTTGATGCCGGTCAGATGCTGGATCGCCCCGCTGATGCCGATCGCCACGTACAGCTCGGGCGCGATGATCTTGCCGGTCTGGCCGACCTGCAGCTCGTTCGGTACGTAGCCGGCATCCACGGCGGCGCGTGAGGCGCCCACGGCGGCGCCGAGTTTGTCGGCCAGGCTGTAGATGTGCTGGAAGTTCTCGGCCGAGCCGACGCCGCGGCCGCCGGAGACCACGCGCTTGGCGCTCTGCAGGTCCGGGCGGTCGGAGCTGCCTGCGGCCAAGCCGACGAAGCGGGTATGGGTGGGCAGCGCGGCATCGACGGTGACTGCTTCGACCGTCGCACTGCCGCCGGCTGCCGCTTCCGGCCAGGAGGCGCTGCGCACGGTGGCGACCACGACCTGGTCGGCCGGCGCTTTCACCGTGATGATCGCATTGCCTGCGTAGATCGGGCGCTTGAAGGTGTAGGCATCTTCGACCGCCATCAGGTCGGAGACCTGGTTGACACCCAGCAACGCGGCAACCACCGGCATCAGGTCCTTGCCGAACGTGGTCGAGGGGCCGAACACATGGGTATAGCCCTGGCCGGCGAGCTGGGCGATCTGCGGCCCCAGTACCTGCGCGATGGCATGTTCGTTAGCGGCGTTTGCCACTGTCAGCACGCGAGCAACACCCGCCAGCTGCGCGGCCTGCGCCGCAACCGCGGCCGGATCGGCCGCCAGCACGACGATGTCGATGGACTCGGCCGACACGGCCAGCGCGGCGCTGAGGGTCTTGGCGGTGGCCGCGTTGAGCTGGCCGTTGAGATGTTCGGCAACAATGAGAACCTTGGCCATTACAGCAACCCCTTCTGCTTGAGTGCGGCCACCAGCTCGGCGGCGTCCTTGACCATCACGCCGCGGCTGCGCTTGGACGGCGGCGCGTAGTGGGTAGTGGCCAGGCTGTCGTGCGCATCGACGCCGAGATCGGCAAAGGCCAGCGTTTCCAGCGGCTTGCTCTTGGCCTTCATGATGTCCGGCAGCTTGATGAAGCGTGGCTCGTTCAGGCGCAGATCGGTGGTGACCACTGCCGGCAGGTCCACTTCCAGCGTCTCCAGGCCGGCATCGACTTCGCGGGTCACCGTGGCCTTGCCATCGGCGACCACCAGCTTTCCGGCGAAGGTCGCCTGCGGGCGGCCCCACAGGGTCGCCAGCATCTGGCCAGTCTGATTGGCGTCGTCGTCGATCGCCTGCTTGCCCAGGATGACCAGGTCCGGCTGTTCCTTCTCGACCAGCTTGAGCAGGGTGCGCGCGGCGGTCAGCGGCTGGATCGCCGCGTCGGTGACCACGTGGATGGCGCGGTTGGCGCCCATCGCAAGCCCGTTGCGCAGGTGCGCGGCCGCATCGGCCGGGGCCAGGGTGGCGACCACCACCTCGGTGGCGATGCCGGCGTCGCGCAGGCGCAACGCCTCTTCCAGGGCGATTTCGTCGAACGGGTTCGGTGAAAGCTTGACGCCGTCGGTGACCACACCGGAGCCATCGGGCTTGACCTGAATGCGGACGTTGTAGTCCACCACGCGCTTGTAGGCGACGAGGATTTTCATCGTGTACGAGATCCTTCAGCTGTTGCGGGAAGGCCCGGCCGCGGCGGCAGGCTCGGGAGTGGGGCCATTCTAACCGGGCAAGCAGCACCATGCGATGGCGTATGGATGCTGCGGCGCAACAGTTCCGCGTAGTGTTTGGGCAATGCTTAGGCCCGGTATTGCCCGGACCGTATATCCTGTGTGGTTTGAAAATGCGGCGCCGCGCGCGCGCGACCAGGAGGGGTAGACAGTGGCGACTTGGCTAGTGACCGGCGGGGCCGGTTTTATCGGCGGAAATTTTGTTCTTGAGGCAGTCGCGCGCGGCATCCGCGTGATCAATCTCGACGCGCTCACCTATGCGGGAAACCTGAACACGCTGGCGTCGCTGGAAGGCAATGCCGACCACGTCTTCGTCAAGGGCGACATCGGCGACGGCGCGCTCGTGACCCGTCTGCTGCAGGAACATCAGCCGGACGCAGTGTTGAACTTCGCCGCCGAAAGCCATGTGGATCGCTCGATCGAAGGCCCTGGCGCGTTCATCCAGACCAACGTGGTCGGCACCCTGGCCTTGCTCGAGGCCGTGCGCGACTACTGGAAGGCGCTGCCGGATGCGCGTCGCGAGGCCTTCCGGTTCCTGCATGTGTCCACCGACGAGGTCTATGGCACGCTGGGCGAGACCGGCAAGTTCACCGAGACTACGCCGTATGCGCCCAATTCTCCGTATTCGGCTTCCAAGGCGGCCTCGGATCACCTGGTACGCGCGTTCCACCACACCTACGGGCTGCCGGTGTTGACCACCAACTGCTCGAACAATTACGGCCCATACCATTTCCCGGAAAAGCTCATTCCGCTGGTGATCGCCAAGGCGCTGGCCGGCGAGGCGTTGCCGGTGTACGGCGATGGCAAGCAGGTGCGCGACTGGTTGTTCGTCAGCGACCACTGCGAGGCAATCCGCACCGTGCTGGCCAAGGGCAAGGTCGGCGAGACCTACAACGTGGGCGGTAACTCCGAGCGCCAGAACATCGAGGTCGTGCAGGCGATCTGTGCGCTGCTGGATCAGCACCGCCCGCGTGAGGATGGCAAGCCGCGCGCGAGCCAGATCACCTATGTCACCGATCGCCCCGGACACGATCGTCGCTACGCGATCGATGCCTCCAAGTTGAAGAGCGAGCTGGGTTGGGAGCCGGCGTATACCTTCGAGCAAGGCATCGCGCAGACGGTGGAGTGGTACCTGACCAACCAGACCTGGGTGCAGGGCGTGCTGGATGGCAGCTATCGGCTGGAACGGATCGGCGCCGCGGCCTAACGCGAGCCCTTAGCAAGAGCCCGCGCATGCAAGCGTGTGCGGGCCTCAACAGGACATCCCTGATGACACAACGTAAAGGCATCATTCTGGCGGGCGGCTCCGGCACGCGCCTGTACCCGATCACCAAGGGCGTCAGCAAGCAGCTGTTGCCGGTGTACGACAAGCCGATGATCTACTACCCGCTGAGCGTGCTGATGCTCGCGGGTATCCGCGACATCCTGATCATCAACACGCCGCACGAGCAGGCGCTGTTCCAGTCGCTGCTGGGCGACGGTTCCCAGTGGGGCGTCAATATCCAGTATGCCGTGCAGCCCAGCCCTGACGGCCTGGCGCAGGCCTATCTGATCGGTCGCGAGTTCGTCGACGGCAAGCCGAGTTGCCTGGTGTTGGGCGACAATATCTTCCATGGGCATGGTCTGACCGATACCTTGCGCCGCGCCGATGCGCGTGAGCAGGGTGCAACCGTCTTCGGTTACTGGGTCAACGACCCGGAGCGCTATGGCGTTGCCGAATTCGATCAACAAGGCAAGGTCATCGACATTGCCGAAAAGCCGGAAAAGCCCCGTTCCAACTACGCGGTCACCGGCTTGTATTTCTATGACGGCAAGGCCAGCGACTACGCGGCTGCATTGAAGCCCTCGCCGCGCGGCGAGCTGGAGATCACCGATCTCAATCGCTGCTATCTCGATGCCGGCGACCTGCACCTGGAGCCGCTGGGCCGCGGATATGCATGGCTGGATACCGGCACGCATCAGTCATTGCACGAAGCGGCCAATTTCATCGAGACCATCCAGATGCGTCAGGGCCTGCAGGTGTGCTGCCCGGAAGAAATCGCATTTGGTCAAGGCTGGATCGATGCCGAGCAGCTGGAGCGCCTGGCGGCGCCGTTGTTGAAGAACGACTACGGCAAGTATTTGACTGCATTGGCCAAGCGTGGGGTCGTCCATTGAACGTGATCGAAACGACATTGCCCGGCTGCGTCGTCATCGAGCCTGCGGTCTTCGGCGATGCGCGCGGTTATTTCTTCGAAACATGGAATGCAGAGCGCTTCGGACAGCATGGCCTGCCGACAAGCTTTGTACAAAGCAACGTCTCCACGTCCGCCAGGGGCGTGCTGCGCGGTCTGCATTACCAGTGGCCCCGGCCACAGGGCAAGCTGGTGAGCGTGCTCGAAGGCGAGGTGTATGACGTCGCGGTGGATATCCGCGCCGGGTCTCCCCACTTCGGGCGTTGGACCGCCGTTTTACTGAGCGCAGAAAACCGACGCCAGGTCTGGATACCTGAAGGCTTTGCACATGGGTTTGCCGTGCTTTCAGAGAAAGCATTATTCAGCTATCTGTGCACCGACGTTTACGTCAAGGAAGCAGATGCAGGCGTGCGTTGGAACGATGCGGCGATCGGGATCGATTGGCCGATCAGCGATCCAGTGTTGTCCGCCAAGGATGCCAAAGCGCCGTTCCTTGATGAGGTGCCAGTCGATCGACTGCCGGTGTACATGCCGTGACCACGGTGTTGTTTGGTGCCAATGGGCAGGTCGGGACGGAACTGCTGCGCGCACTGGCAGCTGATGACGCAGTATGGCCAACGACGCGCAGCGGCCGGTTGGCCGATGGAAGTGCGTGCGAGACGGCGGATTTCGACGCGCCGGAAATGCTGGCCGCCTTGTTGGACCGGGTCGGCCCGTCGCGCGTGGTTAATGCGGCCGCCTACACCGCAGTGGATCGCGCCGAACATGAGCGAGATAGCGCCATGCGCGCAAATGCCATGTCGCCCGGCGTCATCGCGGCATGGTGTGCATCCAACAACGTACCGCTGGTGCACTACTCGACCGACTACGTCTTCGACGGTCAGGGCACCGCGCCGTATCCGGAGGATGCGCACACCTCGCCGCTGGGCGTGTATGGCGAGACCAAACTTGCTGGCGAGGAGGCGATCCGTGCTTCGGGCGCGCAGCATCTGATCCTGCGCACGGCATGGGTGTACGCCGCGCACGGCGCGAATTTCCTGCGCACCATGTTGCGTGTCGGTGCCGAGCGCGATGAGCTGCGGGTGGTGGCCGATCAGGTTGGAACACCGACACCCGCCGCCCTGATTGCCGATGTCACTGCGCAGTTGCTGCGCCAACGCACACCCGACACGTCGGGTACCTGGCACCTCACGGCGGCAGGGCAGACCAGCTGGCATGGTTTTGCCGAGGCGATCTTCCAGCAAGCTGTCAGCGCAGGCCTGTTGTCGCGCGCACCGCGCGTGGTGCCGATCACGACCGCCGACTATCCGACGCCCGCAAAGCGGCCGGCGTACTCGCGGCTATCGATCGACAAACTGCAGCGCGATTTCGATATCGTATTGCCGGACTGGCAGGTCGGCCTGCAGCGTGTAATTGCCGAAATCGCCGCTGCCAAAGAGTAAATCTGCAACTCTGGTCGTTGGCAATAGCTCCACCGATCAATGCGAGCCGCAAAAACAAACAGCCGGGAATCCCCGGCTGTTTGCTGATACGTCGGAAGGACCTGCAAGCGACCGATCAGGCGCGCCCGTAGGTGTCTTCGAAACGCACGATGTCGTCTTCGCCCAGGTAGCTGCCGGACTGCACTTCGATCAGCTCCAATGGCAACTTACCCGGATTGCGCAGGCGATGGGTCACGCCCAGTGGGATGTAGGTACTCTGGTTTTCGGTCAGCAGCAGCACCTCGTCGCCACGGGTGACTTCGGCGGTTCCGCTCACCACGATCCAGTGTTCGGCGCGATGGTGATGCATCTGCAGGCTCAGCACCGCACCGGGTTTGACGGTGATGCGCTTGACCTGGTGGCGCTGGCCCATGTCGATCGAATCGTAGGCGCCCCACGGCCGATAGACCTTGCGATGCCAGGTGGCCTCTGAACGGCCAGCCGTCTTGATCTGGCCGACCACGTCCTTGACCTCCTGGATGCGATCGCGATGACCGACCAGCACGGCGTCCGGCGTCTCGACGACGACGACGTCTTCCAGGCCGACCATGGCGATCAGGCGCGAGCCGTACGCATAGGTGTTCTTGCAGTCCAGCTGGATGACATCGCCGTGGTGCGCATTACCCTGGCCGTCCTGTTCGGAGACGTCCAGCAGCGACGACCACGAACCGACATCGTTCCAGCCGGCATCCAACGGCACCACCACTGCATCGGCAGTCTTTTCCATCACCGCATAGTCGATCGAATCCGACGGGCTGGAGGCGAACGCGTCCTTGTCCAGACGGGTGAAGTCGGCGTCGCGCTTGCCGCCTTCCCACGCCTTCTGGCACGCATCAGCGATGGCAGGCTGGAACTTGCGCAATTCTTCCAGATAGCGCGAGGCACGGAACAGGAACATGCCGCTGTTCCAGTAGTACTCGCCGCTGGCCAGATAGCCTTGCGCGGTGGCCAGGTCGGGCTTTTCGACGAAGCGCTCGACCGCGGTGGCGCCGGTGCCGGCACCGGCCTTGATGTAGCCGTAGCCGGTTTCGGGCGCGGTGGGCTTGATGCCGAAGGTGACCAGCTTGCCTTGCGCTGCGGCAGCTGCCGCAACTGTCACGGCAGCCTGGAAGGCGGCTTCGTCACGAATCACGTGGTCGGACGGCAGCACCAGCAACAGCGGATCGTCGCCATTGCGGGTGGCTTCCAGGGCGGCTACAGCAATCGCCGGGGCGGTGTTACGTCCCTTGGGCTCGAGCAGGATGGCAGACGGCTTGACACCCAACTGCTGCAACTGCTCGGCGGCCATGAAGCGGTGTTCCTCGTTGGCCACCACGATGGGGGCATGCGCCGCCACCGGAGCGGAACGCAGCCAGGTGGCCTGCAGCATGCTGTGCTCGCCGACCAGCGGCAGGAACTGCTTGGGATAGGATTCGCGCGACAACGGCCAAAGGCGCGTGCCGGAACCGCCGGACAGGATGATCGGAAGGACGTCGCTCATGAGCGGGGGAAACTCCAATGCGTCAAAGTGGGGGAAGATGTTAAATCAGCCGCGCAGCAGGTTGGAAATTTCCTGCGTACGCGTTTCCAGCAGGGCGGCGTCGCCGCGCGTTTCCACGTTCAGACGCAGCAGCGGCTCGGTGTTGGAGCTGCGCAGGTTGAAGCGCCATTGGCCGAAGTCGGCACTGATGCCGTCGGTATAGTCCAGCTCCGGCGACTGATCGCCGTAGTGATCCATTACGCGGGCAACCGCCGCCTTGGCGTCGTCCACCTTGAAGTTGATCTCGCCGCTGCAGGGGAATTTCTGCATGCGCGCCTCGACCAGATCCGCCAGCGAACGACCGGACTGCGACACCAGCTCGGCGATCAACAACCACGGGATCATGCCGGAGTCGGCGTAGGCGAACTCGCGGAAATAGTGGTGCGCGCTCATCTCGCCGCCATACACGGCGTTTTCGCTGCGCATCTTTTCCTTGATGAAGGCATGGCCGCTCTTGCACAGCACCGGGATGCCGCCGGCGTCCTCGACCATCTCGACGGTGTTCCAGGTCAGGCGCGGGTCGTGCACGACCTTGCCACCGGGCTGCTTGGCCAGGATCGCCTGGGCCAGCAGGCCGACCAGGTAATAACCTTCGATGAAGCGGCCGGTGTGATCAAAGAAGAAGCAGCGATCGAAGTCGCCGTCCCAGGCGATACCGAAGTCGGCGCCATGCTCCTTGACCGCCCTGGCGGTGGCGTCGCGGTTTTCCGGCAGCAGCGGGTTGGGGATGCCGTTGGGGAAGTTGCCATCGGGTTCGTGGAAGACGCGGATGAACTCGAACGGCAGCTGCGGAGCAAGCAGGTCGACGATCAGGCCGGCGCCGCCGTTGCCGGCGTTGACCACCAGCTTGAGCGGCTTGAGCGTGCTGCGGTCCACGTAGCTGAGCAGATGCTCAAGGTAGGCGGTCTTGTCGGTGCGGCTCTGCTCGCTTGCGGTTGGCTCGCCCGGTGCGGCGGTATCGGCAGCGACGGTGTCGCGGATCGCGAACAGGCCGGTGTCGGAGCTGATCGGTCGCGCCTGCTCGCGGACCAGCTTCATGCCGTTGTAGTCCATCGGGTTATGGCTGGCAGTGACCATCACGCCGCCGGCTGCCTTGAGGTAATCGGTCTGGAAATAGACCTCCTCGGTGCCGCACAGGCCGATGTCGATCACTTCGCGGCCGCTGGCGCGTAGGCCGGCGGAGAGCGCTTCCTGCAGGCCGGGACTGGCCAGGCGCACGTCGTGGCCCAAGACCACGGGCCCTTGCTCCAGCTGCGCCGCCAGTGCCACGCCGATGCGGCGCGCCAAGTCCTCGTTGAGTTCATCCGGCACGCGGCCGCGAATATCGTAGGCCTTGAAGGCGGGTAGCGTCATGGGCAATTCCTGGGATGTGGGATGGGGGAATTACGAGTTTAGCGGCTGTGCCGTGTCTTGGGTGTGGCGGAATTGCGATCGGGGACAGGGAACAGTCAGCGGCTAGAATGGCCGCTTCACATCAGCGAGGCGAGGGCGGTGATGAGCAATGGTGGACGTGGTGCAGCAAGCGGCAAACGCTATGCCGACGCCGGGGCGGCGCTGGATGGGGTGCTGGCCGATGGCCAGACCCTGGCGGTCGGCGGCTTCGGATTGTGCGGAATCCCGGAAGCGCTGATCGCGGCAGTGCGCGCGAGCGGGGTCAGCGGATTGACCGTGATCTCCAACAATGCGGGTGTCGACGGATTCGGGCTGGGTCAATTATTGGTCACCCGGCAGATCCGCAAGATGATTTCGTCCTACGTGGGCGAGAACAAGGAATTCGAGCGGCAGTACCTGGCCGGCGAACTGGAGCTGGAGTTCAACCCGCAAGGCACGCTGGCCGAGCGCCTGCGCGCGGGCGGTGCGGGAATTCCCGCGTTCTACACGGCAACCGGTTACGGCACCATCGTCGCCCAGGGCAAGGAAACCCGGCAATTCGACGGCAAGCAGTACGTAATGGAAACCGCGCTGCAGGCCGACGTCGCGCTGGTCAAGGCCTGGCGTGCGGATACGGCCGGCAATCTGGTGTTCCGCAAGACCGCGCGCAACTTCAACCCGGCCTGCGCCATGGCCGGTCGCGTCTGCGTCGCCGAGGTCGAGGAGATCGTGGAGGTGGGTGCGGTCGATCCGGACCAGGTGCATCTGCCCGGTATCTATGTCGACCGGCTGGTGCTCAACGCCACCCCGGAAAAACGCATCGAACAGCGCACCGTGCGCGAAGGACAGCACTGATGGCCTGGACCAGAGACCAGATGGCCGCACGTGCGGCGCGCGAGTTGACCGATGGTGCCTACGTCAACCTGGGCATCGGCCTGCCGACGCTGGTGGCCAACCACATTCCCGATGGCGTGGACGTATGGCTGCAATCGGAAAACGGCCTGCTCGGCATCGGCCCGTTTCCCAGCGAGGACGAGGTGGATGCGGACCTGATCAATGCCGGCAAGCAGACAGTCACCGCGCGTGCCGGCGCCAGTTATTTCGGTAGCCACGACTCGTTTGCGATGATCCGCGGCGGGCACATCGATCTGGCGATTCTCGGTGCGATGCAGGTGACCGAGCGCGGCGACCTGGCCAACTGGATGGTGCCCGGCAAGATGGTCAAGGGCATGGGCGGCGCGATGGACCTGGTGGCCGGCGTCAAGCGCGTTGTCGTGCTGATGGAACACGTCGCCAAGGACGGCAGCCACAAGATCCTACGCGAATGCGACCTGCCATTGACCGGCGTCGGCGTGGTCGATCGCATCATCACCGACCTGGCGGTATTCGACGTCACCGATCGCGGGCTGGTGCTGGTGGAGGCGGCCGAGGGAGTGGCGCTGGAGGAATTGCGCCAGAAGACCGGTGTGACAATTCTGACGCCTCAATCGTGAGGCAAGGCCGGACGGCCGTCAGGTCATCCGGCCCGCACCACGCCGCGTCCGGTGAAACGGTCGTCCAGTTGCAGATCCGCCAGCCACGGCGCCTGCCAGCGTCCGGAACCGATGCATTGCAGCGGGATCTGGACCGAGGGTCGGTCGAAGTCCAGCAGGTAGCTTTGGTCCTGCGCAACCTGGCAGACGTCTGCAATGAATGCCAACGCGCCTTCGTGCACCTGCGCGATCGTCGCCCATTGCGCTGTCGACAGTTCCGGATGGGCGTAGACCGCAGTCGGAACGTCGTTGCTGGCTGTGAAGCAGGAAAATTGCGGCGAAGGAGCGGTGAGCAGTGTTTCCAAGAGCAGATCGTGGCGCAGGATCGCTGACTGCTCCGGGTCGCTCTCGGTACGGCCATCGAAATAGCGGGCGGCTGCCCAGCTCTGCGCAGTAATCTTTGTGGCGCGCCCGTTCAATGCAAAATAAGCGCCACCCAGCGGCTGTCCGGTCAATCTTATGAGGTTGGCCTGGATGGTGCCGGAATAACCTATGTCGGCCACCATGGCGGTGCCGTCGCCTGCAATCGCTCTCCAGTAATGCAGGTAAGCCGTCCTTTCAGTTTCGGCGAGCGCCAGCAGTTCGTTGATCGCCGGCGCAATCAGTTCCAGCAGCTCGGCATGCATCTCCGGCAGGTAGACATCGCGTTGCATGACCGGGCGGCCCAGGCGACGTTCCAGAATATGTGCTGCAGCCTCTCCCAGGCGCGCCTGTACCAGGTTGCCCAGTGTTCCGGTGTAGGTGCTATCCAGCAGCAGTGCAAGATCATCCGGCGCATGCAGTGAAGGGGTTCCGGTTCCCCGCCGCGACGCCAGCAGATACTTGCCATGCAGCTGCTGCAGTGCAGGGGATGTCTGCCTCACCAGCTGGAACCCCTGCTCCAGCAGGTGGCCTTCCCGGCTCAGGAACAAGATCGTTTCGATATTGCGTTGCTTCGCCGTGCGGATCAGCCAGGCGAGATAATCGAAGATCAGCGGGCCGATCACCACATAGCCAAGACAGGCCGGTGAAAGAACCGGCACTGGCATCAACGTGTCCGGGTGCCGGTCGGCAAGATCGGCGAGCCGATTGGCCAGCAGGCCAAGCCACAACTGGTCCTGCCACCGGGTTGCCGCCCCCGAAGCGGCTCTCAGCGGGCGCAATGCAGGAATCACCTCCAGCAGTGCGGATGGCCGAAGCACATGCACCGGTGTCAACAGCTTGTGCATCTGTGGACGCTGGACATCTGCATGTTCGTTGTCGCCGACATGCAGCCACTGGGAGGCATCGATTTTCTCGAGGGCCGGCAGCTCCCTCCAGACATTGTCGGCATCCTTGCGCCAGCCCGTCTCGCAGGACACATACCAGGCAGCCGGCAGTGCGCTGACTTCTGGTGGCAGGACCTGCTGCAGCAATGCGCTATCCAGATACATGTCCGAAAGCGCAACCAGGCGGATGCCACGTTGCTTTAGTTGCGTCGCTGCTGCGATCACGCCCTGGCGTGGTCGCAGCAGCCGGGCTTCCAGGGCCACTTCCAGTGCCTGGAGGGCGCTGGTCGGAAGTCCCTTCGCATCGGGCAGGCCAGCCAGTGTGGCGTAGATGCTCGATAGATCGACATCGGCGCCACGTTGATGGCGCGCTTTTGACTCGGCAAGTTCGCGTAGTTCGAGAAAATTTCCGATCCCGAATTGGCGTGCTATCAGGTGGGCAAGAAAGGCGCGGGCGCCGGCCGGAAACAGGAACGGCCTCACTACCAAGGTGTCGAAGATATCCAGCGACACCAGTCGAGCCTGCAGGGACGACAGTGTCAATCGTGTGGCGATCGGCGTCTCGAGCGACGCCTGCCAGTTGCGTCCACCCTCGTCGCTGAGTGACAGCGTCCCGTCTTGCGGCAGGATGCCGATGCGATACCGCTGATGGCGCACCACAGCGACGAACAAGCGTTCCACTGCGTGGTGCAGGGTGCCGTCGATCTGCCCGTGCTCTTCGGGGAAGTCCTTGAGTTCCAGATTCAGTGCGTACAACGGCCGCAGTGCATCCACCTTCGCCCAGAACATCGATCCGGCAGGAAAATCGATGTACTCCGAGGGGCTGATGTCGAATCCAAGTCGCTGGGCAAGTGTGCGACAGACGCTGAAATTGCTGAGCCAGGTATGCGCCCACAGCAGCACCCGCTCGTAACTTTCGGGATAAAGCATGCCGAGCCGCGGCTCGGCCTGAAACATCCCCAGTTGCCAGGCGATACGCTCCGGGCTCCCCATCAGGGATGACACCAGGTAGCGACGCCACTCGCCTTGTTCGCTGCCGGTATACAGCGATTTTTTCGTATGCAGATGGCCGACAACATCCAATGCCAGGATCTGCTCGCGAAACGTCACCAAGAGCGGTGCGATGTCACGGCCGCGATTGGGCACGACGCGTATCTCGAGCTTCTCGACCTGCGGCAGCTTTGAAAAGCGCTCGCGCGCCTGAGCTGCGGCTGTGTCATCCATCACCGATACCAGCAGGTCATAACCCACCGGCATGTGCTGGAGCGACTGCGCGAATTCGTCGATCAGGTCGGGATAGAAGACGTGCAGCATCACGCCAATCTTGAGCTGCAGCTGCGACAGGGGAGCAGGCGCGGGGAATGGGTGTTGGTCAGGCAGGCGATGAACCGCCGGGCGTGCGCGCCCGGCTAGCTGTAACCGCCCCACCAAGCCACGAATTCCCAAGGCGCGTATCAGCTTGAGTGCCCGTATTGCGACTGCGGTTGTGCCAGAGAAACCGCCGCCATGGAGTTCTACCGAGCGACGCGCCGCAGCCATGAGTTTGGAAAGACTGCCGGTCACGCGGTACGCCACTGGCTACTCACAGATTCTGGTAGTTCGGGCCCGAACCACCCTCCGGGGTGACCCAGGTGATGATCTCGTACGGGTCCTTGATGTCGCAGGTCTTGCAGTGCACGCAGTTGGCGGCGTTGATCTGCAGGCGCTTGCCGGAGGGGCTACCGGTGTCTGCGACCATTTCGTAGACGTTGGCCGGGCAGAAGCGGGTGCAGGGGTTGTCGTACTCCTGTACGCAGCGGGTGGCGCAGACGTCGGTGTCGAGCACCTTCAGATGCACGGGCTGGTCTTCGTCGTGCTCGGTGGCAGCGAAGTAGACCGCCTGCAGGCGGTCGCGCGGGGCGAGCTCGCGCGTGCCGTAGTCGCGGTTGGGTTGCTCGTAGTCGCCGATCTTGTGCAATGCCGACCAGTCGGGTTTGTTCTTCAGCGTCCATGGCGAGGCGCCCTTGAGCGCGGTTTCCCAGGCGGCATTGAGCAGGCCGAACCACAGGCCCTTCTTGAAACCGGGCTTGATGTTGCGCACCTGCTTCAACTCGGCCATCGCATCGGACGCGCGCAGTTTCGCGTCGAAGCCTTGCGGCGCCAGCTGCGATTGCACCAGATGTTCGGCGGCCAGCATGCCGCTGCGGATCGCCTGATGGGTGCCCTTGATCTTGGGCACGTTGAGCAGGCCGGCGGTGTCGCCGATCAGCAGGGCACCGGGCATTTCCACCTTCGGCAGCGATTGCCAGCCGCCGGTGACGATGGCACGCGCGCCGGCCGAGAGGATGCTGCCGCCTTCCAGCAATGGCTTGATCAGCGCGTGGTTCTTCCATTGCTGGAAGGCTTCCCACGGCTGGTACTTCGGGTCGCTGTAGTCCAGTCCGCTCACATAACCGAGCGCGATCTGGTTGTTGTCCAGGTGATACAGGAAGCTGCCGCCGTAGGTGCGGTTGTCGGCCGGCCAGCCTAGCGTGTGCACGATCTTGCCGGGACTGACGCGCCCCTCCGGTACCTGCCACAGCTCCTTGATGCCGATCGAATAGCCCTGCGGGTCGGCATCGGCGGTGAGGTCGAAGCGTTTGAGCAGGCGCTTGGTCAGATGCCCGCGCGCGCCTTCGGCCAGTACGGTGACCTTGGCACGGATATCGATGCCGGCGGTGTAACCGGGCTTGTGCGAACCGTCCTTGGCCACGCCCATGTCGCCTATACGCACGCCGATGACCTGGCCGTTGTCGTCGTGCAGGGTTTCGGCGGCGGCAAAGCCGGGGTAGATCTCCACACCCAGCGCTTCGGCCTGCGGCGCCAGCCAGGCGCACATTGCGCCCAGGCTGACGATGAAATTGCCGTGGTTGCGCATGCCTGGCGGCACCACCGGGAACTTGCGCGCGCTGTCCTTGCCGAGAAACCAGAATTCGTCCTCGGTGGCAGCCACGCAGATCGGCGGCGGGTTGTCGCGCCAGCCCGGCAGCAAGGCATCCAGCGGGCCCGGCTCGATCACCGCGCCGGACAGGATATGCGCACCGATGGTGCTGGATTTTTCGATCACGCAGACGCTGATGGCCGGATCGAGCTGCTTGAGCCGGATCGCAAAGGCCAGCCCGGCCGGACCGGCGCCGACGGTGACGACGTCGTACTCCATCACGTCGCGCTCGACCGTCTCTGGCGCATTTGCGCCGACTCCTGCTTCCGACATTGCTCCGCTCCCGTTGGCTCGATGGCTGCCGCGCATTTTCCGGGATTCGATGTGACGGCGGCAAATCGGATCGATTCATACGCGCCGCGCAGCCTCCACTCAGCGGGCGCGTGCTAGCGTTTGATGCATGAAGATTCGGGTGGCATTGCCGCAAGCGGAGATCGCCTGGTGTCGCGGCTGGTTGCCGCGCGCGCAGGCCGATGCGCTGCTGCAGGCGCTGCTGACGCAGGTGCAGTGGGAGGTACATCGCATCCGCATGTTCGGGCGCACGGTCGATTCGCCGCGTCTGAGCAGCTGGATGGGCGACCCGGACACCAGCTATCGCTACTCGGGCACGCAGTTCGCGTCGCAGCCGTGGCTGGAGGTATTGCAGCCTCTACGCACGCGCCTGCTGGCCGAGACCGGGGCGCCGTTCAACAGCGTGCTGGCCAACCGTTACCGCAGCGGCAACGATGCGATGGGCTGGCATAGCGACGACGAGCCGGAGTTGGGGGCGCGACCATTGATCGCCTCGGTAAGCCTGGGCGCGACGCGGCGCTTTGCATTCAAGCATCGTGACGATGCTGCGTTGAAGCAGACGCTGGAATTGGGGCACGGCGATCTGCTGCTGATGGCAGGCGAGACCCAGCGCCACTACAAGCATGCATTGCCGCGCACCGCAAAGCCCATCGGCGAGCGCATCAATCTGACCTTTCGCCAGATTGCGCCGCGCGTGTCCCCGCCATAAGAGCGGCTAACGAAGCGTAGCGAGCGCTTGGCTGGCAGTGAGTGCAGTGGTTTTGTTGTCCACATCTGGGGGGATGTAGTCAGCAGTGCGAGTCAAACGCTGAGTGGGTCGAGGGCGCGGTGCCCTCACCGCTCGCGGGACACGCCGTGAACCCGTCCCTGGGGGCTCGGTGGCGGCATCCATGCCGCCACACGGTCCCGCAATCGGTGAGGACACCGCACCAGACAGTTTGTTGGCTGCTTTGTTGAAAGCCATGCACACCGACCATCTTGACTGGTCCTTGCCCGCCCACCGTCGCGGGACCTTCTGCGGCATGGATGCCGCAGAAGAGCCTACATGGACGTACTTGCGGCGTGTCCCGCGACGGTGGGCGGGCAAGGGCCCTGCAGCCAGGCCGCAGATCAGCCGCCCCGCGGTAGACCGGCGTGAAGTGCTTTGTTAACCGCTCTAAGATCTGTCGCCTGCGCTTACAACGAACGCGGTAGGCTCTGGCTGTCCTGCTGGCCGGTGACCAAGGTCCAGCCGACCAGTTCGGTGGTGGCCTGCGTCATCGCCTGTTCGAATGCCGCTGCCACCGCAGCCGTGTCGGTGCCGCTGGACGGGCGTGCGATCAGGAAAGTGCGCGAGGCCACCACGCGCTGATCGGCGGCGTGCAGCAGTTTGGCATTGAGTTCGATGGTGGCCGAGGGCAGCGACTGGCCGGCGTAATCGGACTCGAAGCGGCGCAGGTCGATCGCCAGCTTGTAGTCGGAGCGGATGCCGGTGCCGATACGGGCGACGGCGGCGATCTTGCCGGAGTCCTCGAACGCGCGGACCACGCTGTCTTCCAGCATATCGGTGGCCGGCTGCGCCCAGCCTGCGCCGTGATAGACCTGCAACTCGCCCGGGGTCGGGCGTACGTTGATGCGCGGGCTGTCGATCACCCGCGCGGCGCTGGGCTTGGACACCGACAGCTGCCAGCTCACCTGCGGCCAGGACGGGTTCGGCGCAATCCGCACGTTAGGTGCGTAAATGGTGGCCGGTTTCTTGTCGCCGCCGGTCAACACCGAGCAGCCGCCCAGCGCCAGCAACGAGACGCACAACATGGGACGCAACAGGCGCATGGCAGTCATTTCGGTTCGAACTCCTTGGGTGCGTCGCGGCCGAGCAGGTAGCGCGCAGGGTTGTTGTCCAGTTTGTCGCTGACCCGGCGCAGGTCGCGGATCAGGCCGCGCAATTCGGTCAGCGTGGGCCCGAGCTGGCCCAGTCCGTCGTTGGCAAAACTATTGATGGCCGCGCGGTTCTCGCCAAGGATGTTGTCGGCGTTGCCGGCTGCCGAATCCAGCTTGACCAGGGTGGCGTCGAGCTTTTCCAGGATGCCCGGCAGCTGCTGCACCAGGTTCTGGTCCAGCCGCTTGATGGTGCCGTTGGTGGTGGTCAGGGTGGTGTCCAGATTGCGTGCGGCATCGCGCGCGCTGACGATCAGCGCCTGCATGCCTTCGTCGCGGTCGGCGATGCCACCACTGATCTTTTCCAGATTCTGCAAGGTGGCGGTGATGCTGGCCACGTTCTTGTCCGAGAGCATCTGGTCCATGCGCTCGACGATGCGGTTGGCGGTGTCGGTGATGTTCTGCAGCGCCGACGGCGTGGTCTGGATGATCGGCGCATCGCTCTTGTCGATGGTGGTCAGCGACGGGGCCTCGGGCGTGCCGCCGGAGAGCTGGATGATCGACGGGCCGGTCAGGCTGGTGATGGCCAGCTTGGCGCGGGTATCGCTCTTGATCGGCGTGGTGGAGTTCACCCGCACGTGCGCGACCACCTGGCGCGGGTCGTTCGGCGCCAGCGTCAGCTCGGTGATCGAGCCGACCGCGATGCCGTTGTATTGCACCGGGCTGCCGACCGACAGGCCGGTCACCGCCTCGCGGAACACCACCCGGTATTGCTGCCAGGTACGGTCGGAGGAGTATTTCGCGGCCCATAGCCCGAACAGCAGCAGGGCCAGGCCCGCCACGATGGTGAAGGCGCCGATCAGGACGTAATTGGCTTTGGTTTCCATGCTCAGGCGGTCTCGGTGGAGTCGGTCTTGGCCGCGCGCGCGGCGCGGGCGCGCGGACCGTGGAAATATTCCTGGATCCAGGGGTGGTCGATCTGCTCGACTTCGGCCAGCGGCGCGTTGGCGATCACCTTGCGATCGGCCAGCACCGCGATGCGGTCGCAGATGGCGTACAGCGTATCCAGGTCATGCGTGATCAGGAACACGGTCAGGCCCAGCGCCTGTTGCAGGGTGCGGATCAACCGGTCGAAGGCGGCCGCGCCGATCGGGTCCAGCCCGGCGGTGGGCTCGTCCAGAAACAGCAGCGGCGGATCCAGCGCCAGCGCCCGCGCCAGGCCGGCGCGCTTGCGCATGCCGCCGGACAATTGCGAGGGCAGCTTGTCCAGCGCATCGGCCGGCAGGCCGGCCAGCTTGATCTTCAGCAGCGCCAGCTCGAAATACCAGCGCTCGGGAAACTCGCCGTGATGTTCCTTCAGCGGGACCTGCACGTTTTCGCCGACGGTCATCGACGAGAACAGCGCGCCGTCCTGAAACAGCACCCCGGTATTGCGGGTGATGTGCTGGCGGTCGGCGAAACGGCCCGAGCGTGCGTCCGCACCCAACACCTGGATGCTGCCGGCGTCGGGCTCGCGCAGGCCCAGGATGCTGCGCATCAGCACCGACTTGCCGGTGCCCGAGCCGCCGACCACGCCCAGGATCTCGCCGCGCCGCACGTCCAGATCCAGCTCCTCGTGCACGACCTGGCTGCCGAAGCGATTGGTCAGCCCGCGCACCGAAATCGCCAGCTGGTCGTCGTCGGCGTCGGTCTCTGTGCCGAGATTGGGGATTTGGGATTCGGGATTGGTCACAGCACAGTTCTCCCGAGTGTCAGGGCGCCAGCTGCGCTTGTGACTTGCACCAATCCCGAATCCCGAATGTCGAATCCCGGTCTCATCACCACCCCATCTTCATGAACCACAGCGCGGCGACCGCGTCGAGGATGATGACCAAGGAAATCGTCTGCACCACCGAGGAGGTGGTGCGTTCGCCAACCGACTGCGCGGTGCCGCTGACCTTCAGGCCTTCCAGGCAGCCGATCAGGCCGATCACCAGCGCAAACAGCGGCGCCTTGGATAGGCCGACCAGGAAATGCCGCAGCTGGATGGTGTCGTGCATGCGCGCCAGGTACATCTGCGGCGGGATATCCAGATCGAATGCGCCCACGGTGACGCCACCGGCCAGGCCGGCGATCATCGCGATGAAGGTCAGCAGCGGTAGGGTGAAGATCAGCGCAAGCAGGCGCGGAATCACCAGCAGGTCGATCGGGTCCAGGCCCAGGGTGCGGATCGCGTCCACTTCCTCGCGCGATTTCATCGCACCGATCTGCGCGGTAAATGCACTGGCGGTGCGCCCGGCCAGCACGATGGCGGTCAGCAGCACCGCGAATTCGCGCAGGAAGGCGATCGACACCAGCTCCACCACGTAAATCTCCGCGCCGAAGTCGCGCAGGATGGTCGAGCCCAGGAACGCGATCACCGCGCCGACCAGATACGACAGCAGCACCACCAGCGGCACCGCATCCAGGCCGACCTGCTCCATGTGGTGCACGGTGGAGGTCAGGCGGAAGCGCCGCGGCTCGTGGATCAGCCGCGCGATCTTGACCAGGTTTTCGCCCAGAAAGCTGTTCAGCTCCAGAATGCCCTGGCCGACGCCGTGGGTGGTGCGGCCCAGACGGTCCAGCGCGGCGACGAAGCCGTAGTCGCGTTTGGGCTTGGGGCGTTCGTCGTTGAGTTCCTCGATGGTGCACACCAGCGCCTGGTGCTCATCGCGGAAGTCGATCGCGTCTTCCTTCAGGCCCATGCGGCTGGCGAAGCGCAGCAGCTGCAGCACCCCGGCCGAGTCCAGTTGCCCGATGCCGCGCGCGTCGATGCGCCGGATCCCTTCGGGCACGGCCTGCAGCAGCTCGGCCTGGGGCAACGCGGTCGCCAGGACCCAACTGCCAGCAAGGCGGACCTGTGCGTGATCCTGCGAGTCTTGTTCGATGCGTGGAGGTTGCGCTTTGATCATGGGTGGCCTGTCCGTGGCGCCAGCATACCGCGCCCGGCGTGAGCGAATGATGGGGACGCTTCGCCGCTGCGGTCCCGGCACAGACAATCGGCGCGCCGGCCAGGTGCGCTGCGGCATACACTGACGGTCTCGCCAGACGGCGTTTCTCCGATCCGACCCGCCACGCATGTCCGCTGCCACCGTCGTCCAACCGTCCGCCAGCGCCACCTATGCCCAGCGCGTCGCCTTTGTTTCGGAAATCGCCGGACGCCTGCATTCCTACGGCACCACGGCGCAGCGTCTGGAGGCCGCCGTGGTCGGGCTGTCGCACAAGCTGGGCCTGGACTGCGAGCCCTGGTCCAATCCCACCGGGATCATTTTGAGCTTCAGCGACCCGACCAAGGCCATCGGCTCCAGCGACATCACCCGGGTGATCCGGCTGGCCCCGGGCGAGAACGACCTTTACAAGCTCAGCGTGGCCGATTACGTGGCCGACGGCGTGGCCAACGGGCGCATGAGCATCGCGCAGGGCCACACCGCGCTGCGGCGGCTGGACCGCGAGGTCGATCGGCGCGGCAAGACCATGCAGGTGCTGGCATTCGGGCTGGCCGCCGCCGGCGTGGCAGGGCTGTGGAAACTGCCCTGGCTGGATATCGCCACCGCCGGCGCGATCGGCATGTCGATCGGCCTGCTGACCCAATACACCGACAGGCGGCCGGCGACCAAGGAAGCCGGCGAGGCGCTGGCCGGCCTGCTGGCCGGGGTGGTGGCCGCAGTGGTGGCTTCGCTGGTCGGGCCACTGAACCTCAACACGGTGATCATCGCCTCGCTGGTGGTGCTGCTGCCCGGCATGTCGTTGACCAATGCCTTCAATGAACTGGCCAGCCAGCACTGGGTCTCGGGCACGGCGCGGCTGGCCGGTGCGGTGACCACGGTGCTCAAGCTCACCGTCGGTGCAGTGATCGCGGTGACGCTGACCCAGGTGCTCGGCCTGCATCCGCAGGTGGCCGCATTGCGCCCGCAGGCCGGCTGGGTGGAATGGGCCTCGCTGCTGGTGGCCGCTTATGCGTTTGCGGTGTTGTTCAAGGCCAATCGACGCGATTATTTATGGATCATGGCGGCGGCCATGTCCGGGTATGTCATCGCGCGTTATGCCGGGCATGCCTGGGGCGGTCCGGCCGGTGTCTTTGCATCGGCCATGGCATTGACCGCCGCCGGTAATCTGTTCGGGCGGGTGATACAAAAACCCGGGGCATTGATCCGTTTGCCCGGCATCATCATGCTGGTTCCGGGCAGTGTCAGCCTGCGCGGCTTTCTGACCCTGATACAGCAACAGGATGTCAGTGTGGGGCAGGCCGCGCTATTGGCGGTGACCAATATCGTGATGGCCTTGATGGCCGGATTGCTGTTCGGCAATCTGTTGATTCCGGCCCGCAAGAATTTATGACCGGCAGAAAACGCGCAATAAAAAACGCCGGCACTGCCGACGTTTTTTATTGGTAACAATCAAGCCGCCTTGGGCTTCTTGGTCGCGCGCTTGGTGGCGGCTTTGCGCGGCGCGGCCTTCTTGGCCGGGGTCTTCTTGGCGCTGACCTTGCTGATCAGAAAGTCTTCGACCTTCTTGCCGGCGGCGGTCAGTTCGGCCAGCCAGCGCGGCTGCTTGCCGCGGCCGGTCCAGGCTTCCTGGGGATTGGCGGGGTTGCGATATTTCGGCGCAACCTTGCCCAGCTTGCGGCCGGCGCGCGGACCCGGCTTGGCAGCGGCAGCCGAACGGCCCGCACCGGCGCTGGCGCCAAACAATTCTTCGATGGAATAACCCTGGGCTTTTGCCGCGCGGGTCAGCTGCGTGCGGACCTTGGCAATCGGGGCGCGCTTGGCAACCACGGTCTGCTGCTTTTTCGCGTTTTTGATCAGGGCACCCAATTGCTTGGCCGACAGGCCGCTAAGATCGATCGACATCACTACTCCGGAAGATGAGAGAGAAAAGAATGCCGGTCCGTGGCAGCGCTGGCCATCATAATGTCAGAAAACCCGGGTGACAAATGCGCCGAAATACTCCGGCGCATTGTGTTCATCTAATCGAAGTAGTTTCGGGTGATTTGATCAACGACCCAGGCGGGAGAATAATCCGGCCTTATCCAGGTTTTCTGCTGCTTCCGCAGTACGGGCACGATATTCAAAGGTACCGGCGGCCAATCCGCGTTCGGAGACCACCACCCGATGCGGAATGCCCAGCAGTTCCATATCGGCAAACATCGCACCCGGGCGCAGGCCACGATCGTCCAGCGCCGCTTCAATGCCTGCGGCAAGCAATTCGTCCAGCAATGCCTGAGCGGCGGCAACCACCTGTGCATCCTGCTTGGGGTTGATGATGCAGACCACCACCTGCCACGGTGCCATCGGCGCGGGCCAGACGATGCCGGCATCGTCGTGATTCTGCTCGATCGCCGCAGCCACGATGCGCGATATGCCGATGCCGTAGCAGCCCATCTTCATCACTGCGGGCTTGCCGTTCTCGTCGATCACGGTGGCCTGCAATGCCTGCGCATACTGGCTGCCGAGCTGGAACACATGCCCCACCTCGATGCCGCGGGCCAGCCGCAGCTCGCCGCCGTCGGCCGCACGTTCGCCGTCGATGACGTTGCGCACATCGGCAACGGTTTCCGGTTCCGGCAGGTCGCGGCCCCAGTTGACGCCCACCAGGTGCACGCCGGGCACATTGGCGCCGACCACGAAATCGGCCAGCGCCGCGACATCGCGATCTGCCACCACGCGCACCGGGCGGGCGGTATTGATCGGACCCAGAAAGCCCGGCTCGCAGCCGAGGTGGTCGCGGATTTCGGTTTCGTTGGCCAGGCGGTAACCAGCCAGGCCGGCGACCTTGCCAAGCTTGATCTCGTTGACGGCATGATCGCCGCGCACCAGCACCAGCACGAAGCCGGCTTCGGTCATCACCGCCACCGACTTGACCGTGCGCTGCAGCGCGATGCCCAGCAACTGGGCGACGTCTTCGCAGGTCTTCTGGGTGGGCGTTGCGACCTGGCGCATCGCCTCGCCAGCCGCAGCGCGCGGGGCGGGCAGGGCGGCGCTGGCGGTTTCCACGTTGGCGGCGTAATCGGAGCCGGTGGAAAATGCCAGCGAGTCCTCGCCGGAGGCGGCGAGGACGTGGAATTCCTGCGAGGCGTCGCCGCCGATGGCGCCGGAGTCGGCCTGCACGGCGCGGAATTCCAGCCCCAACCGGGTAAAGATGCGGGTATAGGCCGCGCGCATGTTGTCGTATTCGCGCGCCATGTCGGCATCGGTGAGATGGAAGGAATAGGCATCCTTCATCAGGAATTCGCGTGCGCGCATCACCCCGAAGCGCGGGCGGATCTCATCGCGGAACTTGGTCTGGATCTGGTAGAAGTTCATCGGCAGCTGCTTGTAGCTGTTGATCTCCTGGCGCGCGAATTCGGCCGCAGCCTCTTCGGCGGTCGGGCTGTAGCAGAACTCCTGCTCCTTGCGATCCTTGATCTTGAGCAACTGCCCGCCGAACTTCTCCCAACGGCCAGTGGCGTCCCACAGCTCGCGCGGCTGGATGGTGGGGAACAGCACTTCCACCGCCCCGGCGCGGTTCATTTCCTCGCGCACGATGGCCTCGACCTTGCGCAGCACGCGCAGACCCAGTGGCGACCAGGTGTACAGCCCGGAGGCCAGCTTGCGGATCATGCCCGCGCGCAGCATCAGACGGTGGCTGACCAGCTCGGCGTCGGCCGGGGTTTCCTTGGTGGTGTGCAGGTGGAACTGGGAAAGACGCATCGGGCTTCGCTTGGGCGGAAAGCCCATAGTTTGCCAGTCTCGCGCCCTGCCGGTCAGGGGCACCGGCCGATCGGCCGGATGCCGGGACCGGTATGTGGCCGGTCCCGGGCCGGCTCAGGTGGCCGGATTGCCGCTCGCTGCCGGCTTGCAATAGGCCTTGGCGGCCGCCTCGGCGAGATTGCGCTGCGCCGCGCGCGCGTCCGGGTCCAGCGGGGTGCCGGGCTTGCCGTCGGCGCCGGCGCCCATGGTGACCTCGCCCTTGCCGCTGAGCAGTTCCAGGTTGCGGCGTGCGGTCAGGCAGTCGGCCGATTCGGGCGTGGTGGTTTCCGGCGCGGCGATGGCGGCGGTGCCGCTGCGCGCATCGATCCGGCGCGCTTCGTAGCGCTGGCCGGCCGGTGGCGGGGTTTCGGTGTAGTGGGTGACGCCCCTGGCGTCCTTCCATTTATACAGATCGGTCGCGCCGGCGGCGGCGCTGGCCAGCATCAGCAGGGCGCAAAGCCCGGACGACAGGTGCATGTGGCTTCCCCTGGATGATTCCCGCGGCGATTGCAGCATCCGCGGCCCGCGCTGGCAAGTGACGCTGCAGGCGCACAGGCGCGCTACCGCCGGACGGACCTCAGGCCCTACACTTGCCGGATGGATGAGATGAGACCGCCCCCGCGCTCGCGCACGATTTACCTGCTGCCGAACCTGTTCACCACCGCCGGGCTGTTTTCCGGTTTCTACGCCATCATCGCCGCCGCCAATGGGCAATTCGTCCAGGCCGCCATGGCGGTGTTCGTGGCCGCGGTGATGGACGGGCTGGACGGCCGGGTCGCGCGCCTGACCAATACCAGCAGCGAATTCGGCGTGCAGTACGACTCGCTGGCCGACCTGGTCAGCTTCGGCATGGCCCCGGCGTTGGTGATGTACCACTGGTCGCTGTCGGCATTGAAGTACGACAGCAACGTGATGGGTCGGGTCGGCTGGTCGGCCGCCTTTCTGTATGCGGCCTGCGCGGCGCTGCGGCTGGCGCGCTTCAACACGCAGGTCGGCGTGGTCGACAAGCGCTGGTTCATCGGCCTGGCCAGCCCGGCGGCCGCCGGCCTGATGATGTCCTTCGTCTGGGCCTTTGCCGACGATAGCCTGGGCTTCGACGGCGAGCAGCTGCGTTACCTGGCGCTGGCGGTCACCGTGGTGGCGGCCTTGCTGATGGTCAGCCGGATCCGGTTCTGGAGTTTCAAGGGCGGCGCGCGTGGTCCGCGCGCCGACCGTGTGCCGTTCTTGGCGCTGGCGATCGCCACGGTGGTGATCGCGTTGCTGGTGATCGATCTGGCCCGTTCGCTGCTGGTGATCGGCGTGCTGTATGCGCTGTCCGGCCCGGTGATGTGGCTGTGGCGGCGCTGGCGGCGCACGCCCGAGCTGCCATGAGTCAATTGGCCTCCGAGCCGATGTGGTCCGATCTGCAGGTGTCGTATCTGCAGGCGTTGGGGCACACCGTGTATCTGGACCGCGACGCCGTGGACGCGGCGGCGCCTGACGAGACGAGCGAGCATGCGCCGGCGGCGGCTGCACCGTCACGCGTGGAGCGCGCGCCGTCGATGCCGCCACCCGCGGCACCGCCTGTGGTCCGGCGCAGCGCACCCGCTGCGCCGGCCGACGCGCCGTCTGCGGTCACGACTGCGCCATCGGCAGCGCCGCAGCGGCGCAGCCGGGTCGGCATGCCCGATCGCCTGCAGATGGCATTGCTGCGCGCCTCCGGCTGCAATCCAGGCGATCCGAATACCCAGGCCTTGATGGCATCCTGGCCGCTGGCCGAGTTGCGCGGCAACCCGGCGGCCAAGCGCGCGCTGTGGCCGCAACTGCGTGCGCTGCGGCGGCGTCGGGATCCGGCATGAGCGCGTTGAACGTGCCGCTGCCCACGTCGCTACGCGCCATGCGCGAGAGCGATCTGGATGTGGTGATGGAGATCGAACACCGCGCCTATCCGTTTCCGTGGACGCGCAGCATCTTTCGCGACTGCCTGCAGGCCGGCTATCCGGGCTGGGTGATGGAGCAGGGCGGGCAGGTCATTGGCTACGGGGTGATCAGCATCGCCGCCGACGAAGCGCACGTGCTCAATGTCTGCATCGCACCGGAGGCGCAATCCCAGGGGCATGGCCGGGTGCTGTTGCGCGCGCTGATCAAGGGCGCCTGCGATCGCGGCGCGCGGCGGGCGTTTCTGGAAGTGCGCCCGTCCAACCCGTCGGCGATTGCGCTGTATCACTCCGAAGGCTTCAATGAAATCGGGCGGCGCCCACGCTACTACCCCTCCAACACCGGCCGCGAAGATGCGTTGGTGATGGCGATCGAGTTGTCCTTCGAGGGGTTTTCCTGAGCGGCATCGGCGGTTGCTGATGGGAGCGTTCGCGCACGTCCGGCTGGCACTGTCAGCCACTCACCTGACAGGCGCCGCGCGTTTGCCTTGGTAGGGGCCTGACGACCAGCAGATATCCCGCCCGGCGCTTGCGTCGCGGGCGGACGATTGCGCCGGCACTGCGCTGCCTCACGGCAGCTGCGGCTTCGTCGTTACAGCAGACGATCGGGTAAACAGGCAATCGCCGATGCCGTGAGCAGCGCCCTTGCGCGTCACTGCAATCGATCGCAGCAAGGCTGCACATCGTTCCTGACGCACCGCGTGCGTCGGCCGCTCGCGCGCCGCCATCTGGCATGACGTGCTCGCACACATCATGGTGATTCTTTCGCCATCTTGTATTTTCTCTTTTCGGTGACGTGACCAGTTGCGTCCTCGCATGCGAGATGCCGCTAGAAGGCGCTAGAGCGCATTGCGGCCGCTGTGCGCGTCAAAAAAATATGCAGGTCTGTGAGCGTGGTGGCACACCGTGCTGGACCCGCGCCCGTCTGTACTGCGCTGCAGATCATGCTGCACTGCAGTGTCCTCGCGATTGTCTCCACGTGTCTTGATTACAGCGTTTTGTCTTCTCTTGCGTGTCCCGCAACCGTTTGCGTGACTGCGCGTGCACATCGATGCATCGGCTAGATACAAGCCATTGCGATGCTCCTAGTATCGGCGTCGCGGAACTGAACATTACAGAGATGAAAAGTATGTTCCGCGCCTGCTAGACGAGGGGTGTGCCGCCGCGCGGCGCATCGAACCCATTCGAGGGAGACATCAAGATGAAGCCGAAATTTTCAACGGCGGCCGCCGCGTCGCTGTTTGTCGGGTCGTTGCTGGTCGTTGGCGTTGCCTGCGCCGATCCTGCACTGGAAGTTGCAACCACTGGTTGGGCAACCCAGAACGGGGGAACCAAGGGCGGCTCCAAGGCGGCCGCTGCCAACATCTACACGGTCAAGACTGCCGCCGAGCTGAAGAGCGCGCTGAAAGCCAGCGTGGGCAGCAACGGGCGCATCATCAAGATCAGCGGCATCATCGATGTCAGCGAGGGCAAGCCGTACACCACGACCTCGGATATGAAGAGCCGCGCGCGGCTGGACATCCCGACCAAGACCACGCTGATCGGCATCACCAGCAACGCGGAAATTCGCGAAGGCTATTTCTACGTCAAGGCCAACGACGTCATCATCCGCAACATCACCATCGAAAATCCATGGGATCCGGAGCCGGTCTGGGACCCGGATGATGGCAGTGCCGGCAACTGGAATTCCGAGTACGACGGCCTCACGGTCGAGGGTGCGACCAATGTGTGGGTGGACCATGTCACCTTCACCGACGGTCGCCGCACCGACGATCAGAACGGCACCGCCAACGGGCGCCCCAAGCAGCATCACGACGGTGCGATGGACGTCAAGAAGGGCGCCAACTTCGTCACCATTTCCTACTCGGCGTTCAAGTCGCACGAGAAGAACGACCTGATCGGCTCCAGCGACAGCGCCTCCAGCACCGACAGCGGCAAGCTCAAGGTGACCATCCACAACACCTTGTTCGAGAACATTTCCGCACGCGCGCCGCGGGTGCGCTTCGGCCAGGTGCACCTGTACAACAACTACCACGTCGGCAGCACCAGCAATAAGGTCTACCCGTTCTCGCACGCGCACGGCGTGGGCAAGGAGTCCAAGATCTTCTCCGAGCGCAACGTGTTCGACATCAGTGGGGTGAGCAGCTGCGACAAGATTGCGGCCGATTACGGCGGCAGCGTGTACCGCGACCAGGGCTCACTGCTCAACGGCAAGGCACTGACCTGCTCGTGGAATAGCAACATCGGTTGGACCCCGCCGTACACCTATAGCCTGCTGTCGGCCGACAAGGTCGCTGCGGACGTCAAGGCAAAAGCCGGCGCAGGCAAACTGTAAGGCGGCGTCTGCCACATGCAACGCATGCAGCGTTGCATCTGTTCCCGCAACGCCCGCAACACTGCGGGCGTTGTGCGTTTTGGCGGCGTTAGATCTTGGCGCGTTGCTCGCGCAGGCCTGTCAGCTGCGTGGTCCAGTCGTTCAGGCGCGCACGCTCCTGTTCGACCACCACGGCCGGTGCGTTCTGCACGAAGGTGGCGTTGCCCAGCTTGCCATTGCACTTGCCGATCTCGGCTTCCACGCGCTTGATTTCCTTGTCCAGGCGCGTGCGTTCGGCATCCATGTCGACCAGGCCTTCCAGCGGCACCAGCAGGGTCAGCTCACCGACGATGGCCGTGGCCGACGGCGGGGTGTCCTGGCCGGCATCGAGCCAGTCGATCGCTTCGAGCTTGAGCAGGAACGACAGCTGCGAGGCAAAGCGGCCAATACGGGTGCGATCGTCGGCAGTGCCGGCCTGCAGCAGCAGGCGAACCTGTTTGGACGGCGGTACGTTCAACTCGCTGCGCACGCGACGCAGGGCCGACACCATCGACTTCAGCCATTCGACATCGGCCTCTGCGCCGGCGTAGCTGGCGGTATCGATATCGCCTGCCTGCGGGAATGCCTGCAACGAGATCGTGGCGGCGGTGATGCCCAGGCGCGGTGCGACCTGCTGCCACAGTTCTTCGGTGACGAAGGGAACAAGCGGGTGCAGCAGGCGCAGCAGCGCTTCGAGCACATGGAGCAAAGTGTGCCGCGTGCTGGCGGCAGCTTCGCTGTCCTGGCCATTGAGCGCGGGCTTGGCCAGTTCGACGAACCAGTCGCAGAACGCATTCCAGGCGAACTCGTACAGCGATTGCGCGAGCAGATCGAAGCGGTAGTTGGCGTAGTGCGCGTGGGTTTCGGCAGTGACCTTGTCCAGGCGTGCCAGAATCCATTGCTCGGGCTCGGTGCGCGGCTGCGGCACGCCGGCAAAGCGCGCGCCCTCGGTATTCATCAACACAAAGCGCGTGGCATTCCACAGCTTGTTGCAGAAATTCTTGTAGCCTTCGGCGCGTCCGAGATCGAACTTGATGTCGCGGCCGTGCGTGGCGAGTGCGGCGATGGTGAAGCGCAGCGCGTCGGCACCGTGGGCGATGATGCCGTCCGGGAATTCCTTGCGCGTGGCCTTTTCGATCTTCTCGGCCATGCGCGGCTGCATCAGCCCGTTGGTGCGCTTGGCCACCAGGTCTTCGATGCTGATGCCGTCGATGATGTCCAGCGGATCGAGCACGTTGCCCTTGGACTTGGACATCTTCTGGCCCTGCGCATCGCGGATCAGGCCGGTGATGTAGACATCGCGGAACGGCACCTGGCCGGTGAAGCTGTCGGTGGCCATGATCATGCGCGCCACCCAGAAGAAGATGATGTCGAAGCCGGTGACCAGCACCGACGACGGCAGGTAGCGCTCGAAGCCGCGCTCGGCCATCGCGTTCGCATCCGGCCAGCCCAGCGCGGAGAACGGCCACAGTTGCGAGGAGAACCAGGTTTCCAGCACGTCACTGTCCTGGTGCAGCGCGACGTCGGCACCCAGGCCGTGTTTCGCGCGCACCTCGGCTTCGTCGTGGCCGACATAGCACTTGCCTGCCTCGTCGAACCACGCCGGGATGCGATGGCCCCACCACAGCTGACGGCTGATGCACCAGTCCTGGATGTTCTCCATCCAGTGGCGATAGGTGTTGATCCAGTTCGGCGGCACGAATTTGACCTGGCCGCTTTCGACCAGCTCCAGGCCGCGCCTGGCCAGCGCGTCCATCTTCACGAACCACTGGTCGGTGAGATACGGCTCGATCACCTGGCCGGTGCGATCGCCGCGCGGCACCTGCAGCTTGTGCGGCTTGGTTTCGACCAATACGCCCAGGTCTTCCAGTTCCGACAGCACCAGCTTGCGTGCGTCGTAACGATCTAATCCCGAAAAACGTGCGGGAATTAACTCGATTGACTTGACAGGAATGCTGGCTGAGCTGGAGATGCGAGACAAACCATTATCGCCTCCGAGCTCACTGTCGATGATTTCAAGATCAATACGTGGCGCTTCCAGTCGAACTTTTGCTTGGTCGTCCAGAATATTGATCAGGGGAAGGGCATGCCTAAGGCCCACCTGGTAATCGTTGAAGTCATGCGCAGGCGTGACCTTGACCACGCCGGTGCCGAAGGCGCGGTCGACATAATCGTCGGTGATCACTGGCACCTGCCGGCCGGTCAGCGGCAGCACGATGCGGGCGCTGTGCAGCGTGGCGTAGCGCGGATCTTCCGGATGCACCATCACTGCGGTATCGCCCAGCATGGTTTCCGGGCGCGTGGTGGCGACCACCAGGTAATCGCGGGTTTCGCGCAGCGTCTCGACGCCGTCGGTATCGTGTTCGACGTGCTCGTAGGTCACGCCGTCGGCCAGCGGGTAGCGGATCGACCACAGGAAGCCGTCTTCTTCGACGTTTTCCACTTCCAGGTCGGAGATCGCGGTCTTCAGCACCGGGTCCCAGTTGACCAGGCGCTGGCCGCGATAGATCAGGCCCTGCTCGTACCAGCGCACGAAGGCTTCGTTGACCGCGGCCGACGGCTGCGGGTCCATGGTGAAGGTGCTGCGCGACCAGTCGCTGGAGGTGCCCAGCCGGCGCATCTGGCGCTCGATGGTGTCGCCGGACTCGGCCTTCCATTCCCACACCTTGGCGATGAAGCCCTCGCGCCCCAGCGAGTCGCGTGTTTCGCCGTTGCCTTCCAGGGCCAGGTTGCGCGACACCACCATCTCGGTGGCGATGCCGGCGTGGTCGGTGCCCACCTGCCACAGCGTGTCGAAGCCGCGCATGCGGTGATAGCGCACCAACGCGTCCATCAGTGTCTGCTGGAACGCATGGCCCATGTGCAGCGTCCCGGTCACATTCGGCGGCGGCAGCAGCACGGTATACGGCTCACCCTTGCCGGACGGCACGAAATAACCGGCCGCCTCCCACTGCGCGTACAGGCGCGATTCGAAGGAAGAGGGTTCGTAGCTGGAGGCGAGGGTGGTCATAGAGAGGCGGCGATTCGTTGTTCGGGATTCGGGATTGGTTGCGTCATGGGGCCGGCGAGAAGCGCTGGCAATCCACTCATCAACGTCAGCGGTGGTGCGGTGGAGCGAAGATCGGCTATTGGGGATTCGTCATTGGATGCAGCCCTGGGATGCGCAAAAGAGTTGCTTTTACCAATCCCCAATCCCGACTCCCCAATCCCCGCCCTCTCACATGTCGTATTTGGTCAGTTCCAGGCCCAGGGCCTTGTACTGCTTCCAGCGCTCGCGCAGCGGTTCGCGGGCGGCGGGGTCGGCCGGGACGACTTCCAGTACGCGGTCGCAGGCGCCCAGGTAGGGGTCGTCGCGCAGGTTGATCACCAGCGGGCGCGAGGGGGCATCGAACTCCGGCGCGGCGATCAGCACCGGCGCCAGTTCGTCTTCCTCGTCGGTGCCGGCAATCTGGTGCGGGATGTAGGCCTCGTCGTCGAATGCCCACAGCAGGTCGTCCAGTGCCTCGGCCTGCGCGGCGTCGCGCGCCAGGATCAGCGTGGACAGGTTGGCGTCGTTGGCCTTGCGCGCCAGCTCGCAGACCAGCCGCAGCGGTTCGTTGAGGAAGCGCGGTTTGGCGATCAGGTAGAAGTCGGCACGGGGCATCAGGCGGTCACAAAGCGGGAGGAGAGCAAGAATTCGGTGGCCATGCCGGCGGCCACGAACAGGGCAGCAAAGCCGAGCACGGCCAACAGCAGGCCGCCGAATGCACGCAGGCGGCGCCCCGGCGGGCGCGAACGGTACAGATACACCGGCAGGAACAGCACGGCGAACGCCACGATGCCGATATTCATCCAGGCCGGCCGGCGGTAGCCGAGCCGGCGGCTGTCGGCCGCCAGCCAGACAAACAACAGCACAATCTGCATGACGATCCAGAGCAGATCGATGCCGGGGTTGGTCCAGCCCGGCACCGCGCTGGCTGCTCCGTTCACAACGGAGAAGCCGGCAATCAGCGCCAGTGCAGCGCGTGGCGACATCAGGCCGCGCGGTCCAGCAACCACTGGGTCAGCAGCCCCACCGGGCGGCCGGTGGCCATGCCGCGCTTGCCTTCGTCGCTGGCGACGCCGGCGATGTCCAGATGCGCCCAGCGCTGGTTCTCGGTAAAGCGCGACAGGAAGCAGCCGGCGGTGATCGCGCCGCCCCAGCGGCCGCCGATGTTGTAGACGTCGGCGAAGGTGGAATCCAGCAGGCCCTGGTACTCGTCCCACAGCGGCAGGCGCCAGGCGCGGTCGAACACGTGCTCGCCGGCGGCCAGCAGTTCGTTGGCCAGGTCGTCGTGCTTGCTCATCAGGCCGGCGGTCTGGTGGCCCAGCGCCACCATGCAGGCGCCGGTCAGCGTGGCCACGTCCACCAATGCTTCGGGGTTGAAGCGCTCGGCGTAGGTCAGCGCATCGCACAGGATCAGGCGGCCTTCGGCGTCGGTGTTGCCGACCTCGATGGTCTTGCCGGACATGCTGGTGATCACGTCGGAGGGGCGGTAGGCATTGCCGTCGATGGCGTTCTCCACCGCCGGCACCACCACCACCAGGTTGATCGGCAGCTCGGCCTTGACGGTGGCCACGAAGGTGCCGATGACGTTGGCGCCGCCGCACATGTCGTACTTCATTTCCTCGATGCCGCCCTGCGTCTTGAGGTTGACGCCGCCGGTGTCGAAGGTGATGCCCTTGCCGACCAGCACATAGGGACGCGCGTCGCCGCCGCCGTTCCACTTCAGCACGATCAGCCGCGGGCGGTTGGCCGAGCCACGCGCCACCGACAGCAGCGAGCCCATGCCGAGCGACTCCATCTGCGTCTCGTCCAGGATCTCGGCCTCGGCGCCGGGGAACTTGCCGGCGAACGCGGCGGCGGTCTCGGCCAGATAGGCCGGGGTGCAGTAGTTCGGCGGCAGGTTGCCCAGCTCGCGGGCGAACTCCACGCCCTCGGCGGTGGCCACGCCCACGGCCAGTGCGCGGGCGTCGTCGCCGGCGATCGCCAGCGTGGTCAGGCCGGTCTCGTCGACCTTCTTCTTGCCCAGCGTGGCGGTGTAACGGTAAGCGGCGTGGTCGCTGACGATGATGGCCTGGCGGATGTTCCAGGCGCTGTCGCGCGCCTTGACCGGCAATTCGGTCAGGGTGAGCAGGGCGGTGCCGACCGGGCCGGTCTTCAGCGCGCGGGTCGCGTCGCCCACCGCCTTGAGGTACGGCGCCACGCCGAACTTGCCGGCCTCGCCCAGGCCGACCACCAGCACGCGCGGGGCGGCGACGCCGGGCAGGTCGTGCAACAGGCTGGTGCTGCCGGTCTTGGCAGCCACATCGCCGCGTGCCACCAGGGCCGTCAGACGGCCCTGGCTGGCGCTATCGAGTGCCTGGGCAGCGGGCGACAGGGTCTTGTCGGCGAACACGCCAACCACGATGCAGTCGACGGCGGCGCTTGCCGGCGCGTCTTGGTTCAGGGTGAATTGCAGGGCCATTGATCAGATTCCGTAGGCAAATCCGTACAATCGCGGGCTGTTTACGCCAACCGGACTAGGCTGGCGCCGCCGCGAACGAATCCGAGAGTTTAAAACAAGCCCACCCCATGCCGAAGCTCGATCGATACCTGCTTAGCGATTTCACCCAGAGCTTCCTGGCCACCTTGATCGTGCTGCTGGTCGTCAGCGTCGGCGGTGTGCTGGTGGATATCCTCGGCAATATCGCCGACGGCCGCATCCCTGCTCGCTTGCTGCTGTCTCAGGTGGGCCTGCAATTCGTTGCGTATCTGCCGATCATCCTGCCGCTGGCGCTGATGCTGGGGCTGTTATTGGCACTGGCGCGGCTGTACCGCGATTCAGAAATGGCCGTCATCACCGCCATCGGTGTGGGCCCGCGGCGCCTGCTGCGGCCGATGCTGATGCTGGTGGTGCCGGTGGTGGTGGTGATCGGGCTGTGCTCGCTGTGGCTGGGCCCCTGGGCCAGCCGCACCGCCGAGACCATGCTGGAAGACGCCAACCGCAGCATCGTGATGGCCGGCCTGGAGTCGGGCAAGTTCACCCCGCTGTCCGGTGGCGGGGTGGTGTACCTGACCACGATCTCGGCCGACGGCAAGGGCCTGGGCAAGGTCTTCATGCAGCGCCAGAAGGACGACCGCATCGATGTGGTCACCGCCGACCGTGGCGCGATGTTCTTCGAAGGCAAGGCCGACCGTTATCTGCGCCTGGAGGACGGCTACCGCATCGAAGGCCCGGCCGCCGGCAACACCCTGGACTACCGCCTGATGAAGTTCGCCAGCAACGATGTGGCCTTGCCCGACCGGACCCAGGTGCACGATGCCAACGATCCGGAAGTGATGTGGACCACGCAGCTGCTGTCGGACCAGCGCCCAGCCGCGCGCGCGCAGCTGCATGAGCGCCTGGCGCCGCCGCTGCTGGCGCTGGCCTTCGCGCTGCTGACCCTGCCGCTGTCGCGCAGCGCGCCACGGCAGCAGCGGTATGGCCGGATCATGCTGGCCTTCCTGGCGTACATGGTGGGCACCAATCTGATGATCGTCGGCACCCAGTGGATCGCCAATGGCAAGACGCCGGCCGCGCTCGGTCTGTGGTGGCTGACCCTGCCGCTGCTGGCGGTGGCGATCTGGGCGTATGCGCGCGATGGCCGCGTGCGTCGGCCGAGGGTGCGCGCATGAGGCTGATGCCGCGGGTGCATGACTGGTACATCGGGCGCGCGGTGTTGTTCACCGTGCTGCTGACGTGGGCGGTGCTGCTGGGCCTGGACCTGGTCAACGCCTTTGCCAGCGAGGCCAAAAGCATCGGCCAGGGCAGCTACAGCTTTGGCCATGCGGTGGCCTACGTGGCCTATACCGTGCCGCGCCGGGCCTACACCTTGTTTCCCACCGCGGCGGTGATCGGCGCCTTGATGGGCCTGGGCCAGCTGGCGGCAACGTCCGAGCTCACCGCGCTGCGCGCGCTCGGCGTGTCGCGCAAGCGTATGTCGGCCTCGGTGGTGGCGGCCATGGCGCTGCTGACCGCCACCATGGTGATCAGTGGCGAGACGGTGGGGCCGTGGGCACAGAACCAGGCCGATACCCTCAAGACCAGCGCCCGCTACAACAGCAACATGGCCGGCTCGCGCTATTCCGGCCTGTGGGCGCGCGAGGGCGACACCTTCCTCAATGCGCTCAGCGGCGAAGAAAAGCTGCTCGATGGCGGCGGCACCGCGCTGGACCTGCACGATGTGCGGCTGTACCACCTCGATGCCAGCGGCCGCATGCAGCAGCTGACCTATGCGGCACTGGCCGAGAACCGCAATGGGACCTGGACGCTGCGCCAGGTGCGCCGCGACACCTTCCAGGAACGCTCGGTGCAGCGCGAAACCTTCCCCGAGCTGCCGTGGCAATCCCAGCTCAGCCCGGCGGCGCTGGCGGCTGGTCTGGCCAAGCCGCGCAACCTGTCCGCGCGCGATCTGGAACAGAGCATCGAGTATCGCCGCCGCAACGGCCTGGACGCGCGCGACTACGAAGACCAGTACTGGAGCCGTTGGTTCTATCCGCTCAACGTACTGGCGCTGTGCCTGGCGGCGATTCCGTTCTCGTTCGGTTCGCTGCGTAGCGGCGGCCTGGGCAAGCGGCTGTTCCTGGGCATCCTGTTCGCGCTGGGGTTCTGGCTGCTGCAGCTGTTCTTCGGCCGTATGGCCGGCGCACTCAAGCTGGATTACCGCATCGCCTACGCGCTGCCGCCGATGGTGATGCTGGGCGTGTCGGCATGGCTGTTTCGACGGCGCAGTAGCTGACGCCGATGCGTCGGTTCAGCGTATTCGGAACCGTGCTTTGCCTGCTATACGTCGCTGGAACTGCTCTATGCGTGTGGGCGGCCAGCGACGCTGGTGGCGACCCCAAGGGCCATTTTGTATTGCTGCAGTTGCCGCTGACACCACAGCTGACTGTGCTTGATGCCATGGGTGCTGACGCCTGGTTGACCGATATGCCCTGGGTGCACAGCTATCTGCTATTGGTTCCGCCATTTCTGGTGGCGCTGTATCTGGTTGGCTATGCCGTGCAGTGGCTGATCGAGCGCCCCTCAGCACGCGGGCATTGAGTCCACACCCGTCTCGGTTCGCCGCAGTTAACTGCCTGCACGCGAGCAGTTGCCTGGTGGGTGGTTCGCATGACGGTCGCACTCCGTTGTCGCCTGCCGTCGAGATCGGCAAGAGGGCGGTCTGGTCGTTTCAGCGTTTGGGTGTGCGTTGCAGCCGGGTACCACTGGCGCGGTCGTGCCAGGCCAGGCGGTCGCGGTCCAGCCAGGCCCACCAGAATCCTGCGCCAGCCAAGGCCAGCGACAGCGTGCCGACGGCATAGCGGATCCAGAGCGCGCGCCAGGTGGCTTGCGGCCCGACCAGCGACAGCCGCCACGGGCGCATGCCCAGGGTCTGGCCACCCCGTCGCCAGCTGACGGTGGCGTACACCCCGGCGGCGATCCAGCAGCACAGCCACAACAGCCATTGCCAGCCGCTGAAGGGGGCGATGTTTTCGCGGGCCGGGTGCCCGGCAAGCGTAAATCCCAGCGTGAACGCGGCGGAGATCAGCATCCATAGTGCCAGGACCGGCCAGGCGTCGTAGCACAGGGCCAGCAGGCGCCAGACCACCAGGGCGGGCGGTCGCGCGCTGCGCGGTGAAGGGGGCGAGGTCATGCCGCGAGCATAGCCGGCGCAGGCGATCGGGCAACGTCGCGCTGCGGCAATCCCGCGCCGGGCCGGGCCGGTGCGTCGAGGCAGGAGCGATGTGGTGGGTGGCCCGTCGAGGCAAGCCGCACCGCCAATCTCGCGCCTGGCCAACACGGCGCGCCGCAAATCGCATGTCACGCTCTATGCTGTTGCGATGTCAGCCAGCAGTCCCGCCGAACGTCGCCAACTGGCGCAACACCTGCCACCGGTGCAGGCCGCCGATGCCGCCGCCATCGAACGCTTCCTGGACCGGTTATGGGCCGAGCAGGGCGTGGCACGGCAGACCCTAGACAGTTACCGGCGCGACCTGGAAGGGCTGGCGCGCTGGCGCGACGGTGCCGGCGGCGGCCTGCTGGGTGTCGATCGGGCGGCGTTGTTCGACTATCTGCGCTGGCGCGCTCAGGCCAATTACTCCCCACGCAGCACAGCGCGGCTATTGTCGACGCTGCGGGCGTTCTACGCGCTGTGCCTGCGCGATGGGGTACGCAGCGACGACCCGACGGCGCTGATCGACCCACCAAAGTTGCCCCGTAGCTTGCCCAAGGCGCTGACCGAAACGCAGATCGAGGCGCTGTTGGCCGCGCCCGAGATCGACACGCCGCTGGGCCTGCGCGACCGCGCAATGCTCGAGCTGATGTATGCGGCCGGCCTGCGCGTCAGCGAACTGGTCAACCTGCCGGCGGTGGGGGTCAACCTGCGGCAGGGTGTGCTGCGGGTCACCGGCAAGGGCAGCAAGGAGCGGCTGGTGCCGCTGGGCGAGGAATCCCAGCACTGGCTGGAGCGGTATCTGAGCCAGGCGCGCCCACTGCTGGCCAGCCACAAGGCGGTGGCGGCAGTGGACGGGCAGGTGCCGTTGTTCATCGATGCAGCGCGGCAGCCGCCCAGCCGCCAGCAGTTCTGGGCGCTGGTCAAACGCTATGCGGCGGTGGCCGGGATCGACCCCGCCACGGTCAGCCCGCACGGGCTGCGGCACAGCTTTGCCACCCATCTGCTCAACCACGGCGCGGACCTGCGCGCGCTGCAGATGCTGCTCGGTCACAGCTCGCTGTCCACCACGCAGATCTATACTTTGGTGGCCCGTCAGCACCTGCAGAAGCTGCACGCCGCCCATCATCCGCGCGGCTGACTGCGGCCGCAGGCGCAATGGCGGCCCGCCGCGGCCCATTCAGCGGCTCGGCCGGCAAACAAAGCGTCCCGCTCGCTGCCTGGCTTCATCTGCGCTGTGCGAGAATCCAGGCACCCCATTCCACTGGATGCGTGAATGTATCGTCTTGCCATCGCCGCGCTGCTGGGCGCAATCAGCCTTACCGCCTGCGCGCAATCCTCGCAGCCTGCGGCAAGCAATGCCGGCGCCAAGCCAGCTGCCGCCGCTGCCCCCGCTGCTGCGGGCAATGTGGACCAGCGTGTGAGCGTCGCGCTCAAGGCGCTGGATCCGGATTTCAAGCCGGACTACATCGGCGCCGCGCCGTTTCCCGGTTTCCGCGAAGTGGTGGTCGGCGGGCAGGTGCTGTACGTCAGCGACGACGGCCGTTACCTGATCCAGGCGCAGCCGTTCGACATCCAGAACAAGCAGTTCGCTGCCAGCCCGGGCCTGCTGGCCTACCGCCGCAAGCAGCTGGAGACAGTGCCCAAGGCCGACCGCATCGTGTTCGCACCGGCAAACCCCAAGTACACCGTGACGGTGTTCACCGACGTGGAATGCGGCTACTGCCGCAAGCTGCACAGCGAGATCGGCGAACTCAACAAGCAGGGCATCGCGGTGGAATATCTGGCGTTTCCGCGCATGGGCCTGGGCAGCCAGGACCACAAGGAAATGATCGCAGTGTGGTGCGCCGCCGACCGCAAGCAGGCCCTGACCGCGGCCAAGTCCGGGCAGCCGGTGAATGCCAAGGACTGCAAGAACCCGGTGTCGATGGAATACACGCTGGGCCAGCGTCTGGGCGTCAATGGCACCCCGGCGATCTTTGCGCCGGACGGCACCCAGCTCGGTGGCTACCTGCCGCCGGCGCAGCTGCGTGAGGCGCTGGAAAAGCGCGCGGTCAGCACTGCCGGCGGCAGCCGCTGAGGTATCCGGCAGCAGCGCCGGGAAGCTGGCCGCGGCGGCGGTCGGTGTGATCGATCAGGAGGCCGGAATGCATGCATTCCGGCCTCCTGCGTTTCAGGGGCGGGCTGGCTGCATGGTTGATGCGGTGAGAGCGGCGGTGGACCGGTGGTGGCTAGCGCTGCCGACGTTGCCACCGCGGAGACCGGCCCAAAGGCAGCTGGGCGCGACAATCCCTGCCGGCATCGCCATCCGCCTTCGCCGTTGCCGCATCGGCCGGAATGCGCCGAATCCGGCCCGGGCTGTGCGAATGATCACTGCATGGATCGGCTGCCCACCCACGCCGGGTCCGGCGCCGACGCATCAGCTCCGTTACAATCTGCAGCCCCGTTTCTGACACGGTTCCCCGGACATGATGGTCCTCGAGGGCGCTTCCGCCCTTTCGCCGTTCCGCCGCGCTCGGCTCGAAACCCGCCTGCAAACCCTCGTTCCCGCGCTGCGCATCACCGGCGCCTGGCACGTGTACTTCATCCGCGCCGAGGCCGGGCAAGCGCCCGACCAGGCCACCTTGCAGCGGATCCTGCAGGCCGAAGCCGCCCCCGCGCCGCGGGCCGAGGATGCTTCCTCGCGCTATGTGGTGCCGCGTCTGGGCACCTTGTCGCCGTGGTCGAGCAAGGCCACCGAACTGGTGCGCGGGGCCGGGCAGCCGATCCAGCGCGTGGAGCGCGGTACCCGCATCGATCTGGCCGGCTGGCCGGCCGACGAAGCGATGCAGGCCGCCGTGGCCAAGCTGCTGCACGACCCGATGACGCAGTCGCTGCTCGGCTCGGCCGCGGCCGCCGAGGCGCTGTTCAACGTGCCCGATCGCGGACAGTTGCAGCGTGTGCCGCTGGCGGCGCTGGAACAGGCCAACCGCGACCTCGGCCTGGCGCTGGCGCAGGACGAGATCGACTACCTGCGCGAACGCTTCGCCGAGCTGGGCCGCGACCCGGCCGATGTCGAGCTGATGATGTTCGCCCAGGCCAATTCCGAGCACTGCCGGCACAAGATCTTCAATGCCAGCTGGACCATCGACGGCAAGCCGCAGGAACGCTCGCTGTTCCGCATGATCAAGCACACCCACCAGCAGACCCCGCAGCACACCTTGTCGGCCTACAGCGACAACGCGGCGGTGGTGGAAGGCGTGCCGGCCGCGCGCTATCGCCCGGATCCGGCCAGTGGCGAGTACCGTGCCGAGGCGGTGCTGCCGTCGGCGTTTGCGATCAAGGTCGAAACGCATAACCACCCGACCGCGATCGCGCCGTTTCCCGGCGCCGCCACCGGTGCCGGTGGCGAGATCCGCGACGAAGGCGCCACCGGCCGCGGCGGCAAGCCCAAGGCCGGGCTGACCGGGTTCACGGTGTCGCACCTGCGCATCCCGACCCTGCCGCAGCCGTGGGAGGCGCCGCGCGCGCTGAACCCGCGCATGGCCCCGGCGCTGGACATCATGCTCGACGGCCCGCTCGGCGGCGCCGCGTTCAACAACGAATTCGGCCGGCCGAACCTGCTCGGCTATTTCCGCAGTTTCGAGCTTGCCGAAGGTGAGGGCCTGACCCGCGCCTACGACAAGCCGATCATGCTGGCCGGCGGCCTGGGCGCGATCGATCGCAATCAGGTCGAGAAGCTGCGCCTGCAGCCCGGCGATGCGGTGATCGTGCTGGGCGGCCCGGCGATGCTGATCGGCCTGGGCGGTGGTGCGGCCAGCTCGGTGGCGGCCGGCGACAGTGCCGAAGCGCTGGATTTCGCCAGCGTGCAGCGCGAAAACCCGGAGATGGAGCGCCGCTGCCAGGAGGTCATCGACCGCTGCGTGGCGCTGGGCAGCGACAACCCGATCCGCTGGTTCCACGATGTGGGCGCGGGCGGCCTGTCCAACGCCATCCCCGAGTTGCTGCACGACTCCGGCGTGGGCGGCATCATCGACCTGGGCCGCGTGCTCACCGACGACCCCTCACTGTCGCCGCTGGAACTGTGGTGCAACGAATCGCAGGAGCGCTACGTGCTGGGCGTACCGCAGGCACGCCTGGACGAATTTGCCGCCATCTGCGCGCGCGAACGCTGCCCGTTTGCCGCCGTCGGCGTGGCCACGGCCGAGGAGCGGCTGGTGGTTGGCTATGGCGTGTTTGGGGACGGGATTGGGGAGCCGGGATTGGAGATTCGCAAAAGCGATTCATCAGTTGCCGGGTCCGCCGTTGCTTCCAACCAATCCCCAATCCCCAATCCCCAATCCCCGCTCCCGATCGACCTGCCGATGGATGTGCTCTTCGGCAAGGCACCGAAGATGCATCGCGATGCGGTGCATCCGCCGGTGCCGCAGTGGCCGGTGCTGCAGACCGCCGCGCTGGACCTGCAGCAGGCCGGCCTGCGCGTGCTGGCGCATCCCACGGTGGCGTCCAAGAGCTTTTTGGTGACCATCGGCGACCGCAGCGTGGGCGGCCTGACCGCGCGCGAGCAGATGATCGGGCCGTGGCAGCTGCCGCTGGCCGATTGCGCGATCACCCTGGCCGGCTTCGACACCTTCGCCGGCGAGGCGATGTCGATCGGCGAGCGCACCCCGCTGGCGTTGTTGAACGCCGCCGCGTCTGCGCGCATGGCGGTGGGCGAGGCGATCACCAACCTGTGCGCCGCGCCGGTGCAGACGCTGGACAGCATCAAGCTGTCGGCCAACTGGATGGCCGCCGCCGGTCACGCCGGCGAAGACGCGCTGCTGTACGACGCCGTGCGCGCGATCGGCATGGAGCTGTGCCCGGCACTCGAACTGAGCGTGCCGGTGGGCAAGGACTCGCTGTCGATGCAGGCGCAGTGGGTTGTCGGGAATGGAGAATCGGGAATCGGGAATGGCGAAACGCCGCAGCCCTCCGCCGTTGCGAATCCCCAATCCCCAATCTCCAATCCCATCGCCCACAAGAGCGTTTCACCGGTCTCGCTGATCATCAGTGCGTTCGCGCCGGTCGGCGATGTGCGCACGCAGTTGACGCCGTTGTTGCGCAGCGACGAAGAGAGCGAGCTGTGGTTGATCGGGCTGGGCGGCGGCAAGCAGCGCCTGGGCGGTTCGGTGCTGGCGCAGGTGTATGCCGACGCTGCGGCATTGCCGGCGTTCGGCGGCGAGGTGCCGGATCTGGACGATGCGCAGCGGCTGCGCAGCTTCTTTGAACTGATCCGCGCGGCGCGCGAGAGCGGCCTGTTGCTGGCGTACCACGACCGCAGCGATGGCGGTGCGTTTGCGGCGCTGTGCGAGATGGCGTTCGCCTCGCGGCAGGGCCTGGACATCACCCTCGATGCCTGGGGCGACGATGCGTTCCGCAGCCTGTTCAACGAAGAACTGGGTGCGGTGGTGCAGATCGCCAGCGAGGACCGCGCCGCGTTCGCCGATCTGGTCGAGCGGCATGCGCTGACCGAGTGCGCGCAGCGCATCGCACGCCCCACCGGCGCGCCACGCATCCGCGTGAGCGGGCAGGGCCGGGTGCTGGCCGAGTGGCGTTGGGAGGCATTATTCGACGCCTGGTGGTCGGTGACGCACGCCATGCAGAAATTGCGCGACAACCCGGAAACCGCCGACGAGGAGCGCGCGCAGGCACGCGACTTCCAGGCGCCGGGATTGCGTCCGAAGCTGGTGTTTGACCCGTCCGAAGACGTGGCCGCGCCGTTTGTGGCGACCGGTGCGCGGCCCAAGGTGGCGATCCTGCGCGAGCAGGGCGTCAACGGGCAGATCGAGATGGCTTACAACTTCGAACGCGCCGGTTTCCGCGCGTTCGACGTGCACATGAGCGACCTGATCGAAGGCCGCGTGGATCTGGCGCAGTTCTCCGGGTTTGCCGCCTGTGGCGGCTTCAGCTACGGCGACGTGCTGGGTGCCGGCCGTGGCTGGGCCACCTCGATCCTGGAGCGCTCGGCCTTGCGCGATGCGTTCGCCGCGTTCTTTGCGCGCAGCGATACCTTCGCGCTGGGTGTGTGCAACGGCTGCCAGATGCTCAGCCAGCTCAAGGACATCATTCCCGGTGCCGAGCACTGGCCGCGCTTTTTGCGCAATCGCAGCGAGCAGTTCGAAGCGCGCACCGCCTTGCTGGAGGTGGTGGAGTCGCCGTCGATCTTCCTGCGCGGCATGGCCGGCTCGCGGATCCCGGTGGCGGTGGCGCATGGCGAAGGCCGCGCCGAGTTCGACACCGTGGTGGATCAGGCGGCTGCCCGTGTGGCCCTGCGCTTCATCGATGGCGATGGCGCGGTGGCATCGCAGTACCCGCTCAATCCGAACGGCTCGCCGGACGGCATCACCGGGCTGACCAGCAGCGACGGTCGCGCCACCATCCTGATGCCGCATCCGGAGCGCACCCCGCGCACGGCAAACCTGAGCTGGCACCCGGCCGACTGGGGCGAGGACTCGCCGTGGCTGCGCATGTTCCGCAACGCGCGGGTCTGGTGCGGTTGACGGTGGAGAGGTGTACGGCGTGAGCTGAAGCGCCGTACCAACCGTGTCATTGGACGGCCGTGTGCAGCGATGCACACGGCCGTTGTCGTTTCCGGTGTCGGAGCTGCGCGACGGCCTGCGGTGGTATCGAGTCCTTTGATCGTTGCCGCGAGCGGCGTGGCGATGCGTGGTGCTTTATGAGCAAGAAAATGCATGGCCGCGTTTGGGTCGACTGCAGGCTCCCAAGGAGCCGGGCTCGCCTGCAACAGCTGCCAATGGCAGCCACGTCCTTGCACGCAGCGCGCGCAGCGGCAGGACACTCGAGAAAAACGCGGTTTTCCAACCTGGCCTGCGGCCAGCACAAGGCTTGTCGCCATCACGTTGCATGCGTTCCTGGTGGGGGCGAACGCCTGCGGTCGCATTGGCGCTGTTGCGATGAATTGCATTTAGTGAAGGTCGAAACATGGTTTACTTTAAGTAACTATAAAAACTACTAGGTATTTAGTCGAAGTATCTAGTGATGTTGCTTGTGTGACGTCAATCTCAATTGAACTTTTGGTTTTTCAATAGATTCAGACCAAGTTATGAATCTTCGATTCATGGCGTTTCTGCAGCACTTTATGGATTGATCGTGGATGCTTTTGCGCGGGTAGTTCCCGCTGCAGAAGCAGGGCGAGTGCGTTTTCGATAAACCTCAGGGGGACTGTGCGATGCAATCGCACGGTGGTCGGTTTTTACATGCCAGACCAATGGGGAGTAAGTCGTTAATGAAGCGAATTCAATTGGATGCCGGTGGTGAGCAGCGTGCTCATCGCCGAACGGCAAGGCTTGCCCGCGATGCGGGAAATCAAGCGCTATATCGATCTGCGGGGCATGCGCGCGGCAGGCTGGCGGCGGCACTGCTGCTGGCGCTTGCCGGCATGGCTGGAGTTGCCCAGGCCACGACCACGCAAGCCGACACGCTTGCACATTGCACGGTCGTCCAAGGCCAACAGCGTTGCGACACCGATGTGGCGACAAGCGACAGCGCCGCGCCTGCAACAGCGAGCGCGCAAGCAGCGGCAACGCCTGCGGCAGATGCCGATGCACCGGCGTTTGCGGATGGGCAGGATGCGCTGGCCCTGGGCAATGCGAGTAATGCGCTGGGCGATGGAACCAGCGCGTTCGGCGGCGGAAGCCTGGCCTTGGAGCGCGACGCCACCGCGATCGGACACAACGTGTCGGCCGCAGGGGAATCGGCAACCGCCGTCGGCAGCGTGGCAACGGTCTACGACTACGACGCATCCGGATTTGTCATCGGGCAACGCGAACAGGCCACGCAAGCGTCCGGTGTGGGGGCCACTGCCGTCGGCGGTGGTGCGGTGGCTGGGGATCCGTTTTCCAGTGCCGTTGGCAGCGGCGCCAGCGCCACTGGCGTGCAGAGCAGCGCGCTGGGTTATCGCGCACAGACCTTCAACGACGGCTCCACCGCCATCGGCGGCTTGTCCACGGCAAGCGGTTTTCTCTCCACCGCCGGCGGCTACAGTTCGCGTGCCAGTGGAGACACGTCCACCGCCTTCGGTTACCGGGCGCGCAGCCAAGGCAGCAGCAGTATCGCGGTAGGCGATACCGCATTGGCCAGTGGCGTGCAGAGCGTGGTGGTCGGTGGCATCAGCAACTTCGGATCGATCACCGCTGCCACCGGAACAGGCGGCATCGCGCTCGGCGCTGGTGCGCAGAGCCAGTCCGATTATGCGATTGCCATTGGCTACGATTCCAACATCTTTCCCAATGCGCCAGGCAATACCGATGCGGTGGCGATCGGCCACAGCGCCGGTTCGTTCGCGCCACGCACGGTGTCGCTGGGTGGCTTCTCGTTGGCGATGGGCGATGGTGGTATCTCGATCGGTCACGACAGCACCGCTTACACTGAAAACAGCATCGCATTGGGCGCACGTGCCGGCACCTCGTGGTTCAACGGCAACAACACCGCGATCGGTGCAGATTCCCAAACCAATGGCATCGATGCGGTGGCGATCGGCTATGGCGCGCGCGTGGGCGATTTTGTCGACGATGCCTGGAACCGCTCTGCCTCCAGCGCCGTCGCACTGGGCGCGCATTCCTACGCGAACCGCAGCAATACGGTGTCGGTTGGCGATGTGCAGGCGGGGCTGACGCGGCAGATCACCAGCGTGGCGGCAGGCACCGAGGCCAATGACGCAGTCAATCTCGCCCAACTCGACAGCGTGCGTGCGGTGGCCGACCGTCTCGACAGCACGCTGGCCATTGGCAAGACCGATACGGACGAAGCCGCCGCCCATGTCGACGGACTCAATGCGCTGGCGCTGGGGAGCGCCAGCAACGCGATCGGCGATGGTGCCAATGCGCTGGGTTCGGGCAGTCTGGCGCTCGGGCGCGATGCCGTGGCCGTCGGCCGCAACGCCAGCGCGGCCGATGCCTCGGCCGTTGCAGTGGGTGGCGTCGCGTCCGTGCCGGTATTCGATGCGGCGGGTTCCATCGTCGGTGCGCAGGAACAGGCCACCCTGGCCCAGGCGCGCGGCGCAGCGGCGCTGGGCAGCGGGGCGATTGCCACGCGCAGCTTCGCCACCGCGGTCGGCACGGGGGCAGCGGCCAGCGGTGAGCAATCGATGGCGGCGGGATTCAGCGCACGTGCGCAGGATGATGTTGCCACCGCGGTGGGCGCATTCTCGACCGCGCGCAGTACGGCGGCGTCGGCCTTCGGTTTTGGTGCGCGGGCCGACGCGAGCATGACCACGGCGGTGGGCTTCAATGCCTCCAGTCTTGGCGAGAGCAGTGTTGCCGTGGGCAGTCTGGCGGTTGCCGCCGGCGAGCGCAGCGTGACGCTCGGCGGCATGTCGCTGATCAGCTCCTCGCTCAGGCCGGCGGGTGCGTTCCGGGTCGGTGGCGTTGCCATTGGCGCCGGTGCGCGCAGCGACGGCGATTACGCCGTTGCGCTTGGCTACAACGCCAACGTGTTCTCCAACGACAACAATACCGACGCGGTGGCGATCGGCCATAGCGCCGCGTCGTTCGCTCCACGCACGGTGTCGCTGGGGGCATTGGCATCGGCCGAGGGCGCGGAGGGCATCGGCATCGGCTATGACGCGCGTGCCACCTCCAGCAGGAGCATCGCGATCGGGAGCGGCGCCAATACGTCGATCCTCTATGGCGACAATATCGCGCTGGGAACCAACGCCAAGGCGGATGCGCCCGATGCGATCGCGATCGGGCGCAATGCCAACGTGGGCGTGTTCGTCGGCGAAACGGGCAGCGCGGCGGTGGCATTGGGCGTGCAATCCAATGCGTTGGGCAACAACAGTCTGGCAGTGGGCTACAACGCGTTTACCCGCCAGGGTGGTCGTGATGCCGTCGCACTCGGTGCCAATGCCGGTGCCAGCGGTGCCGATTCGGTGGCGCTGGGCGCGGGTTCGCGCAGCTACGAGGCCAACGTGGTGTCGGTGGGCAACGGCAATGGCCGCGGCGGCCCGGCCACGCGCCGCATCGTCAATGTCGGCAATGGTGCGATTGCCGGTGGCAGTACCGATGCGATCAACGGCGGCCAGCTGTTCCAGTCGTTGAGTAATGCCGCCAGCTTCCTCGGCGGTGGTGCGGCGATCGGTGCGCAGGGCGTGTTCGTTGCGCCGACCTACGTGGTCCAGGGCAGCAGTTACCGCAATGTGGGCGAGGCGCTGACTGCGCTGGACAGCAAAGTCAGCGAGCTGGATGCGCGTGGTGGTACGACGACGCCTGGCGCTGCGGCGCGTTCGGCTGCAGCGCGTGTGGCAACGGCGCCAGCCCCGGCTGCGGACGCCTCGGCTGGCGCCACTACCGCAGATGCGACAGCCGATGGCCTGCAGTCGATATCGCTGGCCGCTGACGGCATGGCCGACAGCGCGGTGTCCTCCGTCACCGCAACGGCGAGCGGGCTTGCTGCAAGCAACGCGCTCCAAGGTACGCCCACCGCAGCAACGGTCGGCAGCATCACCCCGGCCGCAACGTCCACCGCCGTCGGCACGGCCGCAGTGGCCAACCACGTGACCGGCACGGCGATCGGCGGCAGCGCGTATGCGCATGGCCCCAACGACACCGCAATCGGCAGCAATGCGCGCGTCAATGCCGATGGCAGCACCGCGGTCGGCGCCAACACGCAGATTGCCGCGGTGGCGACCAATGCGGTGGCGATGGGCGAAGGCGCGCAGGTCAGTGCGGCCTCCGGCACGGCGATCGGACAGGGCGCACGTGCCAGTGCACAAGGTGCGGTCGCGCTGGGGCAGGGGTCGGTTGCCGATCGTGCCAACACGGTGTCGGTGGGCAGCGTCGGCGGCGAGCGTCAGGTGGCCAATGTGGCCGCCGGCACACGTGCCACCGATGCGGTCAACAAGGGCCAGCTGGACAACGGCGTTGCCGCGGCCAACAGCTATACCGACAGCCGCTACAACGCGATGGCCGACAGCTTCGAGACCTACCAGGGCGACATCGAAGACCGTCTGCGCCGGCAGAACCGTCGCCTGGATCGTCAGGGTGCGATGAGCTCGGCGATGTTGAACATGGCCGCCAGCGTCGGTGGCATCGCCACGCAGAACCGCGTCGGTGCCGGCGTCGGTTTCCAGAACGGCGAGTCGGCGTTGTCGGTGGGCTATCAGCGTGCGATCAGCCCGCGCGCCACCCTGACGGTGGGCGGCGCACTCAGCGGTGACGACCGGTCGATCGGCCTGGGCGCCGGCTTCGGCTGGTAGCGCAGGTCTTGCCATCGCAGCGGCTGCGCTCGCGGCGGCTGCGTGCTCACTCATTTGCATTTCATCTTGAAGAGGACGTCATCGTGATTCAGACCCATCGTTCCCGAACCCTCGCCATTGCCTGCAGCGCCGTGCTGTCGCTTGCCGGCGGCATCGCCAACGCGGCCACGCCGGACGCCGGCATACGCAGCGCGCAACAGCTGCAGGCCATGCGCGATGCGCCGGTCGACGCCATCATCGTCACCTATCGCAGCGGCACAGTGAGCGCGCGCACCGTCGGCGCCGCGTCCACGGCCACCATCACTGCGGCGGCATCACGCGCGGCAGTGCGCCTGGCGCCGGCCACGCGCAGCGGCGCGCAGGCGGCGCCGACGCATGTGCGTACCCTGGCGGTGGGTGGAGAGTTGATCCGGTTGCCCACGCAACTCAGCCGCAGCGACGCCGACCGCCTGGTGCGCGAGCTGCAAGCCGATCCGGCGGTGGAACATGCACAGATCGATGCACGCGCCTATCCGTTGCAGAGCAGCGGCGGCAGCTTGCCCAACGATCCACTGCTGGCGAGCAATCAATGGCATCTCACCGATCCGGTCGGCGGCATCGATGCGCCGGCGGCGTGGAAGACCGCGCAGGGCGAGGGCGTGGTGGTGGCGGTGATCGACACCGGCATCCTGCCGGCGCACCCGGATCTGGCCGGCAATCTGCTGCAGGGCTACGACTTCATCACCGATGCCGGCCGGTCGCGACGTCCGACCGATGCGCGCGTGGCGGGTGCGCTGGACCGCGGCGACTGGGAAGCCGAAGACGGCGAGTGCGGCATTTTTTCCGCGGCGCATGACAGCTCCTGGCATGGCACCCACGTGGCCGGCACGATCGCCGAAACCACCGGCAACGGCATTGGCGGTGCCGGCGTGGCCTACAAGGCCAAGGTGCTGCCGGTCCGCGTGCTCGGTCATTGCGGCGGTTCGTTCTCGGATATCAGCGATGCCATCGTGTGGGCGTCCGGCGGGCATGTGGAGGGTGTGCCGGACAATCGCGACCCGGCGGAAATCATCAACATGAGCCTGGGCGGCTTTGGCCCCTGCGATTCGGTCACGCAGGCGGCGATCGACGGTGCGGTGTCGCGCGGCACCACCGTGGTGGTGGCGGCCGGCAACGACGGCTCGGATGTGTCCAGTGCGGTGCCGGCCAACTGCGCCAATGTGGTGTCGGTGGCGGCCACCCGCCTGACCGGTGGCCTGGCGTACTACAGCAATTTCGGCAGCTTGATCGATCTGGCCGCACCCGGTGGTGGCGCACGCGATCTGGCAACCGACACCTTGTACGACGGCCCGATCGGCAGCTGGATCTGGCAGACCGGCTACACCGGCAAGACCACGCCCACGTCCGGCCAATTCGACTACATCGGGCCCGGCTTTGCCGGAACCTCGATGGCCTCGCCGCACGTGGCGGGGACTGCCGCACTGGTGCAGAGCGCGCTGATCGCCGATGGCAGGCCGCCGCTGACACCTGCGGCGCTGGAACGCCTGCTCAAGCGCAGTGCACGCGCGTTTCCGGTGCAGTTGCCGTTGAGCACGCCGGCCGGCACCGGCATCGTGGATGCCGGCGCGGCGATCGATCGTGCACTGCGTCGCTGCGACAGCGGCGATCTGGGCTGCCAGCTGGATGCCCAGACGCTGCGCAACAGCGTGCCCGAGCGCGGCTTGTCCAATGTGGCCGGCGATGCCGGTGTATTCGCCTTCGAGGCGAACGCGGGTGCGGTGCTGAGCTTCATCAGCTTCGGCGGCAGCGGGCAGGCGGCGCTGTATGTCGCCTTGGGCCGCGCGCCGAGCGCGACCGACAACGACGGCATGTCCAGCCGCAGCGGAACCAGCCAGACGGTGCGCTTCACCGCACCGCGTGCCGGGACCTATTTCATCCGTCTCGACGGCAGCGGCTTCGATGGAGTGAGCCTGTTGGCGCGTCAGTGATCCGACACATGGCGGCGCGAGGGGGGGGGCGCTGACGTCGGTTTCCTGACGCAACGGTGCGGGCAAAACCGCTCTCGTCCTGCACCATGATGGGCTGAGTGGTCGGCGCGGGGAGCGCTGGTCCGATTCGTGACCTGTTCGGCGCGCGGTTTTGCGCAACCAAGCCTGCTGGCGTCCTGCCAGCGGGCTTTTTTGTCTGCTGCGGACATGCGCATTCAGCTTGGAAATGTCTCTCAAGACATGACCTAGATCGCTGTTTTCCAAAGAATTATCAAAAAACGAATAAAAGCAAGCAGAAGTGTGATGGAACGCACGCTCAGCTTCGCTTTCTGTCAAAAACTTGACGCCTGATTTGACCGCTGTTAACACTTCGCTCAGTTCTATGGTTGGGTAGCGTTCACTTTTTGACTACCCAGGGTGCAGCTTCCGCGCACTGCCATTTGGCCCATGGCGCCAATCACCACGGGGAACCGCAGCGGCTGGAACGCCTCGCGATGGTGGGTGTTCGTCAAAAAACCAGTCCCAACATTCAGGAGCAGTGCGTCGATGAATCGGATTTATCGCAAGGTCTGGAACAAATCGTTAGGCGTGTGGGCCGTGGCATCGGAATTGGCCAGCGGCGACAGCCCGGGCGCAGTGAGCACCGCCGCATTCATCGACCGTCGCCAGAGCCGTTGCCTGGTTGCCGCGATCGCCCTGGCGCTGGGTAGCGCCGGCATCGCACTCCCCCTTTCTGCAATGGCGCAATCGGTCGAGGTCGGCCGCGGCGCATCGGCACCTGCCGCCAACGCCACTGCCATCGGCGCCGGCAGCCGCGCCAGCGCCACCGGCGCGCTCGCCAGCGGTGCTGACAGCAGCGCCAGCGGCGTGAACAGCAGCGCGATCGGCCGCCAGACCAATGCGATCGGCGAGAACGCGGTGGCCATCGGTTACAACAGCTTCGTACGCCAGAGCGGCGAAAACGGCGTCGCGCTGGGTGCAAACGCCGGCGTGACCGGTGCCAACTCGGTGGCGCTGGGCGCAGGCTCGCGCACCCACGAAGACGATGTGGTGTCGGTCGGCAGCGGCAATGGCCGCGGCGGCCCGGCCACGCGCCGCATCACCAATGTCGGCGCCGGCGTCAACGCCACCGACGCGGTGAACGTGGCGCAGTTGCGCGACGTGGCCGATGTGGCCGAAGACACGGCCACGTTCTTCAAGGCGACCCCGGGCGAAGACAGCGTCGGCGCCTATGTCGAAGGCGATAGCGCGCTGGCTGCCGGCGATGCCGCCAATGCGGTAGGCACGGCGACCACTGCGCTGGGAACCGGTGCCAATGCGGTGGCCGACAATGCCACTGCGGTCGGCGCCAATGCGCTCGCATCCGGGCAGAACAGCGCGGCATTCGGCCATAACGCGCAGGCCAACGGCCCTGGCAGCGTGGCCGTGGGCGGCGCTGCCGTGGACGAAGACGGCGAGCCGTTGGTCACCAACGGCGGCGTGCCGGTCACCACCGGCGCCACCAGTGCCGGCGTCGGCGGAACCGCAGTCGGCGCCAGCGCCAATGCCGATGGCTTCGCCGCCTCGTCGTTCGGCGTCGGTGCGTATGCGGCCGGGACGCAGTCTTCCGCGTTCGGTGCGGTAGCCAATGCGGCGGGCGATTACGCCACTGCGGTGGGCACGCAGACCAGCGCCAGCGGCACCAGCAGCACCGCTGTCGGTGGTCCGGTCGATTACATCCCGGGTCTGGGCTTCTTCGTACAGACCCAGGCCAGCGGCGAAGCCTCCACCGCGCTCGGCGCCGGTGCGATCGCATCGGGCAGCTACACCACGGCAGTGGGCACGCTCAGCGAAGCCTCCGGCACCGAAGCCACCGCGGTGGGTTACTTCGCCTATGCACCTGGCGAAGGTGCCACGGCAGTCGGCCCGGAATCCTGGGCCAGCGGCGAGCTGAGCACCGCGCTGGGTTACTACAGCACCGCACGCGGCGCCAACTCGGTGGCCTTGGGCGCCAATTCGGTGGCCACGCGCGCCAACACCGTGTCGGTGGGTGCGGCTGGCGACGAGCGTCAGATCACCAACGTCGCCGCCGGTACCGAAGGCAGCGATGCGGTCAATCTCGATCAGCTCACCGCCGTGTCCGACGTCGCCGCCACCACCGCGCGCACCTTCGTGGCCACCGGCGATGGCACCGCGATTGCCGAAGGCGTGGACAGCGTTGCGGCCGGTTCCAATGCATCGGCTTACGAGGATTACAGCACTGCGCTGGGTTCGAGCAGCCTGGCGTCAGCGGTCAACACCACTGCGGTCGGCAGTGGTGCGGTGGCCAATGTCAACAATGCCACCGCGCTCGGCTTCAACAGTATCGCCAGCGACCGCTATGCCACCGCCGTGGGTGCCGACAGCACGGCATCGGGCTTCTATGGCACTGCAGTCGGCGGCACCAGCGTGGCCAATGGTCGTGGCGGTACCGCGATCGGTTTCGAAAGCATCGCCAATGGCCTCGAATCCACCGCACTCGGCTTTGCCAGCGTGGCCTGGGGCGACACCAGCACCGCCGTGGGTGCGGAAAGCACCGCCTACGGCGCGGGCAGCGTCGCGGTGGGCATCACCTCGGCCGCCAGCGGCAGCGTTTCGGTCGCCATCGGCGACAACGCCTATGCCGGCGGTGGGCGTGCAATCGCCATCGGTTCGCAGTCAGTCGGCTATGGCGATCGCAGCATTGCGCTGGGCACCGAGGCAGTCGTCGAAGGCGCAGACAGCATTGCGATCGGCGACGGCGCGCGGATTGCGGTCGACAACAGCGTTGCGCTCGGCGTCGGCGCAGTGGCCGATCGCGCCAGCACGGTGTCGGTGGGCACGGTTGGCGGCGAGCGTCAGATCACCAATGTCGCTGCCGGTACCGAAGGCACCGATGCGGTCAATCTGGATCAGCTCACGGCAGTGTCCGATGGCGCCGCCAACACCGCGCGCACGTTCGTCGCCACCGGTGACGGCACCGCAATTGCCGAAGGCGCCGACAGCGTTGCGGCAGGTTCCGATGCGTCGGCGCTCGCCGATAACAGCACGGCGCTGGGTGCCAGCAGTATCGCCAGCGGGCGCGGCGCAACCGCACTCGGTTATGAAAGCCTTGCCAACGGTGCTGCATCCACTGCGGTGGGTGTGGCCAGCGTGGCGTGGGGCCAGGGCAGCACGGCACTGGGTACCGACAGCGTGGCCTACGCCGACAACAGCGTGGCGCTGGGTGCCGGCGCGGTTGCCGATCGCGACAATACGGTGGCGGTCGGCAGCGTCGGTGGCGAGCGCCAGATCACCAATGTCGCCGCCGGTACCGAGGGTACCGATGCGGTGAACCTGGACCAGCTCAACGCAGTCGGCGAAACCGCCGAAACCACTGCGCGTCTGTTTGCCGGCACCGGCACCGGCACGGCCGATGCGCAGGGCGAGGACGCCACCGCAGCCGGCTCCAACGCTACCGCAGACGGCGATTACAGCAGCGCGTTCGGTTCCAGCAGCCAGGCCACTGCGATCGGCGCCGTCGCCATCGGCAGCGGTGCCAGCGCCACCGCGCAGTACGCCAATGCAGCCGGCTACAACGCCGCTGCCAGTGGCTACGGCAGCATCGCCAACGGCGCCTTCAGTCAGGCCAGCGGCGATTACGCCGTGGCCGTGGGTGGCGAGAGCGAAGCCGCCGGCGCGCAGAGCACCGCGCTGGGTGCGGCGGCAGGTGCGTATGGCGATGGTTCCCTGGCCGCCGGCACGTTGAGCGTGGCCGATGGCAGCGAAACCACCGCGGTGGGCTATTTCGCCAGCGCCAGTGGCGAGTCGGCCACTGCGGTCGGCGCAGAGAGCGTGGCCGATGGCACCAGCGCGGCGGCGTTCGGCTTCGGTGCCGAGGCCACCTCCAACTACTCCACCGCCTTGGGCGGCTATTCCAGTGCGACCGGTTTCAACAGCACCGCGCTGGGCAATTTCAGCACCGCCAGCGGCTCCAATACCGTGGCCGTGGGTGGCGATGCCACCGCAACCGGCGACTACAGCGTTGCAGCCGGCCAGGGCAGCGTGGCCAGCGGCTACAACAGCGTGTCGGTCGGTGGCGCCCTGCTCGGCCTGTTGCCGACTGAAGCCTCCGGGGACTACTCCACCGCGCTCGGCGGCGCGGCATGGGCACCGGGCCTCAACAGCACCGCGCTCGGCAATTTTGCCGAATCCACCGGCGAAGGCAGCGTGGCGCTGGGTGCCGATTCGGTGGCCGATCGCGATTTTGCGGTGTCGGTGGGCAGCGCCGGCAACGAGCGTCAGATCACCAACGTGGCCGCCGGTACGCAGGGCACCGACGCGGTGAATCTGGATCAGCTCAACGCCGTTGCCGAAACCGCACAATCCACCAGCAAGTACTTCCAGGCCAGCGGCAGCGATGACAGCGATGCCGGTGCCTACGTCGAGGGCGACAACGCCCTGGCCGCAGGCGAGGGCGCCAATGCCACCGGTACCGGCGCCACGGCGTTGGGTGCCGGTGCGCAGGCGGTGGTCGATAACGCAACGGCGGTTGGCGTGAGTGCGCTGGCCAGCGGAACCGGCGCAGCTGCAGTGGGCAACAACGCCCAGGCCACCGGCGAAAACAGCAGCGCCGTCGGCAGCAATGCCCTGGCCAGCGATGTCGGTGCCAGCGCAAACGGTGCCGGCGCGCAGGCAATTTCGACCTATGCGACCGCGCTCGGCAGCGAAGCGGTGGCATCGGACAACCAGGCCACCGCGGCCGGTTTCCGCAGCACCGCCTCCAATGTCGGCAGCGCCGCCTTCGGTGGTTACAGCGAATCCAGCGGCAGGCTGTCGTCGGCGCTGGGCTATGGTGCGGTGGCGTCCAGCGACTACAGCACCGCCGTGGGTGCCGCCGCACTGGCCTCCGGCGCAAGTGCAGTGGCCGTCGGCGAATTCAGCGAGGCCACCGGCGAAGAAAGCGTGGCCGTCGGCGGCAGCACGTTCTTCGGCTTCATCCCGGCGCGTGCCTCCGGCACCGGCGCTGCTGCATTCGGTGCGGGCGCGTGGGCCACGGCCGACTACACCACCGCCATCGGCTGGAATTCGTATGCCGACGGCGTCAATGCCACCGCGCTCGGTCAGAGCGCGGCGGCCCTTGCCGACAATACGCTTGCCCTGGGTGGCGGCAGCCGCGCCGATGCGGTCGGCGCCAGCGTGGTCGGTGTGGATGCATCGGCAACCGGCATCAACAGCACCGGTGTCGGTCGTCAGGTCAACGTGATCGGCGAGAACGCGGTGTCGGTGGGCTACAACTCGTTCGTGCGCCAGAGCGCGGTCAATGGTGTGGCCCTCGGTGCCAACGCCGGTGCGACCGGTGCCGATTCGGTGGCGCTGGGCTCGGGCTCGCGCACCTACGAAGCCGACACGGTGTCGATCGGCAGCGGCAATGGCCGCGGCGGTCCGGCTACGCGTCGCATCGTCAATGTCAGCGACGGCCAGGCGGCGACCGATGCGGTCAACAAGGGCCAGCTGGATGCCCTGGCGGCCGATGTGCAGACCACCAACGGCATGGTGCAAACCACCGGTGAAGGGGTGGCCAGCGCAACCGGTGATCGCGCCACTGCCGCGGGCGCCGGTGCAACCGCCAGCGGCGCACGCAGCGTGGCGATCGCCTCCGGCAGCCGCGCCTCGGCCACCGGCGCCAGCGCCATGGGCGTGGACAGCAGCGCCAGCGGCGTGAACAGCACCGCGATGGGCCGGCAGACCAATTCCATCGGCGAAAACGGTGTGGCGTTGGGCTACAACTCCTTCGTGCGCCAGAGCGGTGCCAATGCGGTGGCGCTGGGTGCCAATGCCGGTGCCAGTGGTGCCGACTCGGTGGCGTTGGGCTCAGGCTCGCGTACCTACGATGCCAACGTGGTCTCGGTGGGTAGCGGCGATGGCCGCGGCGGCCCGGCCACGCGCCGCATCGTCAACGTCGGCAATGGTGCGATTGCCGGTGCCAGTACCGATGCGATCAACGGCGGCCAGCTGTTCCAGTCGCTCAGCAACGCCGCCAGTTTCCTCGGCGGTGGCGCGGCGATCGGTGCGCAGGGCGTGTTCGTCGCGCCGACCTACGTGATCCAGGGTGCCAGCTACAACAATGTCGGTGCGGCATTGACCGCGTTGGACAGCAAGGTCACCGAGCTGGATGCACGCGGTGGTACCGCAACGGCCAGCACCGCGGCACGCACGCTGTCGCTGCGCACTGCAGGGGTGCCTGCAGTGGCTGCGAGCGCAGTGAGCCCGTCGGGCAACGCCGTTGCCGATACCGGCGCAGGCGTGCAGGGCACGCCGACCGCCGCAGTGGTCGGCAGTATCACCCCGGCTGCAACGTCCACCGCCGTGGGCACGGCCGCAGTGGCCAATCACGTGACCGGCACGGCGATCGGCGGCAGCGCGTATGCGCATGGCCCCAACGACACCGCGATCGGCAGCAACGCACGCGTCAATGCCGATGGCAGCACCGCGGTCGGCGCCAATACGCAGATTGCCGCGGTGGCGACCAATGCGGTGGCGATGGGCGAAGGCGCGCAGGTCAGTGCGGCCTCCGGCACGGCGATCGGACAGGGCGCACGTGCGAGTGCGCAAGGTGCGGTCGCGCTGGGTCAGGGGTCGGTTGCCGATCGTGCCAACACGGTGTCGGTGGGCAGCGTCGGCGGCGAGCGTCAGGTGGCCAATGTGGCCGCCGGCACGCGAGCCACCGATGCGGTCAACAAGGGCCAGCTGGACAACGGCGTTGCCGCGGCCAACAGCTATACCGACAGCCGCTACAACGCGATGGCCGACAGCTTCGAGACCTACCAGGGCGATATCGAAGACCGTCTGCGCAGGCAGAACCGCCGCCTGGATCGTCAGGGCGCGATGAGCTCGGCGATGTTGAACATGGCCGCCAGCGTCGGTGGCATCGCCACGCAGAACCGCGTCGGTGCCGGTGTCGGTTTCCAGAACGGCGAGTCGGCGTTGTCGGTGGGCTACCAGCGTGCGATCAGCCCGCGCGCCACCTTGACGGTGGGCGGCGCACTCAGTGGTGACGACAGTTCGATCGGTGTGGGTGCCGGCTTCGGCTGGTAACGCACCGCTGCATGACACGCGGCGGCGCCGATGTGCGCCGCCGCGCCAGAGCAAGGCCTGAGGGGGCGGGCAAGGACCGTGGCTGGGCCGGCCAACGGATTCGATGGAGTGATGGCCTTACCAGGAGTGGCTGATCGAACGCAGCGCGCTGCACCGCAGTTGCGCCGCAGTTCGGAAGCCGCTCCCAGCTGATCGACGAAAAACACGAAGAGGACTTCACCGTGATCGACAAGAATTTCCGTCTCTCCCCGCTGACCGGCGCCATCCTGATGATGGCGCTCGGTGCATCGGGCACGCTCGCTGCTGCCCCGAAACTGCTGGTCAAGGAACCGACCCAGGCAGCATCGGCCGGCGCTGCGTTCAGTAGCCGCCTGATCGTGCGCTACAAGGACAACACTGCTGCCGCGACCGATCGCGCCAGTAAGCTGAGCGCGGTGCAGGCTGCGGTCGGCCGTGTCGGTGCGAGCACCGGCGCACGCAGCAGCGCAGCCGCCGCCAAGGCGACGTATGTGCGCAAGCTCGGCATCGGCTCGGACCTGATCAAGCTGTCCAGCACGCTGACCACCGCCCAGGTGGACAAGGTGGTGGTCGAGCTCAAGAACGACCCGTCCGTGGCCGACGTGCAGATCGATCGCATGCTGCGCCCGGTCGACATCAAGAAGAGCGTCGCCGCCACCGACGTGACCCCGCAACTGGTGCCTAACGATCCGCTGTACGCGCAGTACCAGTGGCATCTGAGCAACCCCAACGGCGGCATCAATGCGCCGGCCGCTTGGGATCTGTCGCAGGGCGCGGGCGTGGTGGTGGCAGTGCTGGATACCGGCATCCTGCCGGGCCATCCCGACTTTGCCGGCAACCTGCTGCAGGGTTACGACTTCATCACCGATGCCGAAGTCTCGCGTCGTCCCACCGATGCCCGCGTGCCGGGCGCGCTGGATTACGGCGACTGGGAAGAGGCCGACAACGTCTGCTATGACGGCTCGGTGGCACAGGAAAGCTCCTGGCACGGCACCCACGTATCGGGCACCGTGGCCGAGGCGACAAATAACGGTGTGGGCATGGCTGGCGTGGCGCCGAAGGCGACCATCCTGCCGGTGCGCGTGCTCGGCCGTTGCGGCGGCTACACCTCCGACATCGCCGATGCGATCGTCTGGGCGTCCGGCGGCACGGTCGCTGGCGTGCCGGCCAACACCAACCCGGCCGAGGTGATCAACATGAGCCTGGGTGGCGGCGAGCCCTGCGATTCGGCCACCCAGCTGGCGATCAACGGCGCGGTCGCGCGCGGCACCACCGTGGTGGTGGCGGCCGGCAACAGCGGCGAGGATGCGGCCAACCATTCGCCGGCCAGCTGCAACAACACCATCACCGTGGGTGCCACGCGCATCACCGGCGGCATCACCTACTACTCCAACTACGGCAGCAAGGTCGACCTGTCCGGCCCGGGCGGCGGTGGCAGCGTGGACGGCAATCCGGGCGGTTACATCTGGCAGGCCGGCTACACCGGTGCGACCACGCCGACCTCGGGCACCTATACCTATATGGGCTTGGGTGGCACCTCGATGGCATCGCCGCACGTGGCCGGTGTCGTCGCCCTGGTGCAGAGCGCGGCGATCGGTCTGGGCGATGGCCCGCTGACCCCGGCTGCGGTGGAAGCCCTGCTCAAGCAGACCAGCCGTCGCTTCCCGGTGACCCCGCCGGCCAGCACCCCGATCGGCAGCGGCATCGTCGATGCCAAGGCCGCGCTGGAAGCGGTGTTGGTGGAGCCCTGCGATCCGGCCACCGAGAGCTGCGCGCCGACCGCCATCGCGCTGACCAACAAGGCCCCGCTGACCGGCCTGAGCGGTGCTTACGCCAGTTCCACGCTGTACAGCTTCGAAGCCAAGGCCGGTGCCGTGCTCAGCTTCATGACCTATGGCGGCACCGGCGATGTGTCGGTGTACGTCAGCCATGAAGCCGAGCCCAGCGCCACCAGTTACGACGCCAAGTCGACCCGCCCGGGCAACAGCGAAACCGTGCGTTTCACTGCCCCCAAGGCCGGCACCTACTACATCAAGTTGGTGGGCGCTGCCGACTACGCGAAGCTGACGCTCGTCGCACGACAGTAAGCCGTCTCATAGTGTGACCGATGCCCCCGGCCAATCACCGGGGGCATCGTTTTTCAGGACGATTCAGATGCGTACGGTTGATCGTCGCGGCAAACTGCTACAGTCGGCGCCGGACCAGTGGAGACGAGTGTGAACGCGGTTGCCGTCGATCCAATTGAGCATCGCAGTGCGGAGACACGCATCGTCGAAGCGCTGCTTGAACGCCGTCGTCTGAAAGACACCGATCTGCTGCGCGCGCGCCAGTTGCAGACCGAATCCGGTATGGGCCTGCTGGCCTTGCTGGGCCGTCTGGGCCTGGTGTCCGAACGCGATCATGCGGAGACCTGCGCCGATGTGCTGGGTCTGCCGCTGGTGGATGCACGCCAGCTCGGCGATACCCCACCGGAAATGCTGCCGGACGTGCAGGGGCTGTCGCTACGCTTCCTCAAACAATTTCATCTATGCCCGGTCGGCGAACGCGATGGCCGGCTGGAGTTGTGGATCGCCGATCCCTATGACGATTACGCGATCGACGCAGTGCGGCTTGCGACCGGTTGCCCATTGTTGCTGCAGGTCGGCCTGCGCTCGGAAATCGATGACCTGATCGAGCGCTGGTACGGCCAGGGCCGCAGCGCGATGGGCACCATCGTGGAAACCGCCGATGGCGATGCCAACAGCAGCGACGATATCGAAGCGCTGCGCGACCTGGCGTCCGAAGCGCCGGTGATCCGGCTGGTGAATCTGGTGATCCAGCACGCGGTGGAACTGCGCGCATCGGACATCCATATCGAACCGTTCGAAAGCCGGCTCAAGGTGCGTTACCGCGTGGACGGCGTGCTGGTGGAAGGCGAAAGCCCGCCGGCCAAGCTCACCGCCGCGGTGATCAGCCGCATCAAGATCATGGCCAAGCTCAACATCGCCGAACGCCGGCTGCCGCAGGACGGCCGCATCATGCTGCGCGTGCAGGGCAAGGAGCTGGATCTGCGTGTCAGCACCGTGCCCACCGCGCACGGCGAGAGCGTGGTGATGCGCCTGCTCGATCGCGAAACGGTGGTATTCGACTTCTACAAGCTCGGCTTCACCGAAGAGTTTCTGCCGCAGTTCCGCAAGGTGCTGGAGCAACCGCACGGCATCATGCTGGTGACCGGCCCGACTGGTTCGGGCAAGACCACCACGCTGTACACCGCGTTGAGCCAGCTCAACACCTCGGATGTGAAAATCATCACCGTCGAAGACCCGGTGGAATACCAGATCGAAGGCATCAACCAGATCCAGGCCAAACCGCAGATCGGGCTGGATTTTGCCAACGCGCTGCGCAGCATCGTGCGTCAGGATCCGGACATCATCATGATCGGCGAAATGCGCGATCTGGAAACCGCGCGCATCGCGATCCAGTCTGCGCTCACCGGCCATCTGGTGCTGTCCACGCTGCACACCAACAACGCCGCCGGCGGTATCACCCGTCTGCTCGACATGGGCGTGGAAGACTATCTGCTCACCTCCACCATCAACGGCATCCTGGCACAGCGCCTGGTGCGCAAACTCGACCTGGCCAACGCCGAGCGTTATCTGGCATCGCCGGAAGAAATCGAACGCTTCAATCTGCGCCGGCTGCAACCGGACGGCGAGATCTACCTGTATCGTCCGCGTGCCTCGGCTGCCGCGCCGACCGGTTACCTGGGCCGCACCACCATCGTCGAATTCCTGGTGATGAACGACGAATTGCGGCGCGCGGTGATGCGCCGCGCCGGCATGGGCGAGATCGAACAACTGGCGCGCAAGGCCGGCATGCGCACCATGTACGAGGACGGCCTGTCCAAGGCCTTGCGCGGCGAAACCACCATCGAAGAAGTGCTGCGCGTGACGGAGGATGCGTGAGAGTCAACGGAGCCACAACGAGCATCGGATGCTCAGGATCGGAAGATAAGCAGAGCAGCGTCCTGGCAATGCGTTTTGCACGCGTGCGTGTGCGCCCGGTGGCGCCAACGCGGCGCAGGCTCCTGCTTTTCCCGATTCCCGATTCCCGATTCTCCACTCCCGGCCGTCCAGCCTGATGCCCCTGTACCGCTACAAAGCGCTCGACGCCCATGGCGAAATGCTCGATGGCCAGATGGAAGCGGCCAGCGACGCGGACGTTGCGCTGCGCCTGCAGGAGCAGGGCCACCTGCCGGTGGAAACGCGCCTGGCCACCGGCGAAAACGACTCGCCGTCGCTGCGCATGCTGCTGCGCAAGAAGCCGTTCGACAACGCCGCGCTGGTGCAGTTCACCCAGCAGTTGTCCACGCTGATCGGTGCCGGTCAGCCGCTGGATCGCGCGTTGTCGATCCTGATGGATCTGCCCGAAGACGACAAAAGCCGGCGCGTGATCGGCGATGTGCGCGACACCGTGCGTGGCGGCGCGCCGCTGTCCTCGGCGCTGGAACGCCAGCACGGGCTGTTTTCCAAGCTCTACATCAACATGGTGCGTGCGGGCGAAGCCGGCGGCAGCATGCAGGACACGCTGCAGCGCCTGGCCGATTACCTGGAGCGCAGCCGTGCGCTGCGCGGCAAGGTGATCAACGCATTGATCTATCCGGCGATCCTGCTGGCGGTGGTCGGCTGCGCGCTGCTGTTCCTGCTCGGCTATGTGGTGCCGCAGTTCGCGCAGATGTACGAAAGCCTGGATGTGGCCTTGCCGTGGTTCACCCAGGCGGTGTTGAGCGTGGGCCTGCTGGTGCGCGACTGGTGGGTGGTGCTGATCGTGGTGCCGGGCGTGCTGGGGCTGTGGCTGGATCGCAAGCGCCGCAATGCCGCGTTCCGTGCCGCGCTGGATGAGTGGTTGCTGCGGCAGAAAGTGGTCGGCAGCCTGATCGCGCGCCTGGAAACCGCACGGCTGACGCGCACGCTGGGCACCTTGCTGCGCAACGGCGTGCCGCTGCTGGCGGCAATCGGCATTGCGCGCAACGTGATGTCCAATCTGGCGCTGGTCGAGGATGTCGACGCCGCGGCCGACGACGTCAAGAACGGCCATGGCCTGGCGATGTCGCTGGCACGCGGCAAGCGCTTCCCGCGGCTGGCCCTGCAGATGATCCAGGTCGGCGAAGAATCGGGCGCCCTGGACACGATGCTGCTCAAGACCGCCGACACCTTCGAGCTGGAAACCGCGCAAGCCATCGACCGCGCGCTGGCCGCGCTGGTGCCGTTGATCACGCTGGTGCTGGCCTCGGTAGTGGGGCTTGTCATCATTTCGGTGCTGGTGCCGCTGTATGACCTGACCAATGCCATCGGATAACGTGGCGGCGGATTCACAACAACTTTCCGGTGACCGCGCGACACCCATGCGGGAACCATTGCAATGCCCGCCGTGTCATCTTCTGGCGGCAGCATCTTTCATCGACGTGCAAGGAAATCGTTCATGATCAAGCGCTCCATCACCCGTAGTCCGTCGCGTGCAGGCCAGGCCGGCATGAGCCTGCTGGAAATCATCATCGTCATCGTCCTGATCGGCGCGGTGCTGACCCTGGTCGGCAGCCGTGTGCTCGGTGGTGCCGATCGCGGCAAGGCCAACCTGGCCAAGTCGCAGATCCAGACCCTGGCCGGCAAGATCGAGAATTTCCAGCTCGACACCGGCAAGTTGCCGAGCAAGCTCGACGACCTGGTGACCCAGCCCGGTGGCAGCAGCGGCTGGCTGGGCCCGTACGCCAAGCCGGCCGAACTCAACGACCCGTGGGGCCACACCATCGAATACCGCGCGCCCGGCGATGGCCAGCCGTTCGATCTGATCAGCCTGGGCAAGGACGGCCGCCCCGGTGGCAGCAGTTACGACGCGGACATCAAGTACCAATAAGCCGTTTGCCATGCGCGTTGCGTGTCAGCCGTTGCGTCATCCGCGTGGAGTGGTCGGCCCTGGTCGTCCCCGCACGCGTGGCAGTTCGTTGCTGGAGATGTTGCTGGTCATCGCCCTGATCGCGATGGCCGGCGTATTGGCTGCCGCTGCGCTCAATGGCGGAATCGACGGCATGCGCCTGCGCACCGCCGGCAAGGCGATCGCCTCGCAGCTGCGCTACACGCGCACCCAGGCGATTGCCACCGGCACGCCGCAGCGGTTTCTGATCGATCCGCAGCAGCGCCGCTGGGAAGCCCCCGGCGGCCATCACGGCGATCTGCCGTCGTCGCTGGAGGTGCGCTTCACCGGCGCGCGGCAGGTGCAGTCGCGGCAGGATCAGGGCGCCATCCAGTTCTTCCCCGATGGCGCCTCCACCGGCGGGCGCATTGATCTGCGCGTCAAGGACGCGACCTGGCGCGTGGACGTGGGCTGGATCACCGGCGAAGTGCGTTCCGGGCAGTTGCGGACGCCTGCGCCATGAAGCGCCAGCGCGGTTACACGCTGATCGAGGTGATCGTCGCCTTTGCGTTGCTGGCGTTGGCGTTGAGCCTGTTGCTGGGATCGCTATCTGGTGCCGCACGTCAGGTGCGCGCGGCCGACGAGAGCACGCGCGCCACCCTGCATGCGCAATCGTTGCTGGCAGCGCAGGGCATGGACAAACCGCTGGTGCCCGAGCAGCAGCAAGGCACCTTCGAAGACGGGCATTTCCGTTGGTCGATGGATGTGCGCCCGTACGACGAGCCGCGACGCAATCCGCAGGCGCCGGTCTCCCCCGGCGCGCACACGCTGCTGCAGCTGACCCTGGTGGTGCGCTGGGGCGAGCAGCCCAACCAGGTCCTGCAGTGGCGCACCTTGCGGCTGGTGGCTGCGGCGCAGCCGGGCAGCGCGCCATGAGTCGCTCGCGCAGTGCCGGCTTCACCTTGATCGAAGTATTGCTGGCGACCATGTTGCTGGTCGGCGGGCTGGCATTGGCGTTTGCCACCTTGCGCTCGGCCAGCGCGGTCAGCCAGCGCGGCGAGGCGATCGCCCAGCGCAGCGAACGCGTGCGTGCGGTGGAAGAATTCCTGCGCCGGCGGCTGGCGGCGGCACTGCCGATCGCGATGGGCATCGACCCGCAGAGTCAGCAGCCGATGCTGTTCATCGGCGAGCCGCAGCGTCTGCGTTTTGCCGCCGATGTGCCGGATTACCTGGGCCGCGGCGGGCCGTACCTGCACGATCTGTCGGTGGCCGGCGATGGCGAGCAGCGCACGCTGCGGATCGCGCTGACCATGTTGCAATCGGGCAAGTCGATCGAAGAGGGCACCACGCTGCCGCCGGAAACACTCGCCGAAGACGTGCAGCAGGTGAGCTTTCGGTATCGCGGGATGGATCCGCAGAGCGGCCGCCTGAGCGCATGGTTGCCGCAGTGGGAATGGCACGACCGTCTGCCATTGCTGGTGCGCATCGAGATCCGTAGCGGCGGTGCCGCCTGGCCGCCGCTGGTGGTGGCCTTGCCGCAATCCAGCAACCCGGGAGCGGGGCAATGAGCGCAATGCGCGGTGCCGCGCTGGTGTTGGTGTTGTGGCTGATTGCGCTGCTCACCGCGATGATCGGCGCATTCGCGCTGACCGCGCGGGTGGAAGCGCTGCAGGGCAGCATGCTGCGCAATGGCGCGCAGGCGCAGGAATACGCGCGCTCCGGGCTGGAATACGCACTTTCCCGCCTGCAGAGCACCGACACCCAGGCGCGCTGGCTCGCAGACGGCCGGCGCTATCGTTGGCAGATGGACGATGCCACGGTGGAGATCCGCATTACCGACGAAAGCGGCAAGGTGGACTTGAACATGGCCGAGCCCGCGCTGCTGGCCGGCCTGGTACGCGCGGTCGGTGGCGAACAGGGCCGCGATACGCGCATTGCCGGCGCGATCGTCGACTGGCGCGATGGCGATTCGCTCAGCCAGCCCGGCGGCGGCGCGGAAGATCGCGATTATGCCGATGCCGGATTGCCGTACGGCGCAAAGGATGGCCCGTTCGAAACGCTGGGCGAGTTGCGCCTGGTGCTGGGAATGGATGGCGAGCTGTATCGCAAGCTATTGCCCAACCTCACCCTGTACAGCGGACGCTCGCGCCCCGAAGCGCGCTTTGCGCCGGGCCCGGTGCTGACCGCGATGGGCCTGGATGCGCGGCAACTGCTGGCCCAGCGTGACGCGCCGCCGGGTTTGCCGGGCAGCGAGGCGACGGTCGGTGGGTCGGACACTTATAGTATCGAGAGCCGGGCGCGACTGAGTCAGGGACGCGAGGCTGTGTTGCGGGCGGTGGTCTCCACCAGTGCGTCCGCATTACCTGGGTCGGCATATACCGTGTTGCGTTGGGAAGAGGGAGCAGCAGTGCAATGACCGCATGGCGGGACACCTTGGGTCGTATCGGCGTACGCGCCATGCCGGGAGCCGGAGGCTTCTGGCGTTGGTGGCAACAATCGCTGCTGGCCTGGCTGCCGCAGCGCTGGCAATGGCAGTTGGGCCTGTCGCCGTCGCGGCTGTTGTTGCAGCCCGATGGGCAGGCGTTGCAGTTGCTGCGTCAGCGCGATCACAGCAGCGAGACCATCGCCAGCCTGCCGTGGCCGGTGCAGCCGCAGGAAGTGCATGCCTTGTTGCCGACCGCGCTGGAAGGCCTGCCGCGGCATTGGCTGCTGCCGGCCGCGCATGCCTTGCGTCGTCCGTTGCGCCTGCCTGCTGCGGCAGCGGCGCGCCTGCAGGATGTGGCGCGCTTCGAGATCGATCGGCAAACCCCGTTCACTGCCGACCAGGTGTACTTCGATGCGCGCGTGCTGGACGTGCGCGAAGACGGCCAGCTCGATGCCGAACTGGTGGTGGTGCCGCGGCGCATGATCGATGGCCCGGACGGCGTGCCCGACGCATGGGCCAGCGCCCTGTCCGGCATCGATGTCGCCAATGCACAGGGCCTGCCATTGGGCGTGAACCTGCTGCCGCCGGCACGGCGGCTGCGGCGCAGCGACCCAATGCAGCGCTGGAATCTGTTGCTGGCCGCCGCCGCACTGGTGCTGCTGGCCGTGGCCGGCTGGCTGCTGCTGGACAACCGCCGCCAGGCCGCCGACGACTTGCGTGCCAAGGTGCAGGCCAACGCCGCGCGTGCGCGCCAGGTCGCCGCCGAACGCCAGCAATTGCTGGATCTGGTCGAAGGGGCCAACTTCTTTCAGCAGCAACGCGCCACCCGCCCCACCTCGGTGGAAATCTGGGACGAGCTGAGCCGGCGTCTGCCGGGCGGCACCTATCTGGAAAAATTCTCGGTCGAAGGCGGGCAATTGCAGTTGATCGGCTTGAGCAACGAAGCCTCCTCGCTGGTGCGGCGCCTGGAAGGCTCGCCACTGTGGCGCACGCCCTCGCTGACCGGCGTACTGCAGAGCGATGCCGGTCGCAACGTCGACCGCTTCACCATCACCGCCGAACTGGCCGGCCCCGATGCCAAGGAGGCGGCCGATGCCACGCAGCGTTAAGCGCGATCGCTGGATCGCTTTGGGCCTGCTGTTGCTGGTGATCGGCGTGGCCTATCTGGTGCTGGTGCACCCCTGGTTCACCCAGCCGATGATCGCCGTGCAGGACGACCTGCAAGCGCTGCGCGAGCGCGAGCTGCGCGTGCGCGTGCAACTGCAGCAGGCGCCGGAAATCAGCAAACGGCTACGCCAGGCGCGCCAGACCCTGGAAAGCCGCCCGGGCTTCCTGCCGGAAACCTCGGCCGAACTGGCATCGGCCGGCCTGGTGCAGCGGCTGGAACGCGCCGTGGTGGAAGCCAGCCCCGGCAACCGTAGCTGCGCGATCAGCAACCGCTCGCCGCTGCAGCCGGAAAGCAAGGACCGCTTCACCCGCGTCGCGGTGCAGGTGCGCCTGCGCTGCGGCACCCCGGAGCTGGCCTCGGTGCTGTACAGCCTGGAAAACGGCGCCCCGCGCCTGTTCGTGGACAACCTCAACGTGTCGGCGCAGCGCTACCAACTCTCGCCCAACGAAAGCGGCAACGGCCTGGACATCGCCTTCGAACTGGCCGGCTACCTGCGCCCCGGCGCCAGTGCCGCGCCGTTGAACACCGACGCCGCCCCCGCCGCCCCCGACGCCGCGGAGGCCAGCAATGCGCCTTGACATGATCGGCCTGCGCACCTGGCTGCTGGCCACCGTGGTCGGCTGGGCGCTGCTGGTGTGCGTGCTGTCCGTGGCCGGGCTGGGCAAGCGCGTGGAGCTGCTGCCGGACGACCCGGCCCTGGTGCAGCGCCTGCCCACCCTGCCGGCACCGGCACCCGAACGGCTGGGCGCGTTCGAAAAATATTCGGAGATCGCCGCGCATCCGGCCTTCGCCGAAGACCGCCTGCCGCATCCGTTCTTCCTGTCCGGCAACGACGGCAGCAGCGCCGCCTCGACGGTGCGCCTGACCGGCGTGCTGCTGACGGACAACTTCAAGATGGCCACGCTGACGCTGGACCCACAGGATTCGGTGCGGGTGCAGCTGGGCGGCGAAGCGGTCAAGGGCTGGCGCCTGCTCGCCCTGCAGCCGCGCAGCGCAACCATCGAAGGCCCCGGCGGCACCCAGACACTGGAGCTGCACGTGTTCAACGGCCTGGGCGGGCAACCGCCCACCGCCAATGCGGGCGCGCGTGGCGCTGCCGGCGCCGTCCCGCCATTACCGTCGCCCGATGCCGCCGCGGTCGCACCGACGCAGCCGCCGCAGACCCAGCCCGCCACGCCGCCACAGCAGCCCGGTGGGCAGACACCGCCGACGGTGCCGCCGCAGCGCAGCGATGGCGCCCAGGAAGCCCCACGCCCCTCCGATGATCAGATGCGCGCCATCCGCGAACGTATCGAAGCCCGACGCCGCCAGCTGCAACAGCAGCGCCAGAGCGGCTCTACCCCCGGTCAGACCCAATGAGTGAACGCATGACGCAGCGCCTGTTTCCCGTGTCCCTGCTGATCGGCCTGCTGGCCGGTTGCGCCACCACTCCGCCGCCGGACGTGCGCCGCGACGCGCGCCTGGACCCGCAAGTCGGCGCCGCCGGCGCCACCCAGACCGGTGCCGAGCAACGCGCCGAGGGCAATGCCAGCGCCAAGCCCACCCCGGTGATCCGGCGTGGCAGCGGCACCATGATCAACCAGAGCGCGGCGAGCGCGCCGGCACCGACGCTGGGCATGGCCAGCAGCGGCAGCGCCACCTTCAACTTCGAAGGCGAGTCGGTGCAGGCGGTGGTCAAGGCGATCCTGGGCGACATGCTCGGGCAGAACTACGTCATCGCCCCCGGCGTGCAGGGCACCGTGACCCTGGCCACGCCCAATCCGGTCTCGCCGGCGCAGGCCTTGAACCTGCTGGAAATGGTGCTGGGCTGGAACAACGCACGCATGGTGTTCAGCGGCGGCCGCTACAACATCGTGCCGGCCGACCAGGCGCTGGCCGGCACCGTCGCGCCCAGCACAGCATCGCCGTCGGCCGCGCGCGGTTTCGAAGTGCGCGTGGTGCCGTTGAAGTTCATCTCCGCCAGCGAAATGAAGAAGGTGCTCGAGCCCTATGCGCGCCCGAACGCCATCGTCGGCACCGATCCCTCGCGCAACGTGATCACCCTGGGCGGCACCCGCGCCGAGCTGGAAAACTACCTGCGCACCGTGCAGATCTTCGACGTGGACTGGCTGTCGGGCATGTCGGTGGGTGTGTTCCCGATCCAGTCCGGCAAGGCCGAAAAGGTCTCGGCCGATCTGGAGAAGGTGTTCGGCGAACAGAGTAAGACGCCCAGTGCCGGCATGTTCCGCTTCATGCCGCTGGAAAACGCCAACGCGGTGCTGGTGATCACCCCGCAGCCGCGCTACCTGGACCAGATCCAGCAGTGGCTGGACCGCATCGACAGTGCCGGTGGCGGCGTGCGGCTGTTCTCGTACGAGTTGAAGTACATCAAGGCCAAGGACTTGGCCGACCGCCTGTCGGAAGTGTTCGGTGGGCGCGGCAACAACAGCGACTCCAACGCATCGCTGGCCCCGGGCTCGGAAACCAGCGTGCTCGGCGGCGCCCTGGGTAACCGCGACAGCAGCATGGGAGGCAGCTCGGGCACCACCGGCGGCAGCATCGGCGAAAACAGCGATGGCAGCTCCTCCGGCAGCAGCTTCGGCGGCAGCAGCGGCAGTGGAAGCAGCAGCGGTGGACTGGGCAACGGCAGCCTGCAACTGCCGCCGCGCAGCAACGGCAATGGCGCGGTGACGCTGGAAGTGGAAGGCGACAAGGTCGGCGTGTCGGCGGTGGCCGAAACCAACACCTTGCTGGTGCGCTCCACGCCGCAGTCGTGGAATTCGATCCGCGACGTCATCGAAAAGCTCGATGTGATGCCGATGCAGGTGCATATCGAAGCGCAGGTGGCCGAGGTGAATTTGACCGGTGACCTCAGCTACGGCGTCAATTGGTATTTCGAGAATGCGGTGAATGCGGCGACAGCGACTGGAGGCGCAGGTCTGCCACCGGCAGTAGGCCGTAACATCTGGGGTGACATAGCAGGGACGGTTACCAACAATGGTCTTGGCTGGACATTTCTTGGAAAGAATGCCGCTGCGGTCATCAGTGCGCTTGATCGTGTCACCAACGTGCGCCTGCTACAGACGCCGTCGGTTTTCGTCCGCAACAATGCCGAAGCCACGCTCAACGTCGGCTCCCGTATCCCCATCAATTCCACATCGATCAACACCGGGCTGGGCAGCGATAGCAGCTTCTCTTCGGTGCAATACATCGATACCGGTGTGATCCTGAAGGTGCGTCCGCGTGTCACCAAGGACGGTATGGTGTTCCTGGACATCGTGCAGGAAATTAGCACTCCCGGCTCGCGTCCGGCAGCGTGTACCGCTGCCACCACTACGACCGTCAATAGCGCAGCCTGCAATGTCGACATAAATACGCGTCGAGTCAAAACGGAAGCTGCAGTGCAAAGTGGCGACACCATGATGCTTGCCGGTTTGATTGATGACAGCACGACCGACACAAGCGACGGCGTGCCGTTCCTGAGCAGACTTCCGGTCGTCGGTGGGTTGTTCGGGAGCAAGGGCAAAAACAACACTCGCCGCGAAGTCATCGTGCTGATCACTCCGTCGATCGTGCGCAACCCGCAGGAAGCGCGCAATCTCACCGACGAATACGGCCAGAAGTTCAAAGCCATGGAGCCGCTGAAACCCAGCCAGAAGCCGCAATGAGTGCGGCATTGCCCGTCGTGCTGGTGCCGGTCGGCACCGACGACGAGGCCCTGGATGCCTGTCTGGGCGCAATGGATGCCGCCACGCCCGCCGGCACGCGGGTGTGGTTGGCCGACGACGCGCAGGCCGGCCCGCGCGGCCGCGCGGTGATCGCGCACTGGTTGGCGCGCACGCGGCTGCAGGCGCATCACACCCGTCGTCAGCGCATGCTCGGCGAGGTGGCCCATCTGGACGAAATGCTCAGCGGCTGCGGCGATGCCGATGTGGTGGTGCTGGGTGTGGATGCCTGCCCGCTGCCGGGGTGGTTGAATCAGCTCGACGCCTGCTTTGCGCGTGATGCGGCGATCGCCACCGCCACCCCGTGGAGCAATGTGGGCGAAGCCTGCAGCTGGCCACGCCTGGGCGAACTCAATCCGATGCCTGCCGCGCCGGAGCGGCTCGCCGCTGCGTGCGCGGCGATGCCGCCATTGCATCCGGAACTGCCGTCGGCAATCGGCCACGCGGTGCTGCTGCGCGGCAGCGCGCGGCGCAAGGCCGGCGGCCTGGACGCCAGCAGCTATGGCTCCTGGTATGCGGCACTGGTGGACCTGAGCCTGCGCATGGCTGGCCTGGGATGGCGCAACGTGCTGTGCGACACCGCCTTCGTCGCCTCGCCGCACGAAGGCCGCCCTGCCGATGGCGACATGGATGCACTGGCCACACGCTGGCCGGCCTGGCACGCACGCCTGGCCAACTTCCTGATGCACGACCCGCTACGTGCGCAACGCGATCAACTCGCGCAACTGCTCGCCGACCTGCCGCCACCTGACCCACAGCGCAGGCTGTTCGACGCATAGTGGTATCGCGGCCGAGCCTGCCCGCTGCGTTGGGCGGGAGCGGCGATGGAATGACCAAGAGCCACTGACGCGAACAACAATGCAGTTGTTAGGCGGGCACAGATGCTGCGGCCTGCATCATCTTTTTGAGCATGTACCCATAGCCACCTCAGTCGGTTCTGCGACATGTGGTCAACCGCAGAGAGCATCGCAACGATGCACTACAGATGCAACGAAGAAAGCAGCGCGTGATGCTCACCATCGATTCCCGATTCCCGATTCCCGATTCCCGATTCCCGATTCCCGATTCCCGATTCCCGGCGCTAAAGCGCCGACCGCATCGGTGCCTCGGTCCGCACCACCACATCCAGTGCATCGTGACGCCAGGATTCGATATCCAGTTCCACCGCGCGGCCGTCTTCGGCGAAGCTGATCCGCTGCAGCCGGAAGCACGGTGTGCCGGTGGTGGACTGCAGCAACAGGGCTTGCGCGGCGTCCAGCCCGGCCGGATGCATCGACAATTGCGCGCGGCTCAGGAACAGCCCGAGTTTCTGGTTGAACACGCTCGATAGCGAGCCGGCCAGGTCGTGCTCCAGCAGGCCCGGCGCCCAGGCGGCCAGCACCACGTTGGTTTCCAGCAGCACCGCGCGGCGGTCGATCCAGCGCCGGCGTTGCAGCACGAAGACTTCGTCGTACGGCGTCTCCAGCCGTAGCGCGGCCGCGTAGACAGCCCCCGCTGCCTGCCGGGTGGCACTCAATAGCTCGGTGCGCGGTTTGCGCCCTTGCGCCGCCACGTACTGCATGAAACCGGCGATGCTGGTGGGGTCGTAGCGCACGCGCGGTGCGCTGACGAACCAGCCCCGCCGGTTCTCGCGGTAGATGCGGCCCTGCGCTTCCAGTTGCTGCAAGGCCTCACGCAAGGTGATGCGGGTGCAACCGAAGCGTTCGGCAAGCTCGCGCTCCACCGGCAGGCGCTGATCCGGGCCCCATTCGCCCGCGGCGATCTGCGCGGAGACGATTTCGGTGATGGCGTGTTGGCGCGACGCGCTCATGCGGCGACCTGCCGATGGTGGCTGCGGCGCAGATGCAAGGCAGGCGGATAAGAGAGGTGCATGCAGCGATGGTAAAGAAGAACGCGCCCGCAAACTGCAGGTGGCTCAGGCAAGGCCTGCCGGGTTCTGCTGCTGTTGGGTTTTCCAGCTGCGCCATCCATACATGGCCAGCAGCACGAAGCCTGCATACAGCAGTGCGGTGGGGTACAGCCCCTTGCTGACGAACACGCCCACGTAGACGCAATCGAGCACGACCCACAGTATCCAGTTGGCGATGCGCTTGCGTGCGGCCCAGACGCTGGCGACCAGGCTGAAGCTGGCCAGCGCCGCGTCCAGCCAAGGCAGTGCGGCATCGGTGCGGTGATGCATGTAGGCACCGAGCGCGGCGGCGAACACGGCACCGATGCACAGCGAGATCCACAGCTCCGCCTGCGGCATCGGCAACGGGCGAATGCGTGTCTGTGCCGCCATCCCGCGCTGCCATTGCCACCAGCCGTACAGCTGGGTCAGCACGTAGACGCCTTGCAGCAGCATGTCCGAGTACAGCTTCCACTCATAGAACAGCCAGGCATACAGCACCACCGCCACGATGCCGACCGGCCAGCACCAGCGAATGCGCCGCGCGGTCAGCCAGACGCCCAGCAGGTTGATCACGACGGCGGCAGATTCGAGCAATGACATGGAAGGTCTGGGAAGGATGTCTGATGAACGATGGATCGGTGGCTGGGACGCAGAACAGTTCAACGTGAGCGTGCGAGCAGGCCGAGCGCGTTCACCGCCTGCAGCCGATACCGGCAGCGCACTCGGCCCGCGCGGCACCGCTGTCGCGTAACTTGTGCAGCTCACACGTCAGCGGATCGCATGGCCGCATCGGCTGCGTTTAGAAGTCCACCTGCACGGTCAGACGTGCCGTGCGCGGCGCGCCCGGGAACAGATAGGCGTCACCCTGGTATTCGCCGCTATCGCGCCAGTACCGCTTGTCGAACACGTTGTCCACGTTCAGGCGCCAGGTGGTGGCCAGCCCGCCCAGCGCGGTGGCGTAACGCGCGCCCAGGTTGGCCACGGTGTAGGCCGGCACGCTGGCGTTGCCGAGCCGGTCGGCGAACTTGCGCCCGCTGTATTGCACGCCTGCCAGCAGCGCCAGGCCATCGATGCCGGGCACGCTGTAATCGGCCTGCAGGCTGGCGCGCAGCTTGGGCACGTTGATGGCCTGATGGCCTTCGTACTCGGCAATGTCGGTGTCTTCGGCACGGGCGCGGATGGCGGCAACGCTGGCGAACACGCGCAATTGCTCGGTGGCCGCGCCATCGGCCGACAACTCCAGGCCACGGTTGTGCAGGCGGCCCTGTTGCACATAGCGCAGGCCACCATCGGCCTGCGGCTGGGTGAACTGGTAGGCCTGGCGGATGTCGAACAGCGCCGCGCCCAGGCGCAGGCCGTCGAAATCGAATTTTGCGCCGGTCTCCAGCTGGTACGCATTGGTCGGCGGCAGGATCTCATCGGCGTTGTCGGCAAACCACGGGGCGGTGCCGCCGGCGGCCAGGCTCTTGGCGTAGCTGGCGTACAGCGATACCTGCTGCTGCGGTTTGAACAGCAGCGCGGCCTGCGGCAGCAGCGTGTCCTTGCGCGTGCGTCGCTCCAGCACGCCATCGCGGTCGAAGCTGCGCTCGTCCAGGCGCACGTAACGCGCGCCCAGCGACAGCTCCCATTGCGACCCAAGACCGATCCGGTCGGCCAATACCAACGCGCGTTGACGGCTGTCCAGGCGGCGTTGCTTCGGGTCCAGCGCGACGTCGGTCTGTGCAAACACCTCCGGGTCGCGGTCGATGCTGCCGCTGCCGACGAATTCGTTGACCGAACCGAAGCGATCGATGGTGCGGCGTAGCCAGTCGCCGCCGATGCTCAGGCGGTGATCCAGCGCGCCGGTGAGCACACGGCCTTCCAGCGTGGCGCGCAGTTGATCGTGCACGCGGGTGTCGTCGGGGCTGCGATAGTCGTAGACGTCGTACTCGCCTTGCGCGCTGAAGAAATTCGGGGTGACGCTGTCGGCGCAACTGGCCGCGCCATAACAGCCCCAGGCGAACGCGGAGAAATCGTTGATCACCGAGCGGCTGCGTGATGCTTCAGCGGTGGCGCGCCAGTTGTCGTTGAACTGGTAGGCGTAGCGCAGCTGCGCATTGAGCGAATCCATCTCCACCGGCCGCGACCACGGCTGGTAGCCGAGCAGGCGATGCACATTGATGTCGCGCGGTACCTGCGTGCCACCGAGCAATTGGTAGCCGGGCACCGAGCGTTGCTGCCGATGCTGATACTCCACATCCAGCTGCAGCAGCGACTGCGGGCTGATCTTCCAGTCGCCGGCCAGCGACAGGAAATTGCGATAACCGTCGGCGTGGTCGACATAGTTGTTGATGTCTTCGCGCGCGGCGTTGACGCGCAGGCCCAGGCTGCGCTCGGCGCCGAACCAGTCGCCCAGGTCGGCGGCGACATAGCGCGAGCCCTGCTCGTCGGTGCCCAGGGTCACGCTGCGCACGTGCTCGGGCCGCTTGGTGCGGTAGTCGATCAGTCCGGCCGGTTCGTTGACACCCGATTGCAGCCCGGCCAGGCCCTTGAGGATCTGTACCTGCTGCTTGTTTTCCAGTGCAATGGATTGCTCGCCCACCGCGCTCAGGCCGTTGATGCGGTAACTGTTGGCGGCGTTGAGCGAATAGCCACGCACGACGAAATTCTCGTAGTAGCCGATCGGGGCGTAGGCGTCGCCGGCGGAGGCATCCGCGCGCAATACCTCGCTGAGCACGCGTGCCTGACGGTCGAGCAATTGCTGGCGATCGATCACCGCGATCGAGGCCGGCGCATCCAGCAGCCGCGTGGCACCGAAGCCGGTCAAGGCCGTGCTGGCGTCGGCGCGCTCGCCACGCACGTTGACCGCATCCAGTTCGACCGCCTCGGCACCGGGTTGTTGCTGCGCGAGGGCAGGCGTGGCGATGCACAGCGCAAGTGCAAGCGCGAGCGGGCGGCGGTGGTGAAGAGGGGCGGGCAGGTGCATGCGCAGGGCTCGAAAAGGAGAAGGAAAAACGCTCATGGCAACCGACGCGCGCGCGCGTGCAGGTGATTGAGCAGATGCTGGCCATCGGCGCTGGCAAACCAGTCCGCATGGCCGAGCAGGTAACGGTGATAGGCGATGTCGGCGTTGTCGGCCGAGCGGGTGATGCCGGCGAAGTATTCGATCTCGCTCAGGGCGAAATCCGCATGCACGATCGGCAGCAAGGCGGCCAGCTGCCGCAGCTGCGCGGCGCCCAGTGCGCAGTACCGGGCGTAGCCGTCCAGCAAGGCGTCGAGCTGCTCCAGCTGCGGCTGCGCGCGCTGTCCCGCATCCAGGTTCAACCATGGAATCAGGTTGCGTTCGATCGCCGTGGCCAGGTCGAACATTGCAAAGCTGCGGTCGCACAGGCCGAAGTCGAACACCGCGCTGACCTCGACGTCGCCATCGTCGTGTGTGCGCCACAGCAGGTTGGAGGCATGCCAGTCGCCATGCGTCCACAGCGGCGGCAGCGCGCCAGGCGCCGACAGCACCGACCAGGCCCGGGCGTGCCAGGGCAACAGGTGGTCGGTCAGGTCGCGGCGCCAGGGCCGGTCCTGAAAATCGGCGGCCAGGCCGGGGCGCGACAGCAAGGCCTGTTCCACCGCCCGGAGCGGGTCGGCCTGCGCGAACAGGGCCAGGTTGGCCACCAGTACGCTGCTGCGGCGTGGCGGCGCATCGAATCCCTGCGCTGCCAGATGCAGGCGTGCCAGCGCGGCACCTGCCGCCGCCGCATGCGGGACGCTGATAAAGGGCGTCCACGACAGGGCATCCCGATACAGGTCCTGGCCGAGCCCGGCGCGCTGCACTTCGTAGACCCAGTCCGCATCGGCCAGGGCGGTGCGGCCAGCGGCATCGTGCAGCACCTCGACCACCGCTGCGCCGGCCCAGCGCAGATGCGCCATGAAGACGTGCTCTTCGCGCAACGCGGCGACATTGCGCACGCTGCGGTGATGTCGCTTGACGATGAGCGTGCCGCTGGCGGTGTCCACGCAGGCGGCGGCGGAAAACGGGCGGGCGCTATGCCAGCGAATCAGTTCGCTACCGACGGGAGCGGAAAAGTGCTGCAGCACGCGACGGATTTCGTCGGCGGTCAACACCGGCCAGTCCGGCAGCGCCAGCTCCAGGCTCATGCCATGCACCTGATGCGAGGTGCTCATGCGCCCGGCTCCGGCAATGCGGTGCGGGTTAGTGGTATAGACCAGTCGATCGGTGCCGAAGCGGCGGACCCGGCGCGCGCGCCGGCGACAACACGGACGGCGCTGCCAGGCCGTCGTTGCGGCGCGCCCGCCATCAGGCGGTTGCACTGCAGGGAATGAAAAGGCAGCGCAACACCGAAAGGTCGCTGGCCGTCATCTCGACACTAAAAATGTGGGGCGCGCCGTGGGCGGCGCCTGCGCAAAACCGCTGGGCGGTTCCGGGCGCGCAGTATGCCTGTTGCCGCTGCCAGCCGCCATGTCGGCGCTGGCAGACGCACGATGGCGTTGCGCCACCCCGGCACCGGATAATGGCCGGATGACTCCCGTCCAGATTGCCGCCGTCGTCGTCACCTATCAGAGCAGCAGCACCATCGATGCGTGCCTGTCGCGGCTGCGCGCGGCCGAGGGCATCAGCGAGATCCGGGTGGTCGACAACGCCTCCAGCGACGACACCCTGGAGGTCGTGCAGCGGCATGCGCTGGCCGATGCGCGGCTGCACTTCATCGCCAATCCGGACAACCCGGGTTTTGCGAGCGCCTGCAACCAGGGCGCGCGCGACTCGCAGGCGCCCTGGCTGGTGTTCATCAACCCGGACCTGATGGTCGAGCGCGACACCTTGGCGCAGCTGTGCGCACGCGCGGCCGGCCATGCGGCGGTGCTGTTGGGCGTGGAGCAGGTGGACGAGGACGGGCAGCCGGATGCCGCCGTGCGCCGTCGCGATCCGGATTTTGCCGCCATGCTGCGCGCACCGCGCGCTGCCGCCCAGCTGGCGGTGCCGGCCGATCCCGCTGCGCCCCTGCAGGTGGTGGACGCCATCTCCGGTGCCTTGATGCTGATGCAACGCAGCCTGTTCGACCGGCTGGACGGCTGGGACGGCGCCTACCGCCTGCATGCCGAAGACCTGGACCTGTGCCGGCGGGCACGCCAGGCCGGTGCGCTGGTGGCGGTGGCCAACGATCTGCGGGTCGTGCATGTGCGTGGCGTGTCCAGTCGTTCGCGGCCGTTCTTTGTCGAATGGCATAAGCACCGCGGCCTGTGGCGCTATTTCCGCAAGTTCGAGGCGGGTCATCGGGGGCTGCTCACCCGGCTGGGCGTATGGCTGGCGATCTGGACCCATGCCGTCGCCCAGGTACCGAAATTGTTGCGAAAGAGATGAGTTCGCTCGCGTTAAATTTGTGATAAATCAGTGATGGGTGGCGGGACTTATGTGTGATACGTTTCGCCTCGAAGTGTGATCAATCACTAGCTTCCTGTCCCTTCCGGGTCCCCCATCAGGAATCGTGCAATGTCTTTACAGAACGACCCGCAATTGCGGGGACGTCAGCCGTGCGCCGCCGCGCTGCAGTCCAGTCCGGTTGTCTCGCCCTCTTCTCTTGATTCCATCGCGCGCCGCGCGCCGGTAGCTGCGCTGTCGGCGCTTGCGCTGAGCTGCCTGATGGCGGCCTTGCCGGACACGGCCGTGGCAGGCGCCTGGACCCAGCCGCAGGGCGACACCCTGGTGATCGTCAAGGCGCTGCATAGCGATGGCACCGGCTGGTTCGACGATGCCCACCACCGTGGCGATTTCGGCAACAACGGACGTAGCCGCCAGGACCAGCTCAATGTCTACGTCGAGCATGGCCTGAGCGACAAGCTGAGCTTTATCGGCAATTTCTATTTCACCGAAGTCGGTTTCAACAACGACGAACCGGTGAACGGTGCGCCCGGACGGGCACGCCGCAGCACCACCGGCTTTGCCGATCAGGAGATCGGCCTGCGCTACGCACTGCCAGGTGCGGCCGACGATGTCTGGCGTAGCTCGGTGCAGGCCCTGGTCAGCATCCCGGCCTATGGCCGTAGCAAGACCTATCACCCGAACAATCCTGGGCGCGACCCCGCGCTCGGCCTTGGCGACTACGGTCTGGAGCTGCGTTACAGCCGCGGCCGTGGTTACACGCTGGGCGGGCGCAACGGCTACGTCGATCTGGGTGGCGCGGTGCGTCTGCGCGGCAGTGCCGCTTCCGACGAAGTGCGGGTGGACGCGTCCACCGGCCTGAGCCTGACCCCGAGCTGGTTGCTGCTTGGCGAAGTCAACGTGATCCAGGGCCTGGGTAACGGGCGTAACGACGCGTTTGTCGTTGGCTCGACACCTGGCGATTCCGGCTTTGTCGCCACCGGCACCAACTACGACCTCACCAAGCTGCAGCTGTCCACGCTGTACACCGCGCCGGGCGGCAGCCAGTGGCAGGTGGGATATCAGCAGCCAGTGATGGGCCGCAACACCGGCGCCGCAGGTGGGCCATTCGTGGCCGCCTGGTGGCGGTTCTAAGGACGCCACGACAATGACGGTCACCTGCGAAATGGACGCGCTGGGACGAGCACCGGACATCGGCCGCGAACGCGGTCTGTTGGGTCGCGCGCTGGTCACGGCAGGCGTCATCACCGACGAACAGCTGCGCTCGGCGCTGGCGTTGCAGCAACGCTGGAACTCGCGCCTGGGCGATGTGATCCTGGCCCAGCGCGGCGTGCCGGCGCAGCGGTTCTACGCCATCGTTGCCGCGCACTTCGGCCTCGAGTTCATCGATCTGGTGCAGCAGCCGCCGGATCCGGAACTGCTCACCCCGGGCGATCTGGAAAGTTACGCGCAGCGCCTGCTGCTGCCGTGGCGTCGCGAAGACGGTGTGCTGGTGCTGGCCGTGGCCGATCCCGACCCGGCGGTGTTTGCCTGGGCGCGCGCGCACTACGGCGAGGACGTGCGTTTTGTCGGCACCGCCAAGTTCGACATCATCTGGAGCCTGCAGCGTTACGCCGACGAGCAGCTCACCGACAACGCGCTGAACCTGCTCGCATCGCATGCGCCGACGTACTCGGCGCGCCAGGTGGTGACGCGCGGACAGAAGTTCACGCTGTGGGCGATCGCCGCGGTGATGGTGATCGCGATGGTGCTGTTCCCGGTGCCGGCCCTGATCACCGTCAACGTGCTGGTGGCGCTGGGCTTTCTGGCGACCTTCGGACTGAAGCTGTTGCTGGTGTGGTTCGGCTCGCGCCACCGTATCGACATCAAGGTCACCGAGGACGAAGTGGCCGCGCTGCGCGACGACGACCTGCCGGTCTATACCGTGCTGGTGCCGATGTACAAGGAGCCGGAAGTCCTGCCGATCCTGGCCAACGCGCTGCGCAAGCTGGATTACCCGATCAGCAAGCTCGACGTGAAGCTGGTGCTGGAGGCGGACGATTTCGACACCATCGAGGCCGCCAAGAAACTCGGCCTGGAGGCGTTCTTCGAAATCATCCGGGTGCCGCCGTCGCAGCCCAAGACCAAGCCCAAGGCCTGCAACTACGCGCTGCATTTTGCGCGCGGCGAGCTGCTCACCATCTACGACGCCGAAGACAAGCCCGAGCCGGATCAGCTCAAGCGCGTGGTGGCTGCGTTCCGCAAGGCCGACAAGGATGTGGCGTGCATCCAGGCGCGGCTGAACTACTACAACGCCGACGAGAACTGGCTGACGCGGATGTTCACGCTGGAGTACACGCTCTGGTTCGACTTCTACCTGCCGGCGCTGGAATACCTGCGCATCCCGATTCCGTTGGGCGGTACCTCCAACCACTTCCGTCTGGATGTGTTGCGCCAGGTGCGCGCCTGGGACCCGTATAACGTCACCGAAGACGCCGACTTGGGCGTGCGGCTGATCCAGAACGGCTACCGCGTCAACGTGGTCAACTCCACCACGTTCGAAGAAGCCAACGTCAGCATTCCCAACTGGATCCGGCAGCGCTCGCGCTGGCTCAAGGGCTACATGCAGACCTGGCTGGTGCACATGCGCGACCCGGTGCACCTGTATCGCAGCACCGGGTTCAAGGGCTTCTGGGGTTTCCAGTTCTTCATTGGCGGCGGCTTCTTCACCGCGTTGGGCGTGCCGGTGCTGTGGGCGCTGTATGTGGTCTGGGCAGTCACCGGGACAACCGCGTTCGAGCGCTTCTTCCCGCCGTGGCTGGCGACCGTGTCGTTGGTCAATCTGCTGTTGGCCAATGCGTTCTTCATCTACATCACGCTGGTGGCTGCGTTCAAGCGCGACTACTTCAAGCTGGCGCCCTACGCGCTGACCGTGCCCTTTTACTGGGTGCTGCAGTCGATCGCCGCGTACAAGGGTCTCTGGCAGCTGATCCACAATCCGTTCTATTGGGAGAAGACCACTCATGGCATCAGCAAGCATTCGGAAAACGAGCGCCGCGCCGCACTCGAAGAGTGAGTCGGCGGTCCCGCGCCGTCACAGCGGGCTGCCGGCGTTTCTGGTTGCCGTGGTGGCCCTGTCGCTGCTGAGCCAGCCGCTGCTGCTGCAGTCGGTCGGCTCCGCCACACCGGCAATCGCACCAGCAGCCGGCTTGCCGGCAACCGGTCTGTTGTCGTGGGCGATCAATCTGGGGCTGGACAGCTGGAACCTGCCGTTCCAGGTCTGGCCGTTCCTGGCGGTTGCCGCCAACGCGTTGTTCCTGTCGCTGCTGTGGCGCGATCTGGCCGGCGTGTTCGGGCGCGGCTGGGCCAGTGGTTTGACCGTGCTGGTGGGCTGCAATCCGCTGTTCCTGCTGCCGATCGCCGCAGGCGGAAGCCAGGCGGTGGGTCTGCTGGCGTTCTACGGCTTGTGCCGCACCTTGCGCCGCCTGCAGACGCCGGTGGAGGCCTTCACCTATCTGCGCATCGCCGGCTGGTTGTGCATCCTGCTGTGCCTGGATCTGCAGACACTGGCGCTGTCGACGATGGTGGCACCGTGGCTGCTCCTGGTGATGCCGCCGCAGATGCTGCGCAAGGCGCCGGGTTCGTTCTATCTGGTGTGCTATCTGCCGTTCGCGTTTCTGGTCGGCATGTGGGCCTACGTCAATCTGACCGTGTTCAACGCCCCGTGGCCGACGCTGTCCAGCATCGGGCAGGGCGCGCATCCGCTGCCGTTGCCGCTGGCCGAGCATGCGCAAGGCTGGTCGCCGGCCGTGCGTTGGGGCGTGGCGGCGGTGGTCTGCTTCCCGGTGCTGGCGTTGCTGGCCCGTAGCCGCAGCAGTGCGCTCACGCGCGGCGTGCTGGCCAGTGCCGGCACCGTGATCTGTGCGGCGGCACTGTCATTCGCCTTCGGCTGGGCCGGGTTCGACGCCTTGCTGCTGCTGTGGGTGCCGGCAGCGTTGCTGCTGCGCGCGCTGCATGCCGATCAGCGCAGTCAGGCCGCCGGCCTGCTGTTGCTGGGCCTGATCGGTGCGGCCTGGGTACAGCCGCAGGGCTGGGGCAGCTGGATGCGTGCGGCGCCTGCCGATGCGCAGTCCTTGCTGCAGGGCGAGGCGGTGGTCGTGAGCGCGCCGGTGTCGTTGCCGACCGGCGCGGCGACGCCGGCGATGGACGCCGTGCAGGCGCAGCCCACCGTGGCGACTGTCGCGGACGTGGCCGCGCCCACGCAGCCCGCGTCCGGCGTCAGCGCGCCCGCCACTGCTGCAATCGTGCAGCCGGACAAGAACACTGCGGTCATCGGTGCAATGGACTGCGCGCACACCACGACCGCGTCCACCACCAAGGCATCCGCCGCATGTTCAAACGCGTTCTGAGTACCGCGTTTCTGGTCGGGGCGTGCATGCTGGTCAATGGCTGCAACGCCGATGCATCGACGTGGATGGGCGCCAACGTCAAGGTCTCGGCCAATGCGCCGTGGGAGAGCGAGGCGGCGGGACAGTCGCTGGATGCGCTGGCCAAGACCGGCGCCAGCAAGGCCTTGCTGGTCGCGTTTGTGTGGCAAGCCAACCCGCAGGCGAACGATCCGGTGCTGGGCAGCGACAGCAGCGTGGAGGCCATGCGCGCGGCGTTGCGGCAGAGCCACCACGCCGGCCTGCAGGCCACGCTCAAGGTGCATGTGTGGATTCCCGGGCATTGGGCCGGCGACACCGCGCCCACCGACCAGGCAGCCTGGTTTGCCGCGTATCAGAACGCGTTGCTGCCGTTGGCCAAGCTGGCCGAAGACGAGCATGCCGAAGCGTTGGTGATCGGCACCGAACTGCGCAAGCTGCAGGACGCGCCGCAGTGGCCCGGTCTGGTGGCGGAAGTGCGCAAGGTCTACCACGGCAAGCTGCTGTATGTGGCCGACGGCATGGAGCACGCCGAAAGCTTCCGTTACTGGTCCTTGTTCGATGCGGTGGGCACCAGCCTGTATCCGCGGCTGTCCGAAGCGGCTGCCGCGCGCACGGCCGAGATGGATGCCGCCGCGCAGCGCCTGCAGCAACTGGGCCAGCGCGTGGGCAAGCCGGTGTGGGTGGCGGAGCTGGGGCTGCGTTCTGCACGCGGTAGCCTGGCCGCGCCCTGGGAGAGCCCGGAGCAACGCGCCGCTGCAGTGGACACCCGCCTGCAGCTGCAGGTGTTGCAGCAGTGGCGCAAGGTGCTGCAGGCGCACGGCGTGGAAGGTATCGCGCTGTGGTGCTGGTACACCGACCCCAAGGCCGGCGGCCCGGGCGACAGCGACTTCACCGTGCAGGGCAAACCAGCGCAGCAGGTGCTGGCGCGCTGAGCGATGGCGCCTGGCACTCTCCAAGAGAACGCCAGGCGCAATTGCCGAGGTGACTTGCCGGGGCGAAGCGCACTGCCGCCGCGCAGCGCATCGCCTCTCGGACGCATCGGCGGCTTGCACGCAGCGCGATCGCCGCTGCGGGCATAATCCGGCGGCATGATCATCCATTCGCTGCTCGACACCGACCTGTATAAATTCACCATGATGCAGGCGGTGCTGCATCAGCATCCGGCCGCGCAGGTCGACTACCGCTTCAAGTGCCGCACGCCCGGCGTGGATCTGGCCCAGTTCATCGACGAAATCTCGCGCGAGATCGATGCGCTGTGCCGGCTGCGGCTGCGCGAGGACGAGGTGGCCTATCTGCGTGGCCTGCGCTTCATCAAGCCGGACTTCGCCGACTTCCTGGCGCTGTTCCATCTGGACCGCAAGTATCTGCAGCTGTCGGCATCGACCACCCATCCGGGCGAGATCGAGCTGACCATCCGCGGCCCGTGGCTGCACACCATCCTGTTCGAAGTGCCGTTGCTGGCGATCATCAACGAGGTGTGGTTCCGCAACACCTCCGAGCCGGATTACGAAGAAGGCCGTCGCCGCCTGCGCGAGAAGGTGAGCAGCCTGCGCAGCATGCCGGCCGGCTGCAAGATCGCCGATTACGGCACCCGGCGGCGCTATTCGCGGCACTGGCACGGCGAGTTGCTGCCGTTGCTGCGCGATGGCCTGGGCGAGCAGTTCGTCGGCACCAGCAATGTGTATTTCGCCAAGCATTACGGCCTGACTCCGCTGGGCACGATGGCGCACGAGTATCTGCAGGCATTCCAGGCGTTGGGGCCGCGGCTGCGCGACTCGCAGGTGGCCGCGCTGGAATCGTGGGCGCGCGAGTACCGCGGCGATCTCGGCATCGCCCTGTCCGATGTGGTGGGGCTGGACGCGTTCCTGCGCGATTTTGATCTGTATTTCTGCAAGCTGTTCGACGGCATGCGGCATGATTCGGGCGACCCGTTCGAATGGGGCGAGCGCGTCATCGCCCACCTGCAGGCACACCGCATCGACCCCGCGACCAAAGTGCTGGTGTTCAGCGATGGCCTCAACATCGACAAGGTGATGCGGCTGTACGCGCACTTCCATACGCGCTGCCGGCTGGCGTTCGGGGTCGGCACCAGCCTCACCAACGACCTGGGGCCGACGCCGCTGCAGATCGTGATCAAGATGGTCCGCTGCAATGGGCAGCCGGTGGCAAAGCTCAGTGACTCGCCGGGCAAGAGCATGTGCGAGGACGCCGGCTACCTGCGCTATCTGCGCGATGTATTCGGCCTGCCGCCGATACCGGAAGCGGGTGACCACGCGCGGCAGTGACTGACGTGTAGCGGCAGCGTGTGCCGGGGCTTGGCGGCCCTGTCAGGGAATGGCCAAAAAAAATGCGATGCAGCGCTCAATTGGCCGCATGGGTTCGTTAACATTGGCATCACGCGTACTTCACGTTTGATGCACGCGACGTTGACGGACGGCTTCCTCCCCACGCGATGCCCGTATGACTGCACCCGACCCATTGTCGCTGTACCGCGCGCGCAGCTGCTCCCGGCAGTGGCTGGGCTTTGTGCGTGCGATGGCCGCCGAGTTCGGCGCCGAGTTGCCCGAGGACGATCTGGCCCCGTTGATGGCGCGCATCGGCCGGCGCTTCGCGCGCGAGCACCGGCTGGCGCACTGCACGACCCTGGACGAGATGCAGCAGGCCGCCAACGCCGTGTGGGAGCGCTGTGATTGGGGCCAGTGCGCGATGCACGACCACGCCGACCACGTGCGGATCCAGCACGCCAGCGCGCCGTTGAGCGTGGCACTGGATGGTGCGGCATGGAGCGATGGGTTCCTGCAGGGCGTGTACGAAGGGTGGTTCCAGCAACTGGGGATGCTGGCAGGCCTGGCGGTGCAGACCGCGCCAGGCGACAGCGTCGATCTGCGCAACCTCGTGTTGCTGCGGACGGCATGAACGGCTGAAGTCGGGCAAGGGGAGTGTGATGGCACCGAAGAACAACAAGGCAGCATCCGGGCATGACGATGTGTCCGGCCTGTTCGCGCGCTTGGGGACGCCGGCGAGCGCGGGCTATCAGGATTTCGCCCACACCCAGCTGCCGCCGCGCAGGCCGGAAGTGACGCAAACGCCGGTCCCGGCAGCGGTCGAACAGGCCCCCGCTGCGGCGGACGCCGTGCAGACACCAGCGCCGCTGCTGGCGCCTGCCGCATCGGTGCCGAGCGTTTCGATCGCCATGCAGGCAGTGCCGGCGGCGCACCGGTCCGTGCCTGCCGAAGAGACGGCAGGCCCGCCGCTCGATGCGCTCGCGCCGCTGCGCAAATTGCGCCAGCTCGACGAGCCCGCAGCGCCTGCAGCGCAGCCCGGCGAGCGCCAGGCGCAGACGCCGTTGGAGCGCTTGTTTCAGCGGCTGTTGCAGGCCGATGCGCCCAGCGCGACGCAAAGCCCGCTGCAGCGACTGCGCTCGCGTTGATCAGCACCACCGCGTGACCTTCGGCAAGCGCCGCTGCGCTCGCCCGTTTCGCCTCGTTTTGCCGCACGCCGCCACACTTGAAGGATTATCTGATGACTGCTGCCAGCCGCCGTTCCGGATCACCGCTGCCCATGCTGGCGACCTGGGCGCTGTGGTTGTTGGGCGGCTTGCTGCTGGTGTTCGTGGTTGCCGTGCCGATGGATGTCACCCAGCAACTGGTGTTCTCCGGGGTGCTGTTCGCCGTTGCGCTGGCGGTGCGCAAGCGCGGCGGGCGGGTGGTGATCCTGACGATGATGGGCATGTCGCTGGCGGTGTCGTGCCGCTACATCTGGTGGCGCACGACCCAGACCATGGGCGTGGGCAGCGCGGTGGATTTCATCCTGGGCCTGGGCCTGCTGGGCGCGGAGCTGTATGCGTTCGTGATCCTGGTGCTGGGCTATTTCCAGGTGTTGTGGCCGCTCGATCGCAAGCCGGTGCCGTTGCCGGCCGACCAAGCCTTGTGGCCGAGCGTGGACGTGTTCATTCCCACCTACAACGAGCCATTGTCGGTGGTGCGCACCACCGTGCTGGCGGCCAGCGTGATCGATTGGCCGGCCGGCAAGATCACCATCCATCTGCTCGATGACGGCCGCCGCGACGCGTTCCGCGACTTCTGTGCCGAGGTCGGCATCAACTACGTCACCCGCACCAACAACGTGCACGCCAAGGCCGGCAACATCAATGCCGCGCTGAAGAAGTGCAGCGGCGAGTACGTGGCGATCTTCGATTGCGACCACATTCCCACCCGCAGTTTCCTGCAGGTGGCGATGGGCTGGTTCCTGCGCGACACCAGGCTGGCCCTGGTGCAGATGCCGCACTATTTCTTCTCGCCCGACCCGTTCGAACGCAACCTGGGCACGCATGGCAAGGTGCCCAACGAAGGCGAGCTGTTTTACGGCCTGCTACAGGATGGCAACGACCAGTGGAATGCGACCTTCTTCTGCGGTTCCTGCGCGGTGATCAAGCGCAGCGCGCTGGAAGAGGTCGGCGGGGTGGCTGTGGAAACCGTCACCGAGGACGCCCACACTGCGCTCAAATTGCAGCGTCGCGGTTATCGCACCGCCTATCTGGCGGTGCCGCAGGCTGCAGGCCTGGCCACCGAAAGCCTGTCCGGCCATGTGGCGCAGCGCATCCGCTGGGCGCGCGGCATGGCGCAGATCGCGCGCATCGACAATCCGCTGCTGGGGCGCGGGCTCAGGCTCTCGCAGCGGCTGTGCTACCTCAACGCGATGCTGCACTTCTTCTACGGCTTGCCGCGCATCATCTACCTCACTGCGCCGCTGGCCTATCTGTTCTTCGGCGCGCACGTGATCCAGGCCTCGGCGTTGATGATCCTGGCCTATGCGTTGCCGCACATCCTGCAGGCCAATCTGACCAACCTGCGGGTGCAGAGCCGCTTCCGCCATCTGCTGTGGAACGAGGTCTACGAGACCACGCTGGCCTGGTACATCTTCCGTCCCACCCTGGTCGCGCTGCTCAACCCCAAGCTGGGCAAGTTCAATGTCACGCCCAAGGGCGGGCTGGTGGCGCGCAGTTATTTCGATGCGCAAATCGCCAAGCCATACCTGTTCCTGCTGTTGCTCAACCTGGCCGGTGTGGCTGCCGGCGTGCTGCGCCTGATCTATGTCGGCGGCAGCGGCGAGCAGCAGACGATCTGGTTCAACCTGGCCTGGACGCTCTACAACATGGTGCTGCTGGGCGCCACTATCGCCACGGCCAGCGAAACCCGCCAGGTGCGTAGCGCCCATCGCGTGCCGCTGGATGTCCCGGTCAATCTGTATCTGCCCGATGGCAGCGTGCTGCCCAGTCGCTCGCTGAATTTTTCCACCGGCGGCATGGCGATCAGGCTCGCCCAGCCGCAGCCGATCGAGCCGGGGTTGCCGGTGCAAATCGGCCTGAGTCACCGCGGCGTGGAGCAGACCTTGCCGGCGGTGGTGCGGCAGGACCGCGACGGCCAGGTCAGCGTGCAGTTCACCGCGATGTCGATGGAACAGGAGCGTTGGCTGGTGGCCTCGACCTTTGCGCGCGCCGACATCTGGCTGTCGCAATGGGGCCAGCACGACCGCGATGCGTTCTGGCGCTCGCTGGGTCAGGTGCTGGCCGCCAGCGCGCGCGGCTTTGGACGCCTGGGCGGACATATCGCACTCAGTGCGCGACAGGGCTTCCGCCCGGCGCGCGCGCTGGATCTGGAGTCGTGAGCGTGACGCCTGCCGTTTCCCTTTTCCCTGCCAAGAAGCAACCGATGCGAATGTCCCCGGCCGTGTTGACCTGTGTGCTCACCCTGCTGACCGGCCTGGCGCAGGCGCAGCAGGCCGTGCCGGCAACGGCGACGACCACGCCGACCGGGCAGGCCGGCACCGCCGCGAGCGCGCCGCCCGCACCGGCACCGATGCCGGCCGGCAGCACCCGCACCTCCAGCTTGCGCGAGCTCGGCATCGACTACGAGATCACCTTGCGCGGCGTGCAGGGCAGTGCCGGCGTGCCCTTCAGCGTGCGCAGCGACGAGATCGTCACCGCCGCCACGCTCAACCTCAAATACAGCTATTCGCCCGCGCTGTTGCCGGACCTGTCGCATCTGAAGGTCACCATCAATGGCGTCACCGTGGGCACCTTGTCCGCCGACAAGGCCAATGCCGGCAAGCTGCTCTCGGCCGATCTGCCGATCGACCCGCGGCTGGTCACCGATTACAACCAGCTCAACCTGCAGTTGATCGGCCATTACACGCGCGAGTGCGAAGACCCCGACCACAGCAGCCTGTGGGCGAATGTGGACGCGGCCACCAGCCTGTCGCTGACCACCACGCCGCTGGCGCTGGCCAATAACCTGGCGTTGTTGCCGGTGCCGTTCTTCGATGTGCGCGACACGCGCCGGCTGGAATTGCCGTTCTACTTTCCGCAGCGCCCGGACAACGCCACGCTGCAGGCGGCCGGCGTGGTGGCCTCGTGGTTCGGCACCCTGGCCGGCTACCGCGGCGCGGTGTTCCCGGCCTCGACCGAAGCGCTGCCGGCCACCGGCAACGCAGTGGTGTTCGCCACGCCCAGCACGCTGCCGGAGCAGTTCGCCACCGCCAACAGTGGCGTGGCCGATATCCGTGGCCCGACCGTGGCAGTGGTGGTCAACCCGACCGATCCCAACGGCAAGCTGCTGCTGGTGCTCGGCCGCAACAGCGAAGACCTGCAACGCGCGGCCACCGCGCTGGCCTTGCGCGCGCCGTTGACCGGGGCGGTCGCCCGCATCGGCGAGATCAGCGCGCCGGCGCCGCGTCAGCCGTACGACGCGCCCAAGTGGGTGTCCAGCCAGCATCCGGTGCGCTTCGGCGATCTGGTGACCCAGCCCGGCCAGCTCAATGTCAGCGGCTATCACCCGGACCTGATCCGGGTCGGCCTGCAGTTGCCGCCGGACCTGTTCGTGTGGGAGCGCGACGGCATTCCGGTCGCGCTGAAATACCGCTACACGGTGCCGGACGTGGAGAACAAGTCCGCGCTCAACGTCAGCATCAACGAGTCGTTCGTGACCACGCTGCCGCTGACCGGCCGCCCGTTCGCCGAGTCCACCCCGAGGCGCTGGTGGAACAGCCTGGGCGCGCGCGGCAGCATGCCGGTGCATCAGGATCTGACATTGCCGGTGGGTGCGTTCTCGGCCAACAGCCAGTTGCGCTTCCACTTCTTCTTCGATCGCCCGCAGGGCGAGCAGTGCAAGAACACCTTCCCGGATGTGTCCGGCGCCATCGACGCCGATTCCAGCATCGACCTGAGCGGTTTCCACCACTACATGGCGATGCCGAACCTGGCCGCGTTCGCCAATGCCGGTTACCCCTTCACCCGCCTGGCTGATCTGTCCGAATCCACCATCGTGCTGCCCGACAATCCGGGCGACCAGGACCTGGGCAATGTGCTGACCCTGCTTGGACGCTTCGGCGCCTCCACCGGGTATCCGGCGCTGCATGCGCAGATCATTGGTGCCGGCGCGGTGCAGCAGCATGCCGACCGCGATCTGTTGCTGCTCGGCAGTGCGCAGTCGCAGCCGCTGTTCAAGCAATGGCGCGCACAGCTGCCGGTGGGCCAGGACGGGCAGGCGACCCGCTTTGCGCTGACCGATTGGGTGCTGGAAAAGCTGCCGGGCTTCCTGTCCTTCGACGCGCGCCGCACCGACCTGCCGACCACCGCGGAAATCGCCCTGCAACCGCAGCCGGACGACGTGCTGTTGATGGGCTTCGAATCGCCGTTGAAGTCCGGCCGCAGCGTGGTCGCGTTCCAGAGCGAAGACCCGGCCAACATGAGCCGGCTGTTCGATGCCTGGTTCGACCCGACCCTGCTCAAGGACTTCCAGGGCAGCGTGGTGTTGCTGCAGCAGAAAAAGGTCATCAGCCTGGTCGGCAACCAGACCTACTACGTCGGCCATCTGCCGCTCCCGACCTGGTTGCGCTGGTACTTCTCGCACCACCCGGTGTGGCTGGCGTTGACCGTGGTGCTGCTGGCGCTGTTGCTGGCGCTGGCCGCGCGCGTGCTGCTGCGCCGGCATGCCGCCGAGCGGCTCAACGAAGGCGGCAGCGCATGAGCGCGCACGACAGCGCCGCAGCGATGACACGCCGCAGCCTGCTACGCGCCGGTGCGCTGGCCGGCCTGGCTGCGCTGCTGCCCACGCGCGCAGCGGCGGCGGCTGGCCAATGCGGGCCGTGGCCGCTGTGGAATGCCTTCGTTGACAAGCACATCCAGCCCGACGGGCGGGTGGTGGATTTCCTCAATCCGGACCAGCGCTCGACCTCCGAAGGTCAGTCGTATGCGCTGTTCTTCGCCCTGGTCAACAACGACCAGGTGTTGTTCGAGAAGGTGCTGGGCTGGACCCGGCACAATCTGTGCGGCGGCCGCCCGGACCTGAATCTGCCGGCGTGGTTGTGGGGCCGCGATGGCAGCGGCAACTGGCGCGTGCTCGATGCCAATACCGCCAGCGATGGCGAGCTGTGGATTGCCTACGCGCTGCTGGAAGCCGGGCGGCTGTGGAGCCGGCCCGGTTACGGCAAGGCCGGCCAGCAGATCCTGCAACTGATGCGTCAACAGGAAGTAGTCACGTTGCCGGGCCTGGGCGCGATGTTGCTGCCCGGCCGCACCGGCTTTGCCGAGAAGCAGCGCTGGACGCTCAATCCCAGCTACCTGCCGATCCAGGTGCTGCGGCGCTGCGCCAACGCCGACCCCAAGGGACCGTGGGCGGCGATCGCCAGCAATGCCGCACGCGTGTTGCGCGAGAGCGCGCCGGTGGGCTTTGCGCCGGACTGGACGGTGTGGGATGGCGAGCGCTTCAGCCCCGATCCGAAGCGCGGCAACGTCGGCAGCTATGACGCGATCCGCGTGTATCTGTGGGCCGGCATGCTCGATGCCGGCGAGCCGCTGCGCAGCGGCTTGCTGCGCGACCTGTCCGGCCCGGCCGACCTGCTCGCCGCACAGACCCCGTTTGCGGAAAAGATCGACACCGCGCGCGGCGTGGGCAGCGGCGCATTGCCGGTCGGGTTTTCTGCCGCGCTGCTGCCCTACCTGAGTGCGATGGGCCAGCCCGCGCTGCTCAAGGCGCAGGCGCAGCGCATTCCCGCCGCCGCACAAGCGGCAGCCGCTGCGCTGCCGTACTTCGAACGCACGCTGGCCCTGTTCGGACAGGGCTGGCTTGAGAACCGCTACCGCTTTGCCGCAGACGGGCGCCTGCTGCCCGCCTGGAGAACGCCTGCATGCTCCGCAAAAAACTGACCCCGCTGTACCTCGTCGGCATGATCGACCTGTGCCTGCTCGCCTTGCCGGTGCAGGCGCAGACCAGCGCCACCCAGCAACTGGTCGGGCAGGGCAATTACTGGCACGACCAGGGCCGCGACGATCTGGCCGCCGACACCTGGCGCAAGCTGCTCGGCGTCGATCCGGATCAGCCCGACGCCTTGCTCGGCCTGGCGCAGATCGATCTGGCGCAGGGCCGTCAATCCGAAGCACGCAAGCGCCTGCAGCAACTCGACGCCGCACACCCGCAATCGCCGCAGGCACAGCGCCTGCGCGTGGCGATCGGCGCCCGTGGCAGCAGCGCTGCCGGCGAAGATCCGAACCTGCGCAACGCACGCCGCGCCGCCGCGGCCGGGCGCTATGTCGAAGCCGCGCGCAATTACGAAGCGCTGTTCGCCGGCAAGCCGCCGCCGCCGGCGTTGGCGCTGGAGTACTACCAGTCGCTGGCCGGTACTCCCACCGGCTGGGAGCGTGCGCGTGACGGCCTGCAACGCCTGCAATCCAGCGAACCGGGCAACCCGTCCGTGCAACTGGCGCTGGCGCAGGTGCTGAGTTACCGCGAACCCACCCGCCGCGACGGCATCGCGCAGCTGCGCACGCTGGCGCAACGCGCCGATGTCGGCGGGCCGGCGCGCACCAGCTGGCGCCAGGCGCTGCTGTGGCTCAACGCCGGCATGGCCGATGCGCCGCTGTACCAGGCATTCCTGGCCGGCACCCCGGCCGATGCGGAAGTCACCGCCAAACTCGGCCAGCTGCGCGGACAACGCAGCGCGGCCACCGCCGCGCCGGCCGACCCCAATGGCGTGCTGCTGGGCGAAGGCTTCCGTGCGCTGGGCGCCAACAATCTGGGCGCTGCCGAACAACGCTTCACGCAGGTGTTGCGCGCACGTGCGCGTGATCCGGAAGCGCTCGGCGGCCTGGGCTCGGTGCGCCTGCGTCAGCAGCGCTTTGCCGAAGCGCAGGAGCTGCTGCGCCCGGCCGCGGCGAATAACGGCAAATGGAAAGGTGCGCTGGATAGCGCGCGCTACTGGCTGCAGCTGCAGCAGGCCGAGGCCGCACGCACACGTGGCGATCTGGCACAGGCGCGCCAGCTAGTGGAGCAGGCGGTGCAACTGCTGCCCAACGAGCCGGCCGCGCAGGTGGCGCTGGGCGGCCTGCAGGCCGCCAGCGACCCGGCCGCCGCCGAGGCCAGCTACCGCAAGGCGCTGTCGCACGATGCCGACAATGCCGGCGCGCTGCAGGGCCTGGTCGGTTTGTACAGCCGCCAGGGCCGCATGCAGGAAGCCAGCGACTTGTTCAATCGCCTGCCTGCCGCAGAACGTGCCAAAGCCGGTGGGCAAGCCCTGCTGCGTTCCAACGTGCAGCGCGCCCGTGCCCGCCAGGCGCTGGAAGCCGGCGATGCGGTCAGCGCGCAGACCGAGCTGGAAGCGGCGATGGTCGAGCGCCCGGGCGATGCCTGGATCCGTCTGGATCTGGCCCGCCTGTACCAACAGGCCGGCCGCCCCGACCAGGCCCGCAGCGTGATGGATGGCCTGCTCGCCGTGCATGGCGACCAACCCGAAGCGCTGCAGGCCAACGCCTTGCTGGCGCAGGAAAGCGGCGACTGGCAGGGCGCCTACGACAGCCTGGAGCGCATTCCGGTCGCCTCGCGCACGCCGGAGATGACCCAGCTGCGCACCACCGCCTGGATCGAACTGCAGGCGCGTCAGGCACGGTTGCTGGTGGAGCAGGGCAGGCCGGGCGACGCGCAGCAGTTGCTGGTGCGCACCGAAACCGCGCTGGGCAATCAGCTCGACGACCCGCAGTTGCTGGCCGCACTGGCCGGCGCGCATGCCGATGCCGGCAACGCCCCGCGCGCGCTGACCCTGGCCCAGCGCCTGGTCACCGGCGCCACGGTGCGCAGCGAAGATCGCCTGCAATATGCCGGCGTGCTGCTGCGCGCGCATCAGGACGCCGAACTGTCGGCGGTGCTTCGCCAGTTGCAGGCCACCACCCTGACCCCGGAACAACTGCGCCGTTATCAACGCCTGCGCAGCGCCTACACACTGCGCCAGGTGGATGCGCTGCGCGAACTCGGCAACCTGGAAAGCGCCTACGACGCGCTGTCGCCGATCCTGGCCCAGCAGCCGGACAGCGGCGATGCGCAGGCCGCGCTCGCGCGGCTGTATGCCGCCTCCGGCGACCAGCATCAGGCGCTGGCGATCTACCAGCAGATCCTGCAGCGTCATCCCGACGACCTGGACACGCTCACTGCCGCCGCCAACAGTGCGGCCGCGCAGTCGGACCTGCGCAATGCCGAGCATTACCTGCAACGCGCGCTGGCGCAGGCACCGGAGTCGCCGGAGGTGCTGGCCGCGGCCGGCCGCGTGTATCGCAGCGCCGGCAAGAACCGCAAGGCCGAGCAGTATTTCCGTGCCTCGCTGGCCGCGCAGCAGCGTCAGGCCGGGCAACTGGACAATGGCCTGCCGTCTGCGCGTGGTCCGTCCGCAGTCGCGTCCTCCAGCCGCCCGCTCAATCCGTTTTCCGGCATGACCGGCGGCATGCCGCGCTCGCCGGCGGTGTTGTCCGAGCGCATGGATGCCGGTAGCGCCTATGGCGACGTGGCGGTTGCACCGGTGGCAGCGTCGCCGGGCTCTGCACGATTCGCCACTGTCGCACCGATTGGTGCGTCTGCCGACAATGGTGGCGATACGTTGCCGCCGCCGGTCAGCGCCGGCGCTGCGCCCGCCATGCTGCCGGTCTCCAGCGGCCGCATGCGCGGTTCGTCGCGCGGCGACGGGCTGCTTGCCGCGCGCGCGGTTGCGCCGATCGCCGCGGACGCCGGTCCACGTCTGACCAAGCCCGCCGCACAGGCGTTGCCGCCGCTCGGCAGCGGCAACGGCGTGCTCGACGAGTTGCGTGCGGTGCAGTCGGAAAACAGCGACAACCTCGCCGGCGGCGCGTTGTACCGCTCGCGCGATGGCGAAGATGGTCTGGGCCGCCTGGACGATATCCAAATGCCGGTCCAGGCCGAATTCGCTGTCGGCGACGGCAAGCTTGGCGTCACCCTGACGCCGACCATCGTCGATGCCGGCACGCTGACCACCGATTACGTCACCGCTAGCCGCTTCGGCAGCGGCCCGCAGACCGCCATCAACGATGCGCTGGCGGCCGATCGCGGCCCGATCGATACGCTGGTCAGCTCGTCGATGTACCAGTTGCTCGCCACCGAAGGCGACACCGCCGCCACGCGTGAGCGCCTGCGTCGCTACGCCTTGAACACCGGTCTGTTCAACGAACTGCTGGTCGAGAACAACAACAGCAATGCCGCCGCCGTGGCGGCGCTGGCCAACGAACCGTTGCCGGCCTACCTGCTCGGCATCAACGCCTCCAACACGCCGATCGCCCAACTGGCGCGCGACATCCTCGGCAACGCTGCGCTCAGCGAACAGCTGGCCGCCGGCGATGCGGCCGCGTTGCGCGCGCTGGCCGGCAGCACCGCCGCCGCACAACAGACCCCGACCGGGTTGGCCGCCACGCTCAACACCATGGCCGCCACCGGCAACGGCGCGCGCCGGCTCAGCCAGGACGACACCGGAGTGGGCGTTAGTGTGCGCTATCGCAATGGCGGGTTCAGTGCCGACATCGGCAGCACCCCGATCGGCTTCCAGGAACAGAACCTCATCGGCGGCGTCGGCTATCGCGGCGAGCTTGGCGATGCGGTGAGCTGGTCGGCCGAAGCCTCGCGGCGCGCGGTCACCGACAGCGTGCTGTCGTTCGCCGGCGCGCAGGATGCCCGCAGCGGCCGCGAATGGGGCGGGGTGACCAGCAATGGCGTGTCGTTGTCGGCCACTGCCGACAATGGACTGCTGGGCGGTTATGCCAATCTTGCCGCGCACCGTCTGCTCGGCAACAACGTCGCCGACAACGACCAGCGCCAGCTCGACCTGGGCTTCTACGTGCATGCACTGGAAACCCGGCACCAGTCGCTGACGGCCGGCATCAATCTGACCGCCATGCAGTACGACAGGAACCTCAGCGGCTTCACCTATGGCCATGGCGGTTACTTCAGCCCGCAGGACTATGTGGACCTGGGTTTCCCGGTGCACTGGAGCGGCCGTAGCGCCGGTCAAACGGTCAACTGGAAGGTCGATGCCAGCATCGGCGTACAGCACTTCAGCACCGACGCCTCGCCGTATTTCCCGACCGATCCGACTTTGCAGCAGGCCGCCTACGATGCCGCCTCGCTGGCGGCCTTGCTCGGGCTGGTCAACCGCTACACCGACCCGGTGTATGCGGGCGAAAGCCGCACCGGCGTGTCCTACAACCTCAGTGGCGCGGCCGAATGGCAGGTGGCGCCGCAGCTGTTCCTGGGCGGGCGCATGACCTTCAACAATGCGCGCGACTACAACCAGTTCAGCAGCAATCTCTATCTGCGGTTCGTGATGGATCGGCTGGGCGCGGCACTGGGTCGCGCACCACAGGTGCTGACCTCGCCATACGCTGCCGATCGTTGAGGACAAGGCAGACCGACCGCGCGGCCATCGGGCCGTGGCGGTTGGTCTGCGCTGTGGTGGGTGTCTCTGGCCGGCGTTTTGCTGCGCGCTGTACACGCTTGCTGACGCGCGCGCGCCCCTCGGTGGGGCATGGGCATCGCCGCGTGTGGCGCAGCGCGAACAGTGTGAGCACGGATAAACGAACGGCGCCTCCCGGCGCCGTTCGCATTGCATCGATTAACGCAGACTGCGCCTGTTGTTACGGGCGCACCTTGGTGGCACAGACAAACACCGCTGCCTGTTGAATGCGGCTGATCGCACCCTGGTTCTGCAACTCGCGTGCGTGCTCGTCCATGCAGGTCAGATACCCCAGACGGTTGCCGGCATTCTGCGACTTGCACAGGCTATTTTCGGCCGAGATGTTGGCGCCGGGAATCAGCCCGCCGGTCTCCAGCGTCGGCACCAGCGTATTGCAGTTGCCCAGCTTGGCCAGCCCGCGATTGAGCGTCCAACCGATATCGGCAAACAGCGCCGGGGTCAGGTCGATGTTCAGATGCGCCTGCACTTCCGGCGTATCGAACGGTTCCATCAACGCATTCGGCTGCAGGTCGGTATCGAAGTGCGAGAACGTCGACCCGCCGGCCACCACGCTGGGCGAATACAGCCGCGTGCGGCCCGCGGTATCGGTGCCCTGCAACAGCTCGGGGTCTTCGTACAACGCCGCCACCACTCCGGCGCTGCCCTTCAGCCGCGCGCCATCGGTCTGCGAGACCATGATCGCCGGGATGGTGATGTCGGTGATCGGCGGGGCGGCATTGCCCATCGTCTGTACGCCGGCCGCGTTATTGGCCACGATCACGCCCACCGCACCGTTGAGCTGTGCGTTCTTGACCTTGATCGCGAACGCGCAGGTGCCACGGTCGATCAGCGCCACCTTGCCGGCCACCTCGGCCGCGTTGACGAACGGCGTTTCGCAACCATCGCTGGCCGATGCGGCAGCCACCCCGTCGTTGACCGTCACCACTGCGCGCGCCGGGAAATTGGCCGCCGTGGCCAGCGGCCCGAAGCTGGCAAAACCCACCTCGAACTTGCCCGCCGCGCTGGCCGGTGCGCTCACCTGCAACAGGGTGCGCGGATCCAGGATCAGCGCCGCCTCGCGGTTGACGCGCGTGCCGGCCCACACCGTACGCCCCGGCGTGCGCATCGCTTCGGCACGCAGCGCGTTGGTCATGGCCGGATCGTCGAAGCGCTTGTTCTGCACGTTGTCGAAGGCCTGCGCGGTGTAGACGTCGGTCAGGCCGCTGCCCGAGCCGAGCACGCCGGTGGTCTTGTTGAGGAAGCCCGCCGCACCCAGACCGTGGCCGATCTCGTGCATCACCACGTTGAGGAAGTTGATCTGGCCTTCGGGCGTCTTGCCGTCCAGGCCCAGGTACCAGCCCGAGCCGGCCAGGCAGTCGGGCTTGCCCAGATCGCCGTTGAATTGCGAGAAGACGTCGGCCGGATCGCTGGGATCGGGGACCAGATCCTGCCCGGCGATCGCGTCGCCCAGCGCGGACGGATACAGCGTATTGGGCTTGGAACCGGGGAAGTCGTTGACGATCCAGTTCGGGCCGGCCTGGCCCAGCGTGCCGCCGGTGGCGGTACAGGTCAGCCGCGCGAACGAGGCATACACCTTGATCTCGACGTTGCTCTGCAGCACCGCGCCCCACAGGTCCATCGCGTACTGGTAGGCGATGCGACGCTGCTCGCCGACCGAGCGCCCCGGATTGCCGCCCAAGGGCGCTGCGCTGGTGGGATCGTTCAAGCCGACGCTGGTGCCGGCATCGCCATTGATCAGCGTGACATTGGCGGCGCTTGCATGCAGCGGCGCGATGGCCGCAGCCACCGCCAGGGACAACAGCAACAAGGGCTTATTCATGCGGCAGCGCTCCGTGCTCGGCGTGGGCGGGTTGGGTGTCGGCGTCTTCGCTGTGCTCGATGACGATGCGGCCATCGGCCTGACGGGTCGCCATCAGCGAGCTCATCTGCGTGGCCGGCAACTTGCGCGCCACGGTGCCGTTGGGCAGGCGTCGCTCGGTCGCGCGTGCGGCCGATTCGGTCTGCGGAACCGCGGTGCGGGCAGCGCTGCTGCGGGCAGCCGACGCGGCCTGCTGATCCAGCGCCGCGCTCTCGGCGTCGGTCAGCGGGCGCAGCTTGCCGGTGACGGGATCGATACCCACCTTGGAACTGCTGGTTGCAGCCTCTTGCGCCACGGCCAGGGCCGGTAGGCAGACGACACACAACACACCGGACAGCATCCATCCGGGCTTACGAAAGCTCATCATCGTTGGGGTTTCCTTGAGTCCAACAGGGAAAAGGGACGCCGTGCAGACACCGGCATCGGGGGAATCCTTCCGTTTCAGTCTGTTCATGACTGAATCATGAATCCGTGATGTGTGTCAATCTTTTGACATATTGGCCGCTGAATGCGAAGCGAGAGCCTGAAACGGTCATCGCGGCAGTTGCGTTGGGGAAATTTCCCGGGATTGCAGCGGCAGCTGGCCCCAGATGGGCCAGATTTTTGACACGAACCAACCGGGCCGGAAGCCTCCCCGGCCCATGGTCTCGACGGACAATTCACGGCAGCCAAGATCTGGACGACTTATTCCCTTCTCCCCCCGAGAGAAGGTGCCCCGAAGGGGCGGATGAGGTACGAGCGAAGCCAGGTGGAGGTTGAGGGCAGGGTGCGAGTACGCCTGAGCTTCGCCCCGTACCCTCACCCCAACCCCTCTCCCGAGGGGAGAGGGGCTGTAGTCCGACCCGGCCAGTGGCCCGGCCTACGCAAGTAGCGCGGTCGTACCAATGCGCGCAAGCCATGCGTTGGCGGCCTGCTGGGAGATGCTTATGCCCGGCATCGGCGCGGGCTGCGCGTACGCTGCGCTGGCTCTGCACGCCGCGCGCCATTCGACCGCAGCGCGTTACAGTCTTGGTGACTCCGCGCACCAGGTTCCCATGCACGCCGTCATCTATCACAACCCCAACTGCGGGACCTCCCGCAATACGCTCGCCCTGATCCGCCACACCGGCATCGAACCGCAGATCGTCGATGACCTGCAGCACCCGCCCACCCGCGAAACACTGCAGTCCCTGATCGCCGCCGCCGGCATCCCGGTTCGCGCGGCCATGCGTCAGAAAGGCACCCCGTATCTGGAACTGGGACTCAACGATCCCGCGCTGGACGACGCAGCGTTGCTGAGCGCAATGCTCACGCATCCGATCCTGATCAACCGCCCCTTCGTGCAAACCGCATTGGGGACGCGCTTGTGCCACCCCTCCGAACGCGTACTCGACCTGCTGCCGCACGCGACGAGCGGCTTCGTCAAGGAAGACGGCGAACGCGTGCTGGACGATGCCGGGCAACGCGTAACGGGCTGATAGACAGATACCCGAAACGCAGTCGCTCCACATCAAGCGCAGCCAACTCCGATCAAGCTGCGAAACGCCAAGCAGCGCCACCGACGCCCCAGCGACCAATTACTAATTCCCCATTCTCCATTCCCGAACCCCCAATCCCAAACCCAAACCCAATCCCGAACCCCGAACCCCGAACCCCAATCCCCAATCCCCAATCCCCAATCCCGACTCCCCAACCTCACCCCCACCTACCGCACAGGTCTTAAAATCGCCGCAACGTTTCCCGGGAGCAGTCAGATGATTCGCGAGATTATCCGCATGGGCGACAAGCGCCTGCTGCGCGTGGCGCCGCCGGTGACCAACCTGGGCAGTGCCGAGCTGCGCGCGCTGGTGGCCGATATGTTCGAGACCATGGACGATGCGCGTGGCGTCGGCCTGGCCGCACCGCAGATCGCGGTGGACCTGCAGCTGATGGTGTTCGGCTTCGAAGCCAGCGAACGCTATCCCGATGCGCCGGCGGTGCCGCGTACCGCGTTGGCGAATGCGCAGATCGAACCGCTGTCGGAGGAGATGGAAAACGGCTGGGAAGGGTGTCTGTCGATTCCCGGCTTGCGCGCTGTTATCCCGCGCTATCGCCACATTCGCTATCGCGGCTTTGCGCCGGACGGCAGCCCGATCGAGCGCGAGGCCGAAGGCTTCCACGCACGCGTGGTGCAGCACGAGTACGACCATCTGGTCGGCCGCCTGTATCCCTCGCGGATCGAGAACTTCGCCACCTTCGGCTTCGAAGACGTGCTGTCCTACGACCTGTAGGCCATCGGTCGCAGCTGCACCCGGATGTGACAAGGGCGCCTTGCGGCGCCCTTGTCGTGCTTACTTGAGCGCCTTGAAGCGCAGACGCTTGGGACCTGCGTCATCGCCCATGCGGCGGCGCTTGTCTTCTTCGTACTCGCGGTAGTTGCCCTGGAAGAACTCCACGTGCGAGTCGCCTTCGAACGCCAGGATATGCGTGGCGATGCGGTCCAGGAACCAGCGGTCATGCGAGATCACGAAGGTGTTGCCCGGGAACTCCAGCAACGCATCTTCCAGCGCGCGCAGGGTCTCGATGTCCAGGTCGTTGGACGGTTCGTCGAGCAGCAGCACGTTGCCGCCCTGCAGCAGGGTCTTGGCCATGTGCAGACGACCGCGCTCACCACCGGACAGCGAGCCGACCATCTTCTGCTGGTCCTGGCCCTTGAAGTTGAAGCGGCCGATGTAGGCGCGCGACTGGATCTCCACGCCGTTGATGTTGAGGATGTCCAGGCCGCCGGCAATCTCCTGGAACACGTTGTGGTTGCCTTCCAGCTTGTCGCGGCTCTGGTCCACGTAGGACAGCTGCACGGTCGGGCCGACCACGATCTCGCCGGAATCGGGCTTCTCCGCGCCGGTGATCATCTTGAACAGGGTCGACTTACCGGCACCGTTGGGGCCGATGATGCCGACGATGGCGCCGGGCGGCACGATCATCGACAGATTGTCGATCAGCAGGCGGTCGCCGAACTTCTTGGAGACGTTCTTGAACTCCATCACCGCATTGCCCAGGCGCTCGCCCGGCGGGATGAAGATCTCGTTGGTCTCGTTGCGCTTCTGGTAGTCCACCGACTGCAGTTCTTCCAGGCGGGCCAGACGCGCCTTGCCCTTGGTGCGGCCGCCCTTGGCGTTCTGGCGCGACCATTCCAGTTCCTTCTGGATCGCCTTCTGGCGCGACTTTTCCTGGTTGTCTTCCTGCTTGAGGCGCTCGTCCTTCTGGGTCAGCCAGTCGGTGTAGTTGCCCTTCCACGGAATGCCGCGGCCGCGGTCCAGTTCCAGGATCCACTCGGCGGCGTTGTCGAGGAAGTAGCGATCATGCGTCACCGCCACCACGGTGCCGGTGTAGCGCGCCAGGAACTGCTCCAGCCATTCCACCGATTCGGCGTCCAGGTGGTTGGTCGGTTCGTCGAGCAGCAGCATGTCCGGCTTCTGCAGCAGCAGCCGGCACAACGCCACGCGGCGCTTTTCGCCACCGGACAGCTTGCCGACCACCGCGTCCCACGGCGGCAGGCGCAGCGCATCGGCGGCCACGTCCAGCTGGTTTTCCAGGGTGTGCGCATCACCGGCGGCCAGGATCGCTTCCAGGCGTTCCTGTTCCTTGGCCAGGGCGTCGAAATCGGCGCCTTCCTCGGCATAGGCCAGGTACACCGCATCCAGCGCGGCCTGGGCCTGCAGCACGTCGCCCACGCCTTCCTCGACCGCTTCGCGCACGGTGTGCTCGGGGTTGAGCTGCGGTTCCTGCGCCAGGTAGCCGACCTTGATGCCGGCCTGGGGACGGGCTTCGCCCTCGAAATCGGTGTCCACGCCGGCCATGATCTTCAGCACCGTGGACTTGCCGGCGCCGTTCAGGCCCAGCAGGCCGATCTTGGCGCCCGGGAAAAAGCTCAGCGAGATGTCCTTGATGATCTGCCGCTTGGGCGGGACCACCTTGCTGACGCGGTTCATGGTGTAGATGTATTGCGACATGGGTGCTCCGTGGACGCAGGCAGCCCACCGGCCGGGGCCGGAGGCAGCGGAAAAGGGATTGCGCCGATTATACGGGCAACCGGCCTGGCTCGCGGCGGCGCGTCGGCAGCTAAACGGCAGCTTACCTTCCACCTGAATGGGCGTTTTCGTAATCGATTCCAGCAAGAATGCGTTAAGGCGGCCAGCGCCTTAATGAAATTGCGACATCGCAGACAGGAGCAATCCCATGAACCGCAAACGCATCGTGACTGTTGTGCTTTCCTCCATCCTGGCGCTGGGCTCCGTGGCCCCGGCAGCGTTTGCCGACGACTGGGGCCGCGGCCACGACCGTCGTGGTCATGATCGCGACGATCGCCACGACCGCGATCACCGTGGCAATTGGCGCAACGACCGCCGCGACTGGCATGACGAGCGCCGGGCCGACCGCCGCGATGACCGCCGTTACTACAGCAACGGCTACCGCGAGGGGTATCGCGATGCCCGTTATCAGGACCGTCGCTACGACCGCAACCGGGTCTATGTCTACGATCGCCCCAGCTACTACCGCGCCGGCCCGCCGCCGCGCCCGTACTGGGCCCGCGGTCAGCGTTACCACGGCCCGGTCTACGTGGTCAACGACTACGACCGCTACAACCTGCGCCGCCCGCCGTATGGCTACCGTTGGCAGCGCGACAACACCGGCAATCTGCTGCTGGTGGCCATCGCCACCGGGGTGATCGCCGACCTGGTGCTCAATAACTAAGCCTGTCTACCGTCCGGGTCAGGCCTGGTTAGGCAGGGAACCCGCAAAGGCGCACTCCGGTGCGCCTTTGTCGTTCAGGGGGAACCTGTCATGGCGCGCCTGGCCTCGCCAGCGTCTCAATTGGTCACCTGTCCATGCGGGGGCTTACAATCTGCGCCCCTACTGGCAACAGCTGCCCCGGAGCTCTGCATGTTCTCGCGCGACGTCCGACTGGAAACCTACGACCCCGAACTGGCCCAGGCCATCGCTGCTGAAGCCGGCCGCCAGGAGGATCACGTCGAGCTGATCGCCAGCGAAAACTACTGCAGCCCGCTGGTGATGGAGGCCCAGGGCAGCCAGCTGACCAACAAGTACGCCGAAGGCTACCCGGGCAAGCGCTACTACGGTGGTTGCGAGTTCGTCGACATTGCCGAGCAGCTGGCGATCGAGCGCATCAAGCAGGTGTTCGGCGCCGATTATGCGAACGTGCAGCCGCATAGCGGCTCGCAGGCCAACCAGGCGGTGTATCTGGCGCTGCTGCAGCCCGGCGACACCATCCTGGGCATGAGCCTGGCCCATGGCGGCCACCTCACTCACGGCGCCAAGGTCAACGTCTCCGGCAAGCTGTTCAACGCCGTGCAGTACGGCGTCAACGAGCAGGGCCTGATCGACTATGACGAAGTCCAGCGACTGGCCACCGAGCACAAGCCGAAGATGGTCGTGGCCGGGTTCTCGGCGTATTCGCAGAAGATCGACTGGGCGCGTTTCCGCGCCATCGCCGACAGCGTCGGTGCGTATCTGTTCGTGGACATGGCGCATGTGGCCGGCCTGGTCGCCGCAGGCGTGTATCCGAGCCCGCTGGAGCATGCGCACGTGGTCACCTCGACCACGCACAAGACCCTGCGCGGCCCGCGCGGCGGCATCATCGTGGCCAAGGGCGCGAGCGAAGAGCTGCAGAAGAAGCTGCAGTCGATCGTGTTCCCCGGCATTCAGGGCGGCCCGCTGATGCACGTGATCGCGGCCAAGGCGGTGGCGTTCAAGGAGGCGCTGGAGCCGGAATTCAAGACCTACCAGCAGCAGGTGGTCAAGAACGCGCAGGCGATGGCCAACACGCTGATCGCGCGTGGCTACAAGATCGTGTCCGGCGGCACCGAAAATCACCTGATGCTGGTGGACATGATCGGCCGCGACGTCTCCGGCAAGGATGCAGAGGCCGCGCTCGGCAAGGCGCACATCACTGTCAACAAGAACTCGGTGCCCAACGACCCGCGCTCGCCGTTCGTCACCTCCGGCCTGCGCCTGGGCACCCCGGCAATCACCACCCGCGGTTACCTGGAGCAGGACAGCATCGACCTGGCCAACTGGATCGCCGATGTGCTCGACGCCCCCAGCGACGAAGCGGTGCTGGCCAAGGTCCGCGACGCGGTGACTGCGCAGTGCAAGAAGTATCCGGTGTATGGCTGAGGTGCCGGGATTGGTGATTCGGGATTGGGGATGCGCGACAAGCGCGTCCTTGCTCCTGCTGTTGCCAATCCCCAATCCCCACTTCCCAATCTCGGCGACCTGATGCACTGCCCCTTCTGCCAGCACAACGACACCCGCGTGATCGATTCGCGGGTGTCCGAAGACGGGACGACGATTCGTCGGCGTCGCGAGTGCGAGGCGTGTGGCGAGCGTTTCAGCACCCTGGAGACGATCGAGCTCAAGCTGCCGACCGTGGTCAAGAGCGATGGCGGGCGCGAGGCGTTCGATGCGCGCAAGCTGCGCACCAGTTTCGACCGCGCGCTGCAAAAGCGCCCGGTGTCCGAAGAGCAGATCGAAGCGGCGGTGCGCGCGGTGGTGCATCAGTTGCGTATGTCCGGCGAGCGCGAGGTGGGCTCGCTGCGCGTGGGCGAATACGTCATGGTCGAGCTGCGCAAGCTGGATCATGTGGGCTATGTGCGCTTCGCCTCGGTGTACCGCAGCTTTCAGGACGTGGCCGATTTCCGCGAGGAAATCGAAAAGCTCGAGCGCGAGCTCCCGGTCGGCATCGAGCAGTTGCCGTTGCTGGAAGCGGCCCTGGAGCGCGCCGGCAAGCCCGGCAAGCGGTGAGCGCGATGCGCATCGCGTGCGTGGCCGACACGCCGCAACTGCTGCCCGCCATCGCGCAGGCGCATCTGCAGGCCTTCGGCAGTCTGTTGCCGGACTGGAATTTCGATCAGGCCTTGAGCGAGTTGCGCAGCCACACCCGCGACGGGGTGATCCCGACCACGTGGGTGGCGCTCGATCAGGCGCAGTGGCTTGGGTCGGTCAGCCTGCTGGAAAACGACGATTCGCGCATTCGGCAATGGTCGCCATGGCTGGCGTCGCTGTACGTGCAGCCGCAGGCGCGCGGGCAGGGCATCGGCGAGGCGCTGGTGACGCACTGCGTGCAGGCCGCCGCGCGCATGGGCGTGCCGGCGTTGTACCTGTATTGCCAACCAGTGCTGGTGCCGTTTTATCAGCGGCTGGGCTGGCAGACGCATGCAGAATTACTGCTGGGGCCGATGCAGATCGTGGTGATGTGTATCGAACCGCAAGCGGCAACGCAATGAGCGCAACGGCCGACGACCATCGCTGGATGGCGCAGGCATTGCGCCTGGCCGAGCGTGGCGCCTACACCACCCGCCCCAATCCGATGGTTGGCTGCGTGATCGTGCGCGATGGCGTGTGCGTGGGCGAGGGCTTTCATCAACGTGCCGGCGGCCCGCATGCGGAAGTGTTCGCGCTGCGCGCGGCCGGCGCGCTGGCGCGTGGCGCCACCGCCTACGTCACGCTGGAGCCGTGTGCGCATTACGGACGCACGCCGCCCTGTGCCCTGGCCTTGATCGATGCCGGCGTTGCGCGTGTGGTTGCGGCGATGGCCGACCCGTTTCCGCAGGTCAACGGCGGCGGATTTGCGCTGCTGCGCGAGGCCGGAATCGAAGTGCTCAGTGGTGTCCTGCAAACACAGGCGCGCGCGCTGAATCGTGGATTTCTGTCGCGGGTGGAGCGTGGGCGGCCGTGGTTGCGGGTCAAGCTCGGCGCCAGCCTGGATGGGCGTACGGCGCTGGCCAGCGGTGAATCGAAGTGGATCACCGGAAGTGACGCGCGCGCAGACGTGCAGCGCTGGCGCGCGCGTGCGGGCGCGATCCTCACTGGTGCGGGCACGGTGCTGGCCGACGACCCCTCCATGACGGTGCGGCTGGGCGATGACACGCCGGTCGTGCCGCCGCTACGCGTGGTGCTCGATGCCGGGCTACGGACGTTGGCGTGCAGGAACCTGCGTCAGGGCGATGCGCCCACGCTGTATCTGCATGGCGAGGATGTCGCCGCGCCGTCGCTGGACGATGCGCAGTTCCTTGCGATGCCGTTGCAAGCCGGCCGCTTCGATCTGGCGGCGGTGGTGGCACTGCTTGGCGAGCGCGGCATCAACGAGGTGCATGTGGAAGCCGGCGCAACGCTGGGTGGTGCGCTGCTGCAGGCCGGCCTGGTAGACGAACTGCTGGTCTACATGGCGCCGGTACTGCTGGGCGATACCGCCAGGCCGCTGCTGGCCGGGCTGGGCATTGAGACGATGGCGCAGCGCGCTGCGTTGCAGCTGCTGGATGTGCGCCAGCTGGGTCAGGATCTGCGTCTGCGCTATGCGCCGGTTGTTGCCGGGTGAGCGCTGCATGGCGCGCGCGATGCAGCGCAGCTGTGCTGTTGCGCGCATGAAAAAGGCCCCGCATGCGGGGCCTTGGTGTATATGCGACGCGCCGATCAGAAGCTCGCGCGCACGCCGACCTTGTACTGGTTGGCGTCGTCGATGAACTGCGCTTCGGCGACCAGGCCCCAGGTGCGGGTGAAGTTGACCTGACCACCCAGGGTGCCGACGAACTCGCCTTCGTCCACGTCGCTACCGTCGATGTAGCCGGCCTTGATCCAGGCTTCGGTCCGCGGCGAGGGCTTGCCGCGCAGGCCCAGGTTGGCGAAGCCCAGGTTGGTCGAATCGGATGCCTTGTCGATCGAACGGCCGCGCAGGCGCAGATCGGATTCGACTTTGGTGCGCAGCACGCTGATGTCGGCGGTGAACTCGACGCGCTCGGTCATTTCCTGGCGGTAACCGATACCCGCCGTGGCCTGCTGCAGGGTGCCGTCGATCACGAAGCCGCTGCCGAGGTTGTAGTCCTTGGTGGCACGCTCGTAGCTGGCCAGCAGGTAGACCGGCTGGGCAATCTGCCAGGAGCCGCGGATGTAGCCGCCATCGATGTCGTCGGACGCGTCGTTGACGTTGATTTCGGTCCGGTTCCAGCCGCCTTCGACGTAGGAATAGCTCAGGCCTTCGGCCGATGCGGCAAACGGTGCGGCGGCCAGCAGGGCAGCCAGAATCAGGGTGTTACGCATTGGATGTCTCTCTCCGAATTGATGTCCGTGTCTCCGTCCCTTTGCGGGAGGGAAAAAAGCGACGTCTCCCGTCGCGGCGCGTAAATTAACAGATCCTTCACAATCCTGGCTATGGGGGATTTCCCCACATGACGCAGTGTCCTGCCAGCCTTGGCCCACGCTCAGCCATCGCGCCGATGTGCCCTGTTAGACTTTGCGCACCGGTTCGCCGGTACTCACGAACGTCTTCAGGGCGGGGTGCGATTCCCCACCGGCGGTAGGCATGCGCAAGCATGCGAGCCCGCGAGCGCTTGCACTTCAGGGTTGAGCGGATCCACGCGAAACCCCTGCTGCGCAAGGTCAGCAGATCCGGTGCGATGCCGGGGCCGACGGTATAGTCCGGATGAAAGAAGACGGCCAACGCGCAGCCTTGCGGCTGTGCGCGCGCCTGTTTGCCTTGTGGCGTTTTTCGCTCAACTCCTGCGAGAAACGACTATGTCCATGCGTCACCCGTCGCGCTGCGTCGCGATCTTCCACCGCACCCCGTCCGCGCTGTCGTCATCAACGACGGGGGGGCGCTGATGTTTACCGGAATCATCGAAGGCGTCGGCCATCTGGCGGCGCGCCAGCCGCAGGGCGGCGATGTGCGTTTCACCTTCGCCACCGGCAACCTGCCGTTCGAGGCGGTGCAGCTCGGCGAGAGCATTGCCGTCAACGGCGTGTGCCTGACCGTGATCGCCTTCGACGCGGGCAGCTTCCAGGCCGATGCCTCCACCGAAACCCTGTCGCTGACCACGTTGGGCGCCTTGCCGGAAGGTGCGTTGCTCAATCTGGAGCGTGCGATGCGCCCGACCGACCGCCTCGGCGGGCATCTGGTCAGCGGGCATGTCGACGGCCTGGGCCAGGTGCAGTCGGTACATGGCGATGCACGGGCGCAGCGCTGGCGGTTTGCCGCCACGCCGGCCGTGTTGCGCTATGTCGCCAAGAAGGGCTCGATCTGCGTGGACGGGGTCAGCCTCACCGTCAATGAAGTGGACGCGGACGGCTTCGAGGTCGCGTTGATTCCGCACACGGTGGCCAACACCGCGTTTGCGCAGACCGCGGTTGGCGCGCAGGTGAATCTGGAAATCGACCTGGTGGCGCGCTATGTCGAACGCCTGCTGGGCACGCGGGGTGCGGCATGAATTTCGCACCCGTTCCGGAATTGATCGAGGAACTGCGCGCCGGCCGCATGGTGGTGATCGTCGATGACGAGGACCGCGAGAACGAAGGCGATCTGATCATGGCGGCCGAGCTGGTCAAGCCGTCGGACATCAACTTCATGGTGACCCACGCGCGCGGGCTGGTGTGTCTGTCGCTGACCCGCGAGCGCTGCGCGCAGCTCGGCCTGGCGCCGATGGTGCGCAACAACACCGCGCAGTTCCAGACCAACTTCACCGTCAGCATCGAGGCGGCCGAAGGCGTGACCACCGGCATCTCCGCCTACGACCGCGCACACACCGTGCGCACCGCGGTGCGGCCGGATGCCAAGCCGCAGGACCTGAGCCAGCCGGGGCATATCTTCCCGCTGATCTCCCAGCCCGGCGGCGTGCTGACCCGCGCCGGCCATACCGAAGCGGCTAGCGACCTGCCGATGCTGGCCGGGCTGGAACCGGCCGGCGTGCTGGTGGAAGTGCTCAACCCGGACGGCAGCATGGCGCGCCGCCCGCAGCTGGAAGTGTTCGCGCGCGAGCACGGGCTGAAGATGGGCTCGATCGCCGATCTGATCGCCTACCGCCTGGCCAACGAGCACACCGTCGAGCGCGTGGACGAGCGCGAGATCAGCACCGAGTTCGGCCCGTTCACGCTGGTGACCTACCGCGACCGCATCGCCCACGACCTGCACTTTGCGCTGGTGCGCGGCACTGCCGATCCGGCCACGCCGACGCTGGTGCGCGTGCAGGTGGAAAACCCGCTGGCCGATCTGCTGCACTGGCAGCGCGACGACTTTGGCGTGGCCGCCACCGATGCATTGCGTGCGATCGCCGCCGAAGGGCAGGGCGTGATGGTGGTGCTGTCGGCGCCGCGCGACAGCGAATCCTTGCTGGCGCGGTTGCGCCAGCAACCGGAAGCGGCCACCAACGCAAAGGACGTCAGCCAGTGGCGGCGGAACGGGGCCGGGGCGCAGATCCTGGCCGAACTGGGCCTGGGCAAGCTGCGCGTGCTGGGCACGCCGCGGCGTCAGGTGGGCCTGGCCGGGTTCGGGCTGGAGGTGGTGGAGTACCTGGAATGCCACGCGGGCGAAGGGGTGCGCTCGGTGCCGGCGGCCGCGCTGCCCTGACGTGGCGCGGGCGGCCTGGAGCCGCCGCTGTCCGGTGGTTGCAGGGCGCGCAACAGGAACCGCGCTGTCCGAGTGGTTCGCGCGGTTGCTGCGTATCGACCCTGCCAGCTGCGAGCTGCACAGCCCGTGCTGCGCGCTCCACATTCGTTTCCTGGCGACATGGCCGGGGCTGCTTCGGCACCCCGGCCGCCACGTACCGGCCGGGCCAGGGCCCTGCAGCTGTTAAACTTGCCGCCCCCTCGAGTTGCCGACCCGCATGACCCACTACGAAGGCGATCTCCGCCCCACCACCGCGCGCTTTGCGATCATCGCCAGCCGCTGGAATGCCCGCATCACCGACGCGTTGGTCACCGGTGCGCGTCAGAGCCTGGCCGGCAACGGCATCGGCGAGGACGCCATCGACGTGATCCGCGTGCCGGGCGCCTGGGAAATCCCGATCGCCGCCAACCGCCTGGGGCAATCCGGACAGCATGCGGCGATCATCGCGCTGGGCTGCGTGATCCGCGGCGACACCCGCCACTACGAACACGTCGCCGACCTGTGCGCCGAAGGCCTGATGAGCGTGCAGTTGCAGACCGGCGTGCCGGTGCTCAACGGCGTGCTGGCGGTCGAGCGCGTGGAAGATGCCGAGGCGCGTGCCGGTGGCAGCCATGGCAACAAGGGCGAAGAATGCGCGCTTGCGGCATTGGAACTGGTCAATTTGATGGAGTTGTTGCCATGAGCAAGTCCGGTGGACACGCCCGCCACGTCCGTCGCGACGGCATCGACCCGGTGCTGCGTTCGCGCGCGCGTCGGCGTGCCTTGCAGGCGGTGTATGCCTGGCAGATTTCCGGCGGGTTCGCCAAGCAGGTGATCTCGCAGTTTGCGCATGAGCAGGCGCACGAAGTGGCCGATCTGGCCTATTTCGAAAACCTGGTCGAAGGCGTGCTGAGCAACCGCGCCGAGCTGGATACCGCGCTGACCCCGTATCTGGATCGCGGCGTGGAAGAAGTCGACGCGATCGAGCGCGCAGTGCTGCGTCTGGCTGCCTACGAGCTGCTGTATCGCCAGGACGTGCCGTACCGCGTGGTGATCAACGAAGCGATCGAAACCGCCAAGCGCTTCGGCTCCGAGCACGGCCACACCTACGTCAACGGCGTGCTGGATCGCGCCTCCGTGGAGTGGCGCAAGGTGGAGTCGGGCGCCAGCGGCGCTAGCGGCGCCTGAAGCGCCTCGGGATTGGGCAGTTGGGATTGGGGATTGGCCGCGGCGCTGGTCCCTGCCAATGTGCGCCGTGACCAATCCCTACTGCCAAATCCCCAATCCCGGCCCTTCAAATGCCCGAATTCGATCTAATTGCCCGCTTGCGCGCGCGCATTGCGGCGCGTGCGGATGTGCCGTTGGGGATTGGCGACGATGCGGCATTGCTGCAGCCGCCGCCGGGCGAGCAACTGGCGATCACCGCCGATACGCTCAATGCGGGCGTGCATTTCCCGCACGAGACGCGTGCCGAGGATCTGGGCTGGAAGACGCTGGCGGTCAATCTGTCCGACCTGGCCGCGATGGGCGCGCAGCCGCGCTGGTGCACCCTGTCGCTGTCGTTGCCGCACGACGATGCTGCCTGGGTCGACGCATTCGCCGATGGATTCTTTGCACTGGCCGATGCGCATGACATTGCGCTGGTCGGTGGCGACACCACGCGAGGGCCGTTGGCGTGTGCGGTGACCGCGATCGGCAGCCTGCCGCCGGGCGCGGCGCTGCGTCGCGATGGCGCGCGTGTGGGCGACGACGTCTGGGTCACCGGCGCGCCGGGCGAGGCGGCGGCGGCCTTGTCGCTGTGGCAGGCCGGCCAGCTGGACGTGACCTGCGCGGCGGCTGATCCGTTGCACGAACTGTGGCGCGGCCGGCTGCTGCGCCCGCAGCCGCGCGTGCAGGCCGGGCTGCGCTTGCGTGGGCTTGCGCAGGCCTGTGTGGACATCTCCGACGGCTTGCTGGCCGATCTGGGCCATCTGTGCGAACGCAGCGGCGTGGGCGCGCAGCTGGCGCTGGCGGCTCTGCCGGCGATGCCGCGCAGCACCGGGATCAGCGCGCTGCAATGCATCGGCTGGCAACTCGGCGGCGGCGACGACTACGAGCTGTGCTTCACCGCCGCCGTGCAGCACCGCGACGCGGTGGTGCAGGCAATGGACTTCGCCGGAGTCGCGGTGACGCGCATCGGCCAGATCGTCGCCACGCCGGGCGTGATGGTCCACGACGCCGACGGCAACCCGTGGCAGCCGCCGCAACGCGGATATCAGCACTTCGTGGGCTGAGCTGAGCGCGCGGGAGGCGTGGCGCGGGCGTGCTGCATTGCAGCCAACGTCTGCGGGTCGGGAGCGGCCATGCGATGGCATCCGCCGGCTTGCACTTCAGCACGTGCCAGCCATTGCGGCGCCTACGCTCCCGAATCCCGAATCCCGAATCCCGAATCCCGAATCCCGAATCCCGAATCCCGAATCCCGAATCCCGAATCCCGAATCCCGAATCCCGAATCCCGAATCCCGAATCCCGGCCCTTGAGCCATACCGTACCGTCTGGTACGTTCGCGACGTTCTCCCCCGAACCACGGATGCATGGCAGTTGCCGCTGGGCCATCCCGGCCCGGCCTTGCGTGGGAGAGATCCGCATGAACAAGCGTTGGATCGGAGGCATCGCCGCACTGGCGCTGCTGGTGGCATCGGCGTCGGCGGTGGCGGGCGCTTTCAGCAAGACCTACGAACGGATTCCCGGCTGGGACGGCGCGCCGATGGGCGCACTGGTCTTGGTGCCGCAAGGGCAGGGTAGCGGGCCGTTTCCGCTGATCGTGATGCCGGCCAGTTGGTCGTTGCCGAATCTGGAATACCTGGGCCGCGCGACCCAGCTGGCCAGCGATGGCTACGTGGTCGTCAGCTACACCTCGCGCGGGTTCTGGGATTCGGCCGGGCAGATCGATATCGCCGGCGCCGACACGGTGGAAGACGTCAGCGCGGTGATCGACTGGGCGCTGGCGCATACGCCGGCCAATGCGAATGCGATCGGTGCGTCGGGCATCTCGTATGGCGCGGGCATCAGTCTACTGGCGGCCGAGCGCGATCCGCGCATCAAGGCCGTGGCTGCGCTCAGCGGCTGGGCCGATCTGGAAGCGTCGCTGTATTCCAACCGCACCGTCAGCCAGCAAGGCGTTGGGCTATTGGTCGGTGCCGGCGCGTTGACCGGACGTCCCGGCCCGGATCTGGCGAAGATCAGCACACGGGTTGCCGTTGGCGATTACGACGGCGCCGTGCAGGGCTTCCTGCCGCAGGCCGCGTCGCGCAGCCCGGCAAGCGATGTGGCCGCGCTCAATGCGCGTGGCACGGCGGTGCTGCTGGGCAATGCCTTCAACGACGGCCTGTTTCCGCCGAACCAGACCATCGCATTCTTCAATCAGTTGCGCGGGCCCAAGCAGCTGCTGCTCAGTCAGGGCGATCATGCCACCGCGGAGCTGCCGGGCGCGCTCGGCCTGCCCAACGAGGTCTACACGGCGACCACGCGCTGGTTCGATCGTCATCTCAAGCAGCTGCGTAACGGCGTGGACAGCGAAGCGCCGGTGCGGCTGTCGCCGCGCGCGGGGCAATGGCTGGAGTACGCGGACTGGGCGTCGGTGCAACAGGGCAACACGCGCCTGGGGTTATCCGCACCTTCCGGATTGCTCAGCCCGACAGGCGGGCTGATCGGCGGCACCGCCAGCGGATGGCAATCGCGCATCGCCACCGATGTGCCGACGTTGGCCGACTCGGGCGTGGTCCTGGTCAGTGGCCTGTTGCAAGGCATCGGTGTGCCGGTCACCACCTCGATTCCGTTGGTCAATCGTATCGGCGCGGCAGTGTGGGTGGGTGCGCCATCGAACACGCTACGGCGGCTGGCCGGCAGTCCATCGCTGCGCGTGACCGTGGTACCCAGCCAATCGAAAGTGAGCCTGTTCGCCTATCTGTATCGCATGGACGCGCTAGGCGTGGCACAACTGATCACGCATGCGCCGTACTCGCTACGCGGGGCTAGACCTGGCCAAGCAGTGACGCTGGATTGGCCGCTGCAAGCGGCTGCTACGGAGATTCCGGCAGGGCAGCGCCTGGTGCTGGTGATCGACACGCAGGACGTGCGCTACACCGATGCCAGCGATGGTGGCGGCACGGTGACGTTTACCTCGCCGGCGGCAACGCCATCGGTATTGAACGTGCCGCTGCGGTAACGCTGCGTTGGGCTGACTCGGATAGCGCAGGGTCCGGTCATCGTTCAATGCAAGCCGAGCAACGCGCAAGCTTTGGAAAGTATCGATTAACTCTCAGAGCGGTGTCCTCGCGCTTGCGGGACCCTTGGCGGCATGGATGCCGCCAAGGAGCTTCAAGGGATGGATTCACGGCGTGTCCCGCAAGTGATGAGGGTGCTGCGCGCTCGACTCATCGAGTTTTTGAATTAAGCATTTGGTCGCGTCCGGACAATGCCAACGTTCTAAGTCGCGATTGGGTTAGGCGTTTGTGTTTCGAGAGTTCGAACAGTACGGATAGATCAGTTGTAGAGCGGTTGCTCTGCGGCCTGGCGGGAGGGCCCTTGCCCGCCCACCCTCGCGGGACACGCCGCAAGTACGTCCATGTAGGCTCTTACGCGGCATCCATGCCGCGCAAGGTCCCGCGACGGTGGGCGGGCAAGGACCCGTCGAGATGGTCAGTGTGCACGGGCAAGCAGGGCATGACATGTCGAGATGGTCGGTGTGCGTGGTTGTCTTTGGAGATCCGGGGTGCGCGGATAGGTCAGCTGTAGATCGGCGTGTCCTGAAGCCGGCGAGGGCGCCGCGCGCTGGCCTTGTTTTCAGGCCGCAAAGGTATGCGGTTCGGCTGCAAATGCCACGGCCAGTGCGCCCTTGCCGACGTTGACCATGCCGGTCAGGCTCATCACGCTTTCGAACAATTCCACGTTGTGGGTCTGACAGGCGCTTTGCAGGGCGGCGTAGCCGGGCAGGGCGTGCAGCTCGGCCAGTTCGCCGCCGTAGCCCACGCAGACGGTCGGTGTCATCAAGCCCTCGCGGATCTTGCGCACGGTGAAGCCGAACAGCTTTTCGGTCGACGGCTCGAAGCCTTTCAACTTGGCCACCGGTTCGGTGACACCGCGGTAGGCGCGCAGCACTGGCTTGATGTCCAGCGCACTGCCCAGCGCGGCGCTGATCAGGCCCACGCTGCGATCGCCCTTGGTGCGTGCACGCGCACGCAGGTAGTAGAGATCGCGCGGAATCATGTAGCCGTAGGTGTGTTCGGCCAGCTGTTCGAGCCGGCTGCGGATTGCCGCCACGCCCTGACCCTGCGCGCGCAGGCGTACCGCTTCCACTGCGGTGATGCCCTGGCCGGCAAACAGGTTGAGCGTATCGATCACGCGCAGCGCGAACGGCGAGGTGTGGCCGGCGGCCTGCCGGATCGGCTTGTAATCGTTGAGGATCGCGAAGCTGGCCTGCATCGCGTTATCGAAGATCTGGCTGCGCAGCTTGGAGATGGTCAGGCAGAACACGTGGTCGTAGTCGATGACCAGCCGTTGCAGGAACAGGTCGCGAATCTGGTTGACCGAAAACGGCGTAGTTTCCGCTTCGTGCCCACGCTCGGCCACATGTGCCTGCAGAAAGCTCAGCGTCGCTTCCTCATCGCGGTGATCGGCCAATACCGCTTCGCCGATACGTACGCTGATCGGCAATACGATGACGTTGTTTTGTTGAATGAAGTCCTGCGGCAAATCGCAGGCACTGTCCACCACGATTCCGATGCGCATCGTCGCCCCCTCCGGCTGTTGCGTTATCTGTAACTGCGAACGCTATCGCAAAACAGCGGAGGCGAGTAGGGCTGTAGGTCGAAAGCTGGGCACCCCTACGCAAGAGCGCGCGAGGGGAGCCCCGCGCACTGCCACCAGGCAAGCTCGACGCATTCGAATAGGGCCTGGAGCAAGCAGCCGCAGGTGTGGCCGGAACGCAGACCACCGCTATGTGGCTCTGCACCATTCGCGCGCACCTCGCCGTCATGCAGATGACCGGTACACGCTGTCGCACTGCGATTTACCTTGCGAACTGAGGATCGGCGCACGCTTCGGCTGCAAGGTGGCGCCCGCTATCGCAGATGGCGAGCGAGGCCTGCTGCAATTGCTATAGCTCCCGTCACAACGCCGCTGCTAGGGTCCGACGCGACCGCTGCAAAGCGGCTCTCGACGCTGCCGCACCGGCATCGCCGCGCTGAACTTACTCGGAGAGAGTCAACATGCAAAACAGCCAATCCAGCACCCTTACTCAGACTGGCGCACAGGCGCCTACTACACGGCGGCGCGCATCGCGCTGGTGGAAGGCTGCACTGGCCGTGGGTCTGGTCGCGCTGACGCCGGCGGCGCTGGCCGGTCCCTACAAGATCTTCGGTAACCACTATGCGTGGGTCAATAATTTCAACGATCCCAACAACATCATCCAGGGCACGTTCGGCACCGGCAGCACGCCCGAGCTGACCGTCACCTTCAACTTCGCCGACTACAATCTCTACGGCTATCCGGCGATCGTGCGCGGCTGGCATTACGACTGGAACCCGACCAGCGACACGCTGTTTCCGCGGCAGATTTCCTCGCTGAGCAAGATCCCGCTCAAGTTCACCTACAGCGCCGGCGGGACCAATCTCGCAGGCGACTTTGCCTACGACATCTTCTTCCGCTGGGATACCGCCAAGGGCAACCCGCAGCTGGAAGTGATGATCTGGGGCGACCACAACTCCTGGCCGATTGGCACACTGACTGCCAGCAAGGTGATCACCGCGGGCGGGCGTACCTTCGACCTGTGGGAGGGCTTCAACTCCGGCGCCGGCTATTACGTCTATACGTTCATCCCGACCGGCACCGCCGGGCAGGCCACGCTCAAGACCAGCGGCAGCCTCAACGTGGACGCCAAGCCCTTCCTCAACTGGCTGCAGACCAACCGGTCCAAGGATGGGCGCTACAACAACAGCATGTATCTGCATGCAGCCGAGGCGGGTTTCGAAGTGGTGCGCGGCAATGGTTGGGCCAAGGTGAGCGCGACGCTGGATGCGCAGTAAGCACGATGCCCATCGGCGACATGGCCGAGGGTGCGTCATTAGCGTAAAGACCGGCGTGCAGCACACCGCACGCCGGTGATCGCACCTGCGGCGCTGGCCTGACAATCGTCAACGATTGCAGGCCGCTCGAGAGCCAACGAGGTGGCATGTGCGCGACGCACGCATTGCATGCCTCGCGTCCTGGCTGCCGACGGCTCGCGCAGCGGATCGACTGACGGCGGTCGGGCAGGCCGAGTCAGCGCGCAGGTCATATACATGGCGACGTACATCGACCGTGCAGTGTGAGGGCCTGCCGCTTTCGGAATCTCATGCACCGCCGCAATCACCGCACGCAGTTGCGCGCGGTGATTGCCATATCGGTGTGGCTGGCGCTGCTACCGCCAGCTTTGCACACGTGTCAGGCGAATGCAGGCAGTGCCACGGTCTCTGCAATGGGTGCGAGGCGTTGTTACGTGCAGCCCTTGCTTGTCCGACCACCGCTCGCTGGATTGGCGGATTGCTTACAGCGCCACCAGCTGGATACTGTCGAACACCACGGCCGGGCTGAGAAAGCCGTTGTCCGGCGATCCCGAGGCGATGCCGATCTCGATCCGGTTGCTGCCCGATTGCAGCGCAGATGCCGGGATGTCCACCTCATACAGCGTGTTGTTGCCGCGCCATGTGCCGCGGGTGATGCCGCGTGTCTTGGGCTGCGTAGGCGCGGCCGGCACCGGGCCATTCCAATGCGCATTGACGCTGATCTGCGGGCGCGCGCCGACCTGCGTCAGCGCCACGAAGATGCGCAGGCGATAGCCACGCACTTCACTCGAGCCCAGGGTGAAGTCGATACGGGTCGGGGTGTTGATGCCGCGCCATTGCACTGCCGGAAAGCTGCCCGCACTGCTCGATCCAACCGTGTAGGTCACCGGGGTCCAGCGCATGCGCTTGTCGGATGGATGCGCGCGTGGCAGCAGATCCGCATGGCGGAAACCGGCCGGCGTGCCATCGGCCGTGCCGATCTGCCATTTGATGGTCCCCGGCAGCACAACCGCTTGCAGCGCCGCTTGCGTGGTCGCGTTGGCATGGATCTCCACATCGCGTTGCGCGACCTCCAGTTCGTGCTGGTAGAGCGTCATGCGGTAGCGTCCCGGGCGCACGCCGGCGATCTGGTAATCGCCGCTGCCGTTGGCGGTGGCCCAGTACTCGGCCTGGTCGTTGCGCAGGCCGATCACGGCAGGCTGGCCGGACAGCACGCCGCTCACCCGGCCGCTCAGCGCGCCGCGCCCGTCGCTGGCGAGATAACCGGTCAACCCCAGCGTTGCATCGACGAAGGCGGTGTCCAGTTGTGCGCTGGAGGGCGTCCCGCCATCGGTGAACAGCAGCCCGTACACCCCATGCAGGCCACCGCGGAATGCCTCGGTCTGGGTGTGATCGGAATACATGTAGTTGTAGAGCTCATGCGTCACGCGGGTTTTCTGGGTGGCGATATCCTTGAAAAACGGTCCGCCGGAACTGCGCTCGCGGTTACCCATCAGCATGAACACCGCCACGCCCGAACCGCTGACGCCGTGCACCTGATCGTCCATCATGCGCCGCGCCGAATAGAACTTGGAACTGGTGCGTCCGTCCGGCAGCAAGAACACGTCCTCGCCTTCCACCGGGCTACCGACATTGGAGTCCGGCTCCTGCTGCGCATCGGGCAGCTTGGCAACGTTCAAGCGGGTGACAAAGCGCAGCTCGCCGATCGGCAGCAACGTCGGTGCATAGGTGGCCATGTAAATCGCGTTGCGGCCCTTGCGTGCGATGTAGTACTGGATCAGGTTGCCGGCCTTGGCCGAAACCACGATCGTGGCGCCCACCACGCGCGCCTCCACACTGGCGCTGCCCAGGCCGGAGGCGATCTGCGAGCCCTTGGACTCGGTGGTCTGCAGCTCGTTGTCGCGATAACGCATCGAGACGATGTCGCCGTTGCCGGCGTTGACCGCAAACACCAGCTCGGCGCCGGTATCGACAACGACACGGTCGCCGCTGCGGGTGACGCCAAATGCGGCGATGGCCGGCGCGCTGACGCCGCCGTACAGGAACAATGCGCACGCCAGGATGCGCAGGATGGTGCGGGGCATATCGATCTCCATGCCGAAGTAGAGGCGTCGCTATGGTGCCGACGCGCGATGCTAGGCGGGCTGGACAACGACGGCGATGGCCGGACCTGCAGAGCGTGCACCGCTTACAAAATGCAGTGCTGAAACGCAGCGCAGTTCACGCTCCCTCTGCGATGCGCAGGCAGGTGGGACGACGCCAGGGCGTTGCGATGCGCCAGTCGGGCATGCGCCCTTGCGCATCAGTGCGGCCGCGCTTGTCGTGCAGCGTCAGCCCAGGGCGTCGCGCGCCGAGGCGATGGCAGCCATCCACTGTTCGCGTTTGCCGATCACGAAACGGTGCTCGCCGCCGTCATGCAGCTGCACCGCCAGCGAGGTTGGCGCCACCGGCAGCAGGCCGAACAGGCGCGTCCAGCGTGGTTGCATTGCTGCAATCTGGCTCAGGTGCACGGTCAACGACCGGGTCTGTATATTGTAGGGATGCGGCTGGAAGTGCAGCGCATCGGCGGTCAGGATCAGCCGCCCGCCGACTGCTTCCAGCCCGCGTAGCAGGTTGGCCGGCGCCTGGCGCAATACGACGCGATCGATCGAGCGCAAGCCGCCTCCCTGGAACAGCGAGGTCACTGCGACGCAGCGGCGGCGCAGGCACGCCGTTGCTGCTGTTGCCGGGACGGGATGCCAGCGCTGTCGATCAGTGTCGATGAGGAGACGCAGAACATGCGGTAGGCCCGATGGAGTGTATCAATGCAGTTGTTTATCGCCGGGAAGACGCAGCGACGCGGCACGATGCCATATCGCCGATGTACGCCGCCCCGCCGCCGACCAGATACATCAGCAGATCGTGCACGGTGGCGGTATTGCCGAGCGCGATGTAGGCCGCGCTGCCCGGGCGCAGCCCGAGCCGGTCGGCCAGATGCAGCGCCTGCAGCCCTTCGATCAGGCACCCGATCGCCACCGCCAGCACGCACGCCCAGCGTGGCGGCAGCGCAAGCACACCGCGCAACCCGCAATACACCAGGATCACCGCCAGCACATCGCCCAGGCTGCCGCGCACCCACGGCCCGCCAAGTCTGCCAGCACCGATCGCCACTTCGATGACAAACACGGCGAGCGCGATCAACAGGTAGGTGCAGCGCACGCCCAACGCCATGGGGGTCACCGCGCTCCCATGCGCACGCCGCTCCCGATCATTTCAGATAGGCCCGCGGCAACGCGCCGGCCGGTTGCATGTAACGCTCGCGCAACTCGGTCTGGCGTGAGCGCATCGGCATGTCGCGACCACCCAGCCACACCTGCTCGGCGTAGTGGGCGACATCCAGCGGGTCGCCTTCCCACAGCACCAGGTCGGCCTGCTTGCCGACCGCAATGCTGCCGATGCGATCGGCCACGCCGAAGATCTCCGCCGGCACCCGGGTCAGGCCGGCCAGGCCGGCTTCCCACGGCAAGCCGTTGGCTACCGCATTGCCGGCCAGTTGGCGCTGTTTGCGCGCGTTATGCGAGGCATCGCCACTCTGGGCAAAGCTGACCTCCACGCCGGCCGCGCGTAGCCGTGCGGCGTTTTCCAGCGTCGCACCGATCTGGTCGAAGGTGGACGGCAGGTCCGCCAGCGCATCCACCAGCACCGGCACCCGGGCCTGCGCCAGTTGCGGCGCGAGCTTCCAGGCCTCGGCACCACCGGCAATGGCGATGCGCACTTTTTCGCGCTGCGCCCAACGCAGCAACTGGCGGATGTCTGCGGCACGCTCCACCTGCACCACGATGCGGCCTTGCCCGGCCAGGTACCTGGCCAGCACACTGCGGCCGACCGGGGTCAGCAGCGCATGCGGCGAGTCGGCCGGCACGCGTCCGCGCGCTTCGGCCACCAGTTGGTCGAGCAGCATCCATTGCGCGGCGCGCGAGCTGCCGGTGAGATCGGACGCCGCCGCACCGATGCGGATGAACAGGGCATGCGGGCCGAGCGGGTCCGGGCTGCCGTCCAGCCGCACCACGCCGCCTTGCCCGGCGATGAAGGCACCGCTGGTGGTCGCGCCCAGCGCGGTGAAGCCGATGCCTTCCACGCGCGCCACCGGCACCAGCACCGAATCGGGGTTGTAGGCCAGGGTGACGTCGAATTCCGGACGCATCGGCTGGTCGCTGAGTTTGACGCCGCTGTCCACGGTGCTGTCTTCGCCGGAGACTTCTTCGATGCCGATCTCGGTGATGCCGCCGAACAGGGCCGGCGTCAGCGGGCGGTCCCTGGCCTCGACCACGCGGCCATCGGCCGGCACGGCCAGGTTGCTGCCGATCGCGCGGATCACGCCGCCCTGCACCAGCACATCGGTATTGCGCAGCGTGCCTTGTGCGGTGGCGGTATGTACGGTCGCGCCACGGATCAGCACCTGCTGGCCGAATGCGGGCAATGCAAGCACGGCCAGGACCACCGCGGAGATCACGCGCAGGCGCGGGCGCATTCCAGTTGTGCGGCTCATCGCGCCACCTCCTGGCCGAGCATGAAGTCCGACACCGGCTGCAGGTGGCGATCGTGGCGGTCGTAGACCTGCGCGCCGTCGATATAGACCTGTTCGGCCAGCGCGTAGGAGCTGAAGGGATTGCCGTTCCACACCACCATATCGCCCATCTTGCCCGGCTCCAGTGCGCCGGTCTGCTGCTCGATGCCAAGCGCCTTGGCGGCATTGCTGGTGAGCCAGCGGATCGCACGCTCGGGTGGAATCTCCATCCCGCTGCGGCGCGCGTTGGCGAGCACCTTGGCCGCTTCCTGATTCAGGCGCTGGATGCCTTCTTCCGAATCCGAATGCACGATGGCGCAGCTGTTGGCCGGCCTGTCGACCAGCGCGATGTTTTCCTGGATGCCATCGAAGGCTTCCATCTTGAAGCCCCACCAGTCGGCCCACAGCGCACCGCAAACGTTCTCCTGCGCCAGCCGGTCGGCCAGCTTGTAGGCCTCCACGCCGTGATGGAAGGCGGCGATGTGGAAGCCGAACTCCTTGGACAGGTCGAGCATGGTCGCCATCTCGTCGGCGCGGTAGCAATGGATATGCACGCGGATGTCGCCGTTGATCGCGCCGGCCAGCGTGTCGAGCTTGAGATCGCGCTTGCCGCCGGCGTCGCCGCTGCTGTCGTTGTCGCCGCCGCGGCTCCACCAATGGCGCTTTTTCGCAGTCTTTTTCTTCGGTGCATTCTTCTGCAGGTACTCGGCCGCGTCGATGAAGGCGGCACGGTAGCCGGCCACGTTGCCCATGCGCGTGCCGGGGCCGCCCTTCTGGCCGTACACGCGCTTGGGGTTCTCGCCGCAGGCCATCTTCAGGCCCCAGGGGGCGCCGGGGAACTTCATGCCCTGGTAGGTGGTGGAGGCGACATTCTTGAGGGTGACGCCGCGTCCGCCGATCAGATTGGCCGAACCAGGCAGTACCTGCAGCGAAGTGACGCCGCCAGCCAGGGCGGTGCCGAAGCCGGGATCCTGCGGCCAGATCGAATGCTCGGCCCACACGTTCGGCGTCACCGGGGCGGTCATCTCGTTGCCATCGCTGTGCGCGCTGACGCCGGGGCTGGGATACACGCCCAGATGCGAGTGCACGTCGATGATACCGGGGGTCACCCACTTGCCGGTGCCGTCAATGCGGCGCACATCGGCCGGCGCCTCCAGCCCGCGCCCGACCGCGGCCACCTTGCCGTCGCGCAGCAGCACGTCGGCGTCGTCCAGCCGCTGGCCGGTGCCGGTGAGCACGGTGGCGTGCTGGATCAACACCGGAGCGGACGCGAGCGCACGGTAGGTGCTGGGATAGGGGTCTTGCACGAAACGCGATGCCGCAGACACAGGACCGCACAGCACGGCCGCGCCGAGCGCGGCGAACAGGATGGAACGCATGGATTTCCCCGGTGCAACGAAAACGTCAGCCGCAAACCTAGCGGCCGGCGGCATGCTTGCCAAGTGCTGCACCGTCGGCGGCGGCGGGCTCATCACATGCGCCAGTGCATGCTATGCCGTATTCGTCAGGGAATACGTCGATGATCGTCAAGTCAGAGCGCAACAAACAGGCCGATGTGGTGCTGGCTTTCTGGGAACTGGCCGGCTCGGCCCGCTGGTTCACGCACAACGATGCGTTTGATGCCAACTTCCGTCAGCATTTCAGCGAGCAGCACTTTGCAGCGGCGCGTGGCGAGTACGCGCACTGGATGGAACGTGCCGAAGATGCGCTGGCCTTGCTGATCCTGCTCGACCAGTTTCCGCGCAACGCGTTCCGCGGCAGCGCGCATGCCTACGCCACCGATGGCCTGGCGCTGTCCTGCGCCAGGCAGGCAATCGCCAGCGGCTTCGATCAACAGGTGTCCGCGCAGTTGCGGCTGTTTTTCTATCTGCCGTTCGAGCATGCCGAAGATCTGCAGGAGCAGGCGCGCTCGGTGCAGCTGATCACCGCGCTGGACGATGCAGAAACCACGCGCTGGGCCGTGGAGCATCAGCAGATCATCCAGCGCTTCGGACGCTTCCCGCATCGCAATGCGGTACTGGGGCGCGAGACCACCGCCGAAGAGCAGCAGTTTCTCGATGACGGCGGATTTGCTGGTTGAGGGAGGCGACGGTTGTGGCCTGCCGCGGTTGCACGCCGCTGTGGCTTTCCCGTGCTGCACATTGCGTATGGGCACGCGGATCGAGCGGGCGATCGATGCGATCAGTTGATGGCGCACATGCGCGCGCTGTCGCGCGTTGATCGACATCGTGCGGCGGTGCAATCACACCGATGGTCTTGCACCGGCGATGCGAATGACTTGCGCGGCGGCGAGTTGCGCTCTTCCGGATCCGGTGCGTGCCGCAACGTGACGCCCATACCGCTGCGGGCATCGGCCATCGCGCGGCAATCGCTCAACAGCCGCCCATCAAGGCTTCCGAACGCCAGTGCGTGCCTTCGCCGAGCAGCAGGTAGAAGCCGTAACTCTCGTAGCCGCTTTCCGACAGCACGAAGTCGAGCGTGCCGTTGCCGTCGATATCGCCGAACTGCAGCAGGTGCGTACGCAGTGGCAGGTCTTCGCAATCGTCGCAGCCACTGGCCGCGCTGCCCTTGCGGAACTGCCAACTGCTGCCGTCATGCTCGAAGATCGCAAGCACGGCCAGGACACCGGTCGGGTTGTCCGGGTTGCCGGTCCTGGTCGGGTGATGGAAGGTCAGCACGGCCACGCGTCGCTGCGGCTGCCGCGTGTCGGTCACGATCTGCAGCGCCGCCAGATCCTGCGCACGATCGGCAGGGAATGCCGTCAACGCCTGGGCCAGCGCCGCCGGCTTGACGCTGCTGCGCAGCTGCGCAGCTGCGCAGTCGCGCCGGCCTGGCGCAACAGCTCGGCCTGTTCGGCAGCGGTGGCGTTACGGCTGGCAAAGCGCTTGCCTGGATTGAGATCCACCGTCGATAACAGCGGCGAATCGGACAGCGTGCTGGTGCCCTTCAAGCGCAGTCTTGCCGTGCCGCCGCACATGCTGTTGTCGTCGACGCTCAGCGACGCAAGCCGCACGGTACCGCTGGACACGCCCGCATTGAAGACCTGCAGCGGTTGGCTCAGCAGCGACCTGGGCATGCTGGACTCCTTCGCTACGCCGCTGCCCAGCCACACCGGAATGTATTCCAGTGGGTCTTCGCCCGGCTGGTTGTCGTAGGTCTGTACCAGCATGACCGCGCGTGCCGGCTCGGCGGCCTGTGCGGCCAGCGGCACCAGCGCGGCCAGTGCAAGAGAGAGCAGGCGGGTGTGCATTGCAGCGACGTCCTTGTGCATATCGATCCATGAAAAAACGGACGCTCGGTGGAGCGCCCGTTCGGGGTGTGCACTGTAGCAAACGCGGCTAAAAACCTGGCCGGCGATTGCAGCGGGCCATCGCCGGATGCGGATTCCCGCCACCGGCTGTGCCGTCTGGCTTGCTCAGTACTTGGCCACGCCGTTGTCCACCTCGTCCGACCAGGCGTCGATGCCGCCGGTGACGTTGTAGACGTTGCTGAAGCCCAGGCTGCGGAAGTGCTCGGCCGCCTGCAGGCTGCGCCCGCCGCGGTGGCACAGGAACGCCAGCGGGGTGTCCTTGGGCAACTGCTCGATGGCGGCGCGCTCGTGCGCGTCCAGCGTGCGGAACGGCGCGGCAACGCTGGCCAGGGCACGTTCGTCGGCCGGGCGCACGTCCACCAGGGTCAGCGTACCGGCCTTGATGCGGTCGTCGGCATCGCGCACCGACAGCTCCTGCACCGGCTTGGGCGCATTGGGGTTGTCGATGGCCAGACCACGGCCGCGGATGTCGTCCACCCAGTCGATGGTGATGCCGTCGGCGCGGCGGGCGCTGGCCAGATCGAACTGCACGCGCAGGCCGTTGGATTCGGCCGCGATGGCGTTCGGGTTGGTCGGCGCCAGCTGGAAGTTCGGCTGGAAGTTGGCATCGATGGCCAGCGTCAGCGAGGCATCCGGCGCATCGGCCAGCGCGCCCTTGAGCATCTCGACCGCGGCCGGGGTGATGGTGATCTTGGGCGGAGTCCGGTCTGGCGCCTGCAGGCCCAGCATGCTGCTCAACTCGCCGCTATCGGCCATCTGCAGGATGATGTCGCTGCCGCCGATCAGCTCGCCGTCCACATACAGCTGCGGAATGGTCGGCCAGTCGCCGTAGGCCTTGATGCCTTCGCGGATCTCCTGGTCGGCCAGCACGTTGACGTGGGCATAGTCGATGCCCAGACCGTCCAGCACGCCAACCGCCTTGGCCGAAAAACCGCACTGCGGTATGCCTGGCTGGCCTTTCATGAAGAGCACCACACGGCTGGATTGCAGCAGCGTATCGATGCGGGAACGCAGGGCGGGATCGAGGGACATGGCAGCACTTCGGTCAGATCGTGGAGTCCGGGCATTCTACGCCGCATGGCATCATGCGGCATGACCACGCTTCAAACGCTGTATCGCATCCCCTCGCACCCGTACCGCTGGGTGGGCCTGCTGGCCCTGTCGCAGGCGGCGGTGGCGCTGCTGTGGTGGCATCTGGGCTGGGCCTGGGGCGTGCCGGCGTTGCTGGTGTCGCACGCCTTGTTCGTGGTGCCGGTGTTCCTGCCGCGCGCGCGCCTGTACGCGCCGGTGCTGGCGCGCCTGCCGGGCCGCGCCCCGCAGGTGTGGCTGACCATCGACGACGGCCCCTCCGACGACACCCCGGCGATGCTGGATCTGCTGGACGCCTACGATGCCAAGGCCACGTTCTTCGTGGTCGGGGCGCGCGCCGAGCAACGGCCTGAACTGGTGCGCGAGATGGTGCGCCGCGGGCATGGCATCGGCAATCACAGCCATACCCATCCGCAGGCCTGGTTCTGGGCGCTGGGCCCGCACCGCATGGCGCAGGAAATCGGCCAGGCACAGCGCGTGCTGGCCACCATCACCGGGCAGGCGCCGCGGCTGTACCGCTCGGTGGTGGGCATGACCAATCCCTTCGTCGCCTCGCCGCTGCGTGCGCACGGGCTGACCCGCGTGGCCTGGAGCGCGCGCGGTTTCGACGGGGTGCGTTGCGAGCCGCAGGCCACCGTGGCCCGCATCGTGCGCGACCTGCGCCCCGGCGCCATCGTGCTGCTGCACGAAGGCGCCGCACACGGCCACAACCTCACCATCCTGCGCGGCGTGCTGGAGGCGATGCACGCGCGCGGCCTGGCCGGGCGGCGTCCGCTCTGAGGTCCTGCGCACGGCGTGGCCGATGGCGTGGAAGCGGAGCGTGCGTTGCCGGATCCATCGCCCCTGTCGTCGGGAACGCGCTGGTGCGACGCGTCTTTTTTGTTCGCCGGATTGCCCGGAGCTGGCGCTCCTGAGTTCCGGCGTCGACCCGCGCATGTATTGACAGCGATTTAACGCGGATCGAACATGCGCCCCCAGCCAGCAAACGGTGCGCGCCTTCCGATGGCGCTGCCGACGCCAGCCTCAATAGCCGTCATCGACGGCCATATTCGCTCTTGAGGCTGACCCCATGTCCCATCGCATCGTCCCTGCGCGCGTGCTTGCGCGTGCGGATCTCCGTTCGCCGCAGCTCCCGCTGGCGTACTCCCTGCTGGCGCTGGCTTGCGCATGGCCATTGGCGGCTGCGGCGCAATCGAGCACGCGCGACCCGGTCGATCTGGACCGCCTGCAGATCGAGGCACACCGCGGCGCCGCGACCGAAGGCAGCGACTCCTACACCGCCGATGTGGCGCGCAGTTCGACCAAGCTGGAGCTGTCGCTGCGCGAGACGCCGCAGTCGGTGGTGGTGGTGACACGCCAGCAGATCGTCGACCGCAACCTGCAATCGCTGCAGGACGTCACCGACACCGTGGCCGGATTCAACTCGCCGACCTGGGACACCGAGCGCACCTACATCAACGCGCGCGGCTTCGAAGTGGACTATTACCGCATCGACGGCATTCCCACCGACTACACCGGCGATGTGCAGCAGAACATGGCGATCTACGACCGGGTGGAAATCATCCGCGGCGCCAACGGCCTGACCACCGGCGCGGGCAGCCCGGCCGCGTCGATCGACCTGGTGCGCAAGCATGCCGACAGCGATGTGTTCACCGGTCGGGTCGATCTGTCGGCAGGGCGTTGGGACCGCTATCGCGGCACCGTCGACCTGCAATCGCCGTTGAATGCCGCCGGCAACGTGCGTGGGCGGGTGGTTGCCAGCGACGAGGACAAGCAGTCGTTCCGCGATTACTACAGCAAGCAATCGTCGCTGTTCTACGGCATCGTCGATGCGGATTTCAGCGATGCCACCAGCGCCTACATCGGCATCAACAAGCAGCGCAACGACGGCCGCGGCACCACCTGGGGCGGGGTGCCGGCGTACTTCAGCGACGGCAGCCGCACCGATTTTGCACGCTCGGATGCGTTCACGCCGCGCTGGGCGCGCGGCGTGGCCGACACCACCAATGCGTTTGCCGGGCTGACCCATCGCTTCGACAACGGTGCGCAGCTGCACGTGGAATATTCGCATCAGCGGTTCGAAGCCGATTGGAAGTCGGTGCTGTTCGGCTACTTCGATTACCCGGACCGCCAGACCGGCCTGGGCCTTGCCAACACTTTTGGCGGGCGCTATCCCGCACTCACGGCGCAAAACAGCCTGGATGCCTACCTCAGCGTGCCGCTGACCTGGTGGGGCCGCAACCACGAACTGGTCGCCGGTGCCACCTGGATGAACCGCAACGTGCGCAGCTGGTCCAACGGGCCGCAGCCACCGCAGGTGCTGACGGCCGAAAGCGTCTATGCCTGGACCGGCAGCATGGCGCAGCCGCAATGGACGCCGCTGGTAAAGGGCGAAGAACGCGACGTGCGCCAGGTGGCCGCCTATGCCGCCGGCCGTTTTAGCCTGACCGACGCGCTCACTGCCATCGTCGGCGCACGCGTCACCGACTGGAAGAACACCGATCAACTGGTGCCGGCCAATACCTACGAGCGTCGCGGCCGCACCACGCCGTACGCCGGCCTGATCCTGGACGTGGACGACCACCATTCGCTCTACGCCAGCTACACCGGCATCTTCAAGCCGCAAAACAATCGCGACCGTAGCGGGCGCTATCTCGCCCCGTTGGAAGGCAACAGCTACGAGGTCGGCGCCAAGGGTGAATACCTCGGCGGCCAACTCAACGCGGCGCTGGCGTTGTTCCGTATCGAGCAGGACAACCTGGCGGTCAACGACCCCGGACAATTCGTGCCCGGCACCACCAATCAGGCTTTCCTGGCGGCGAAGGGCACGGTCAGCCAAGGGGTAGAATTCCAGCTCGATGGGCAGCTCTCCGAGCAGTGGCGGATCGCGTTCGGCTTTGCCCAGTTCGATGCCAACGATGCCAGCGGTGTCGACGTCAATCCGACCAGCCCGCGGCGCGAGGCTACCCTGTTCACCAGCTGGCAGACCGGCCCATGGCGCGTGGGCGGTGGCCTGAGCTGGCAGTCGGCCATCCACGAATTGATGTCCGGGCCACAGGGCACAACGCAACGGCTGACCCAGGGCAGCGTGGTGTTGGCCAACGCGATGGCACGCTACGACATCAGCCAGGCATGGTCGGCGCAGCTCAATGTGCGCAACCTGTTCGACCGTAAGTACTACGCCAACATCGTCTATCAAAGCCAATTGATCTACGGCGACCCGCGCGATGTGGAGCTGACGCTGTCCTGGAAGTTCTGAGCTTGCTCCAGACGACAGGCTTTGGCGGCAAGGATGCCGCCACTGAGCCTCCACGCACGGATTCACGGCGTGTCCCGCTAGCGGCGAGGGCGCCGCGCACTTGGCAAACCAGGCCTTTGCCTGGATCCAAACGGCGCGGCGACTCGATCACTTGGTTGTCTCGAAGTGATTGGTTAGCGCGGATGGATCAGTTGTAGAGCGGCTGCTCTGCGACTTCGCTGCAGGGTCCTTGCCCGCCCACCCTCGCAGGACACGCCGCAAGTACGTCCGTGTAGGCTCTTACGCGGCATCCATGCCGCGTAAGGTCCCGCGACGGTGGGCGGACAAGGACCAGTCGAGAGCGTCGGTATGCATGGCAAGAGCAGGAACGGCGGCCGGCGGGTCAGATGCAGCGGTGGTTGCATGGACCTTGTGCGATCTGGACGACGTGGTCTGATTTCCGAACAACACGTTCCGTCGAAGGCGGGCAGCAAGTTGATTGGGTTTGCCCCTATCGCTAAATAGCCATGCACCCATGCATGCAAGCGACCAAGCCGCTGCGTTAAGTCACCTCGCATAGGTCATCTCGGTTTTGCGGTTGCATCAGCGTACGACCAACTTTGGAGGCGTGATGTCCTTACCGGTTCCGGGACCCTTGGCGGCATGGATGCCGCCAAGGAGCCTCCATGGATGGATTCACGGCGTGTCCCGGAAGTGGTGAGGGCATCGCGCCCTCGACCCACCGAGCTTTTGATTCAAGCTGCTGATCGCGCCTAAACGACGCCATCGCTTTAAGTCTTGATTGCTTGCTGCGTTGTGTATTGGGGCTTGTAAGGTGCGATAGATCAGCGGTAGAGCGGTGTATCTGCTGTTTGGCTGTTTGGCTGCAGGGCCCTTGCCCGCCCACCGTCGCGGGACACGCCGCAAGTACGTCCCTGTAGGCACTTACGCGGCATCCAGGCCGCGTAAGGTCCCGCGACGGTGGGCGGGCAAGGACCCGTCGAGATGGTCGGTGTGCATGGCTTTCAACAAGGCAACCAGCGGACTCTCTGGGGCGTGGGACACCGCGCTTGAACAACGTGGCCCGGGATCATCCGCTTGACGTCAACAGCGGCTGTCAAAACGACTGCGCGGCCGGTGCCCGATGCGGCATGTGCTACGCGCACACCCTGGTTACTGCGTGCCGTCCACATCCGTCCGGCGACCGCGCGTTACGTCTTGTCAGCCGTTCTAAAGCGAGCCAGGCACGTTGTGCACTGCCTCAGCGCGGCTCGGCCACGATCAACCAGTTGTTGAATGGCGTGTTGCCGTATAACGGCGCAAACGTTGCGCGCAGACCGGCGGCATCCAGCTGCGCCTGCAGGCTGTCGCGGGTGGGATAGCTGCGCGGCATGCGCTGCATCCAGCCGCTCAGATGCGCCAGCACATCGGTCACGCGGCTGGTGCGGCCACGGCTGCTGGCATCGCCCAATGCGCTGCGGATCACCAGCTTCGCGCCCGGCGTCAGCATCTGCGCCACGCTGCGCAACAGGCTGGCCTGCATGTCGGCCTGCAGATACTGCAGCACGTCCAGAATGGTCACGCTGCCGCGGTGTTGCGGCCAGGCCACGCTCAGATCGACCACGGCAAACTGCGTATTGCCCAATGCCGAGCGCTGCGCGATGTGTTGCGCGCGGCGAATCTTGGACGCGTCCACATCCACCCCGTGATACGCCAATGCCTGGCCATCGGCACGCAATGCGTGCGCGAGCAGGCCCAGCCCGCAGCCCAGATCCAGCACGGGCGCGGTGGTGCTGCGCAACTCGGCCAGCACGCCCGGATACAGCGGGTCGGTGCGCAGCTTGGCCTGGGTGTAGTAATAGTCGTAGCGATTGCCCAGCGGATGCGGCGGCAAAAACGCGCGCGCGATCGCCAGCGCCTGCGCGCGGCTCATGGGTTGGGTAGCGGTGCTGTGCAATGTCGTTCCTTGGCAATGAGGATTGGTGCGCGGCTAGCTTGGGGCCTGCTAAGGCGATTGGGGCTGCTCACGCGTGGCGTGGTCCATCCCGATCGCGTTGGCAGCCGCTATCGCATCGCGCGCCGCTGGCAGTGCCAGTGCGGTCCAGCGCGCATACATGGCGCCGGAGGGATGCAGGCCATCGTCGACCAGCATGTCGGCAGCGTCGCCGCCATCGCGGCTGGTGGCGGTGATGTCGACAAAGCGCACCGAGCGCGCGGCGCAGCGTTCGGCGGCTACGCTGTTGAAGGCATCGATTTGTGCGCCGATCAGTGGCGCATCGCCGCCCTGCGCATGCGCAAACGGAGTCAGCCCCCAATCGGGAATCGACAGCACGAACACGCGTGCCGCAAGCCCGCCGGCGAACCCGATCGCACGCTGCAACAACGCATCGAACTGGCTGCGGTATTCGTCCAGCGAGCGTCCGCGGTATTGATTGTTGACACCGATCAGCAGGCTCACCAGCTCGAACGGCCCCTGCGGCGCAGCGGCATCGAGACCTGCCTGCAGCTCGTCGGTGGTCCAGCCGGTGGTGGCGATGATCTGCGGCGGCGCCACATTCCAGCCGTAGGCACGCAAACCGTCGACCAGTTGCACCGGCCAGCGCTGCTCGGGGGCAACGCCTTCGCCGATGGTGTAGGAATCGCCGAGCGCCAGATAGCGCAGCGGCGTGCCGGCCGCCGCCATCAGGCCACGCTGCGCGACTTGAGCGGCACGACCTTGGTGACCGCCTCGGCGCGGCGTGCCAGCGCACGGTCGATGCGTGCGAAGACATCGCGCATCACCGGCGCTTCCGGCATCAGGGTCACGCGGAAGTGGTGGCGGTAGGGCACGTTGAAGCTGGAACCCGGCACCACCAGCACGCCTTCCTCGTTCATCAGGTCGAGCGCGAATTCATGGTCGTCGAAGTTGCGTGCGGCCGGGCCGACCACCGCCGGGAACGCGTACAGCGCACCGGCCGGCGCCACCAGCGACAGGTGCTCGCTGGCCGCGCAGGCCTCGATCACCGCACGGCGGGTTTCGTACAGACGGCCACCCGGCGCGCACAGCGCCGAGATGGTGTCCGGCCCGTTGACTGCCGCGTCGATGGCGTACTGGCCCGGCACGTTGGCGCACAGGCGCAGCGCGCCGAGCAGGTCCATCGCGTTGCGCAGGTCGTTGATGCGCGACTGCTCGCCCGACAGCAGCGCCCAGCCCACGCGCCAGCCGCAGGCGCGGTGCACCTTGCTCAGGCCGCCGAAGGTGATGCACGGATGCGCACCGGCCAGCGGCGCCACTGGCACGAAGGCGGCGTCGTCGTAGAGCACCTGGTCGTAGATCTCATCGACCATCAGCAGCAGGTTGTGCTTGCTGGCGATGGCCACGATGCGCTCCAGCAGTTCGCGCGAATAGCTGGCGCCGCTGGGATTGTTCGGATTGATCAGCACGATGGCGCGGGTGCGCGAGGACACCAGCGTCTCGATTTCCACCGGGTCCGGCTGGAAGTCGTTTTCCGGGGCGCAGCGGTAATACACCGGCCGGCCATCGTTGAGGATGGTGGCGGCCGACCACAGCGGATAGTCGGGCGAGGGCACCAGCACTTCGTCACCGGGATTGAGCAGCGCACGCAGCGACAGGTCGATCAGCTCGCTGACGCCGTTGCCGACGAAGATGCGGTCCGGATGCGCATCCGGGTGCTGGCGCCGCGCATACGCGGTGGCGATTGCCTCGCGCGCTTCCGGCAGGCCTTGCTGATGGGTGTACGGATCGGTGCGGCCCATGTCGTCGGCGATCGCGCGCTGCAGATGCTCCGGCGCACGGAACCCGAACGCGCCTGGATTACCGATATTGAGCTTGATCAGTTTGCGGCCCTGCGCCTCCAGCTCCCGCGCTCGTCGCGCCAGCTCGCCCCGGATTTCGTAGCGGACTTCGGACAGACGCTCGCGGATGGCGAGCGGCTTTTGCGGGGCAGTGGACATGCGACGGGCCGGTTGTAGGCGTGAGGCTTGGCATGGTAGCGGAAATATGACAGGCGGACATGCTTGCATCGGCAACGATGTCAAGCCGCTGGCAGGCGTCAGCGGCTGGTCGGAGAGGCAAGGTCCTGGTCACCGTGGGCACACAATCAAGTGATGGCGTCTCAGCCTCGGAGACGCTTGATTGAGAAGATTGATTGAAGTCGAGGGGTTGGCTGATTGACAGCTTCTTAACATCTTCAGATTCTATTCCATCACTTGAGTCCGGCTTGGGCTCGACAGCAAGGAACGCGTATGTCAGGGGGAAGTGCGTCGCTCTCGTTAGTCGAGGGCGGCTCGTCGGTGCAAGACCGACCGGATCTGGGACTACAGGGGCTGGTCTTGCTAGCGCAATTTCATGGGGTTGCCGCCGACGCGGTGCAGCTGGCGCATGGGTTCGGACGAGGCGGCGAGCCGTTCGACGAAACCACGTTGCTGCTGGCCGCCAAGCAGTTGGGGCTGAAAGCCAAGGTCGTGGCCCAGCCGGCCGCACGGATCGGCATGGCCGCGTTACCAGCGCTGGCCCTGGTGCCGGATGGCGATGCCTTTATCGTCGCCAAGGTAAGTGCGGACCAGATCCTGATCCACGATCTGGTCGAAAAACGTCCGCGCTCCATCTCGCCCACCGAGTTCGAGGCTCGTTACCAGGGGCGGTTGTTGCAGTTGGCCTCGCGGGCTTCGGTGCTGGGCGACCTGGCCAAGTTCGACTTCAGCTGGTTCATTCCCGCAGTGGTGAAGTACCGCAAGTTGATGCTCGAGGTCTTCATCGTCTCGTTCTTCATCCAGCTGTTCGCGCTGATCACGCCACTGTTCTATCAAGTGGTGATGGACAAGGTGCTGGTGCACAACGGCCTGACCACGCTGGACGTGATCGCGATCGGGCTGGTCTCGATGGCGGTGTTCGACGTGCTGCTGTCCGGACTGCGTACCTACGTCTTCGCCCACACCACCAGCAAGATCGATGTGGAA